>CAMNQH010000034.1 GCA_946549035.1 uncultured Lachnospiraceae bacterium | reverse complement strand
CTAAAAGCCTTGAAAAATAAGGAAAGTTCAAGAAAATCATCTGCAAATTCCGATTGTGATTTGATGAATTTCAAGGGAAATATTAGCTGTTATATTTTGTTATTAAAATAATCGCTAACCTTTGAAAACACTAAGTTTATCGCAGGTGAACTTTCCCTTAAAGTTTCCCTTGTGTATATCTTTCCATGGGGCGTTCCGAGCCCTGATAAAGGAAAATTGAGGGGAACAAAATCATGTAATACATTATAACATGAAATATACGGGAATTGGTAAATTTCATATTCTTATGCTTCTCTTTCAGCGATGAAAGCGGTATGCAGTATTTGTGGCTCTCGCAAACAATACAATTCCTATAAAAACCCTGTGATCCTTTCCAACCTGTGGCGAAATAGAAAGCACTTTATGATCTATATTGTGTAGATTTCAGATATTTTTGTCTATTGTAATCAAATCAAAATCAAATATTTCAACCTACAAGCGAAAATATTCGCCATTTTAGGTAAATACAAAATCTCTGGTTTTTGATATAATTACAAAAACAAGAAAAAACTTATATTACTGTGTACTGCAGACTTGCGAAAAAAAGCAAAGTTACTCCCGCTTCTTCTAAGATTGCCATTGAGAACAGACTCAAAGTACAGTATAATATTTCGTGGAATACTGGACATGGAGAGGAACGAAATGATACACATAGCAATCTGCGATGATGAGAAAAATTTTGTCATACACATGACAAGCTTATTAAATCAATACGCCGCCGAAACCGGCATAGAAATAAAGGTAACTGTTTATTACGACGGTATGGAGTTAATTGAAAAGTACGATACCACCATTGATCTGATTTTCCTTGACATTCAAATGCGGCTGGTGAATGGCCTGCGAGCCGCCGAACGCATCCGCCAGATGGATGAAAAGGTCGGTATTATCTTTTTGACTACCCTCACACAATACGGTTTAGAGGGATATAAATATCAGGCCACCAATTACATCATTAAGCCGATGAAGTATGTCCGGCTAAAAGCGGAAATGGATCAGTGGTTGAAAAAGCATCGGAAAGACGATAGCCCCGCTATGGTGATTACTAACGATACAGGGAGATATAAGGTGTTTCTGAAATCTCTCCGCTATGTAGAAACCTTTAACCGCAATTTGCTCCTACATACAGAGCAGGAAAATATTATCTGTTACAAGAGTATGAAAGAGATGGAACAAGCGCTACAAGGCAAAGGTTTTATTCGCTGCCACACCAGCTACATTGTAAATTTGTTTTATGTAAAGGGTGTGAATAAGCTGGAACTTGAACTGATTACTGGTGAGATTATCCCCATCAGCCAGCCGAAGCGCAAAGAGTTTATGGAACGTTTAGCTGATTATTGGGGGGATATGCTGTAATGTGGCTTTATGATTTGTTAGACATCGTGGCAACAATAACAGAAGCGGCTATTTTTTATGTAATGACTTTGTGTTTCTGTAAGACTTGCCGATTTCAAAAAGTAATCAGCAGAATTATCCCACCGGTTGTTTATGCAATGGCGGTTATTGTTATGACCTTTTTCGTGGATATAGGAGCACATCGTCTTTTGGCGTTGCTGGCTTTGCTTTTAGGATTAACACTTCTGTGCTATGAAGTGTCATTCCGCCGGGCGCTGATTGTCATGGAGCTATCCTACCTATTGATAATACCATTTACAGAGTCAGTTGGGCTTTCTATTATGGATTTTGTTTATCATGGCGATATAATAACACAAGTGGATGGAACAGCTATTATTAAATGGCAGATATATGTTTTTATCATGCTACTAAGGTTATTATTTTTGATGGTTACCTACTGCTTATTAAAGAATTTCAAATATGATATTCTGGCAAAAGATGTAGCTATTGTATCTATCAGTTTTCTTTTGGTTTTCGGTGTATCATTTGCAAGCACTTATGGATATTTGAATTTGAGAACATCCGATACATCATTATTGGATTTAATTACATCTGTACTCTGTGTAGTTTTTATTGTGCAATTTTTGTATTCCAGAAATGTGTCCTATCTCCGGGAGCAGGGGCAGCGGGATAAAATGCAGATTGCCCAGCTACAACAGCAATTTGCTTACTATCAAGAAAAAATGAAAGATGAAGAACGGGTTCGCTCTATCTACCATGACCTGAAAAACCACTTGCTTGTAATGGAAAGCAGTCAGAACACAAAAGAAACACGCCAGATGGCGGAAACGCTGCGCTCCCAAATTGCGGCCTACGAGGACTATGTGCATACGGGAAATGAATTTCTGGACATCATTCTGAAAGATAAGGCGGCAAAGGCTCATGAAAAACAGATTGATTTTTCCGCTATGGTTGACTTTCACGGGATCGGCTTTATGGAGCCGCTGGACATCAGCACCATTTTCGGCAACGCCATTGACAACGCGATAGAGGCCAGCGAAAATCTGCCGGAGTACAAGCGTCTGATTACTGTTAAGGCCGAGCGTGTCCGGGATATGCTGCTTATCACCATAGAAAATAATATGCTGCCGGGAAACCATCTCACAGAGGGAACCACAAAGAAAGACCGCTTTGTGCATGGCTTTGGTATTCCCAACATCAAAAAAGCCGTAGAGAAATACGGCGGCCAGTGCGGCTTCCAACAGGAAGAAAGAACTTATCGGTTGAACATCCTGATCCCATGCTCTTAATTGAACGACGCCGTTTCTTCGGGAAGCGGCGTTTTTCTCTGTCCTTATTTTCGAGGGGAGCTTTAGTTTTTTCATCGTAGATATTAGATTGCGCATTTTCCATTGTGCCGGGCGGGTAGCCATTGCGAGGGCGTTAGCCAGCAAACCGGCCATTACCCTTGCCGACGAACCGACCGGCGCGGAGGACAGCGAGAAAGAAACACAGCCCACATATCTGCAAACGCTTCATCCACGGTTAGGTTGTCTGAGTTTTTAAGGGATAATTTTTTCACAGAAATGCTCCTTATCTTTGCTCGTCAGATGCTTAGAAAACGGCAAAACAGTCTTGCTCGTCTGCCAGTTCTGACACTTTCGCATAAAGCCCTGATAAATCATGAGTTAACTCTTTTTCCGCGCAAGATACTTTTCAGTTTTATGTCGTAAGACTACTCAATGTAGAGAAAATAGTCTGACGAGTCATCATTTACTTCTTGACACTTTAATTGTCTCTAATCTTGCGAGAAAAGTAAAGGATTTTTTAAAATTTTGCACATGGATAAAAAGCACTGGTTTTGGCAGAATAGAAATGAGAAAAAACTTGATTCATAGATAGGACTATGGTATCTTAACTTAAGAAGTATCAATGGCAAGAAGAAAGCAGGTGAGTTTATGGCATATGCATTACAAGATGAAAAAGTGAACGAAACAATCAATTACGAAAAAATGCTTAAAATGCTTGACCGAGGCATTGACGATATGGAAGCCGGAAGAGAATTGCCTTTAACAGAAGCTTTTGTTAAAATTACCGAATTAAGGAACAGGCGGAGAAATGCAGAAGTATAAAGTTATCGTAACGTGGGAAGCTGTTTATGATATAACCGAAATTGCAGATTATATAGAAGCGCAGTTTGGGATAGCGAGGGCTGACCGCTTTCAGGAAGAGATAAAGGAGCGTTTGGATAAACTTGAAATATTAGGCGGTATTTTTGGAAAGACATATCTATGTTATCGTGGATATTCTATTTACAAGAACCCATTTCCGCCGTCTATTATTTTTTACATTATCATAGAATCCGAAAAAGAAATCCATGTCTTAAGGGTGCTGAGAGAGGAACGTGATTGGGAAAGCATTCTTACAAGGCAACGTGATTATACATACTAAAACGGTAAGATAATAGATTTTCTGAATGGCATATTTTAAAACTTTAAAGGTTTAAAATTCACACCGCCCACCATTCGGTGCGGAGCGGAATTTTCGTATCCTCATATATCTTGGTAAGCAACTTTTTTGTATCTTTCGAATCAGTCAATAGTTCGGACATTGTCCCTTCCCACTGTAAATCATAGCCTTCAAGAAAACATTTCATTAACTCAATTAAATCGGTATTTTTCTTAAATCCCTTTAGCTGCTCCTTCAGTAAGGAGATATAATCAGCGCAAAACTCAGCTCCGGCTTCCCACACCTCACAAATCTAATAGCCATAATCATAAAAACTGGACATTCTTACATCATATCCCATTCTTGAGGCGTAATTAGGCTGATAAAAATACAGTACCTCTTTCAATATATCGAATATTCCGCCCAGAATAATCGCTCTGTCATTCATAAATTCTTCCATTAGAGAAACCTTTTCACTTACGTCTTCCTTACCAATAGGCTTCTCTAAATTCATAATAATACAGCGGCTAAGCATATCCTCACGTTTTACAATATCATGAATACCATTCAGTATAATTGGCTGACACAAATCAAAATGCACCATTTCATCATCTGTATAGAGTTTCCTACGAGAATCCGTAATACCAGTTATTATCATGCAAAGCTTATCACTCAGCCTTGCATTCAGTGTTTGAAGATTATCAAACGCCACCAGATAGTTATCCCGAAACATCAAGGCTAAATCGGCATCATTTTTAGGAAACAGACTTGGTTTATTATCAGCCAAGGGTCAATTAATGCCTTTATAAAGGCGTTCATTGTTGTTTTTCCCGAACCCTGACTGCCATTCAGCACTAAACACGGGTGTTCTATATCTCCAATAAACAGGCTTACAAGATAGGCTATGAACACTTTTTTCATCTCCTGTGGAACACGACAGTATTTAAGAATTCTGTTTGTCGCCATTCTCCATGTCTGGATATGGTATCTCGCCTTTTCGGGAGTGCTTATAGAAATACGAACTTCCATTTTCCTCACTTTATCATACTGCTGTCAAAGTCTATATCCTCTATTTTAAGACTAAGGGCGGTGGAGATACGGTTTCCAGTTCCTAAAAGATAATTGGAGAATACCCAAATCTTATATTCCGAAAATCCACAGGTCTTTAAGTTGGGCTTTTTCAAAAGCATATTCAGTTCCGAATCGGTATAGGTTTCCTTGAGCTTCTTATCTACCTTTGGAATACGGATTTTAAAATCAGCCATATAGTCCATTTCCATACAGTAATAAAGGAAAGCCCAAAGCCCTCTAAGGTAGGTGTTGACCGTCACATCATTGCAGACATGCTTATCGGAACGCAACTCCAATATAAAGCTGTTTACAGTAGCCGGCGTAACATCAGAGATAAGGAATGTTTCATCATCTAAGAAACGGTGGAATACGTTAAATTGATACTGATAAAGTTTGATTGTTTCCCCAGACAGATTTTTAATCCGGCAACTTCCTTTGAAGTCCGCAAACGCTTCGTCCACGATTAGATTGTCTGAGTTTTTAAGGGATAATTTTTTCATGGAAATGCTCCTTATCTTTGCTCGTCAGATGCTGAAAACTTCAAAACAGTCTTGCGAGTAAAAAAGGAATGGATAGAAAGTTTTAAAAAGAAAAAACCCTGGTAAACTTTGGATTTACCAGGGTTACATGCGGAAGATGGGACTTGAACCCACACGTCTATACAGACACAAGATCCTTAGTCTTGCCTGTCTGCCAATTCCAGCACTTCCGCAATTATGACTTGTTTACCACAAGCACGATATTTATTCTAGCACAGTTAGAAAAAATTGTAAAGTACATTTTCAAAAAATTACAAATTTTTTTATTTTACAGGAGGGGAGGACGCCCCTCCTGTGTAAGATGACTTATGGGTAGTTGTTATTTTTCCTGCTCTAACTGGGCCATTTTCATTGCCCGAACCTTTAAGGGCAAGCCGAACAATGTAATGAATCCGTCTGCATCGTGGTGGTCGTACAATTCACCCGTGGTAAAGCTGGCCAGGGATTCGCTGTAGAGAGAATATGGGGAAGTAGTTCCGGCTTTGATGATGTTTCCTTTGTATAACTGGAACTTTACTTCTCCGGTTACATACTTCTGGGTGGATTCCACAAAAGCCTGTACGGCTTCTCTAAGAGGAGTAAACCATTTTCCCTCGTATACAATCTGGGCCATTTTATTGCCCATGTCTTTTTTTACGTCCATGGTGGCGCGGTCTAATACCAGCTCTTCCAGCTGCTGATGAGCTTCCATTAGAATGGTTCCGCCGGGAGTCTCGTATACGCCCCGGGACTTCATGCCTACCACCCGGTTTTCTACAATATCCACGATACCGACGCCGTGCTTGCCCCCCAGTTCGTTTAAGGTGCGGATGATATCGGATACCTTCATCTCTTTGCCGTTGACAGATTTGGGAACGCCGGCTTCAAAGGTCATGGTAACATATTCTCCTTCTTCCGGCGCATTCTTGGGAGTAACGCCTAAGACCAAAAGATGATCGTAGTTGGGTTCGGCGGCAGGATCTTCTAATTCTAAGCCCTCATGGCTGATATGCCATAAGTTCCGGTCACGGCTGTAGCTGGAGTCGGCAGAGAAGGGCAAATCAATGCCGTGCTGCTTGCAGTAAGCGATTTCGTCTTCTCTGGATTGCATGGTCCATATATCAGTCATACGCCAGGGGGCGATGATTTTCAGGTCGGGAGCCAATGCTTTGATGCCCAGCTCAAACCGGATTTGATCGTTTCCTTTTCCAGTGGCTCCATGGCAGATGGCGCTGGCGCCTTCTTTTCTTGCAATTTCCACCAGCTTCTTTGCGATGCCGGGACGGGCCATGGAGGTTCCCAGCAGGTATTTGTTCTCATAGACGGCCCCTGCCTGGACGCAGGGCAGGATGAAGTCGTCGCAGAACTCATCCACAATATCCTCTATGTATAATTTGCTGGCGCCGGAAAGCTTTGCGCGTTCTTCCAATCCATCCAGTTCCTCTCCCTGGCCGCAGTCGATGCAGCAGCAGATAACCTCGTAATCAAAATTTTCCTTTAACCATGGAATGATGGCGGTGGTATCAAGGCCGCCGGAATATGCCAAAACAACTTTTTCTTTCATGATATATCCTCCGTGTTTTTCTTTTGACGGTTTTTCATCCTTCTGAATGAAAGCCGCATTTGCTTTTTTAAATATACAACACTGTCATTAAAATTTCAAGTGAAAAAGTATACATCTATATCCAATAAAAATGAATATTTATGTACAAAACAACGAGAAGGAATCTTTTTTCTGTATATATATGAATTGTGGAGTGTTTCTGCCTTTCACAAATATGGAAGGGATAAGAAGCTGTCAGGTTCTTTTGGAATATCAGAAAAAAGTGTTGCATTCATGGGGGAATGAATGTATAATTATGCAGGTATAACCGAAAGAAAAGAGAGTGAGACTATGATAAAAGCAGGAATTATTGGAGCTACCGGGTATGCTGGAGGAGAGCTGGTGCGTATTTTGCTGGGGCATCCCGAGGCGGAAGTGGTGTGGTATGGATCCAAAAGTTATATTGACCAAAAATACGCAGCCATATATCAGAATATGTTTCGTCTGGTGGAAGACGTGTGCCGGGAGGACGACCTGGAGGCTCTGGCAAAAGAAGCCGACGTGATTTTTACGGCTACGCCCCAGGGGTATTTGGCGGGAATTCTAAATGAGAATATCTTAAATAAAGCGAAGGTCGTTGATTTAAGCGCAGATTACCGAATCAAGGATGTAAAGGTTTATGAGGACTGGTATCAAATCAAGCATAAAAGCCCTCAGTTCCTTCCGGAGGCTGTATACGGCCTGTGCGAACGAAACCGGGAGCAGGTGAGAGGCGCGCGTCTGGTGGCTAATCCGGGATGCTATCCCACTTGTTCCTTTTTCAGCATCTATCCCCTGGCGGTTCGGGGGTATCTGGATTTGTCTACCTTAATTATAGACGCCAAGTCCGGAACCTCCGGTGCAGGCAGAGGCGCTAAGACAGATCATCTCTTTTGTGAAGTAAATGAGAATATCAAGGCTTACGGAGTGGCCACCCACCGTCATACCCCGGAGATCGAAGAACAGCTTGGATATGCGGCGGGCCAGAAGGTTACGTTGAATTTTACGCCTCATTTGGTTCCCATGAACCGGGGAATTTTGATTACTGCGTACGCTTCCTTAAAAGAAGGAGTGACGCCACAGCAGGTTCGCAGCGCTTATGAGGAGGAGTATGGGAAAGAACGCTTTCTGCGCCTGCTGCCCTCTGGCGTCTGTCCCCAGACCAAATGGGTAGAAGGAAGTAATTATGTGGACGTCAATGCCGTATGCGATACACGTACCAACCGGGTGATTATGATGGGGGCTATGGATAATCTGGTAAAGGGCGCGGCGGGACAGGCCGTGCAGAATATGAATCTGATGTTTGGATTGCCGGAGGATATGGGATTATCTCTGGTACCTATGTTTCCTTAGGAGGATGTTATGGAGATTCGGGCAATGAAAGCAGAGGATTACGACCAGGTCTATCAGCTGTGGAAGACCATTAAGGGCTTTGGTATTCGAAGCGTAGACGATTCCCGGGAAGGGATTGAACGGTTTCTGAGGCGGAATCCTTCCACCAGCATTGTGGCCCAGGAGCAGGGGGAGATTATCGGCGCAATTTTATGCGGCCATGACGGCAGGCGGGGCTGTTTTTACCATGTATGTGTAAAGGAAGCATATCGCAAGCATGGCATTGGCAAGCGAATGGCTGTGGCGGCTATGGAAGCCCTGCGGGCGGAGCATATTTCCAAAGTGAATTTAATTGCCTTTCGTTCCAACGAGGTGGGCAACTGCTTTTGGAAGCAGGTGGGCTGGACGCTGCGGGAAGATTTGAATTATTATGATTTTGTGTTGAATGAAGAAAATATTACCACGTTTCAATAGAAAAAAGGAGGCTTACCATGAAGGTAATCAAAGGCGGTGTAACGGCCCCTAAGGGGTTTTTGGCGGCGTCTGCGGCCGCAGGCATTAAATATCAGAACCGGCAGGATATGGCTTTGCTCATAAGCCAGGTCCCGGCGGTATCGGCGGGCACTTTTACATCCAATGTAGTAAAAGCGGCTCCGGTGCAATGGGATCGGAATATTGTGACAGAAGAAACCCATGCCCGGGCAGTGGTGATGAATGCAGGCATCGCCAACGCCTGTACTGGACAAGAGGGCATGAGGTATTGCCGGGAAACGGCTGAATGTGTAAAACGTCTGATGCAGATTCCGTCCAATCAGGTGCTGGTGGTCTCCACCGGGGTCATTGGTATGCAGCTTCCTATGGAGCGGATTGCGGCGGGAGTGGAGCAGATGGTTCCGTTGCTTTCGGATACATTAGAAAGCGGCCGTCAGGCGGCCTGCGCTATTATGACGACAGATACCAGAGAAAAGGAAGCAGCCGTAACCTTCGAAGTGGAGGGAAAGACCGTAACCTTGGGAGGCATGTGCAAGGGCTCCGGTATGATTCATCCCAATATGTGTACCATGCTGGGATTTTTAACTACGGATCTGGCAATTTCCAAGGAGCTGCTGGTGGAAGCCTTGAAAGAGGATGTGAAAGATACCTTTAATATGGTTTCGGTGGACGGAGATACTTCCACCAACGATACGCTGCTGATTTTAGCCAACGGCATGGCAGGAAATCCGGTTATTACAACAAAAGACGAGAATTACGGTAAATTTGTGGAAGCGCTTCATTTTGTGAATGAGACGTTGGCAAAAAAAATGGCGGGAGACGGAGAAGGGGCTACGGCTCTGTTTGAAACAAAGGTCATTCATGCAGACACCAAAGAACATGCAAGAATATTGGCCAAATCCGTGATTTGCTCTTCTCTTACCAAGGCGGCGATATTTGGCCATGACGCCAACTGGGGGCGTATTTTGTGCGCCTTGGGTTATTCCGGCGTTTCTTTTGACCCGGAGGCTATAGAACTGTTTTTCCAGAGTAAATCCGGCCAAATCCAGATTTACAAGGACGGGGCGGCCGCTGATTACAGTGAGGAGGAGGCAACCAGGATCTTGTCAGATTCGGAAGTGACAGTTCTGGTTGATATGAAAATGGGAAAATGCTCAGCTACAGCCTGGGGATGCGACTTAACCTATGATTATGTAAAGATTAATGCAGATTACCGTTCTTAGAAGGAGTGTGTCATGGAAGAAAATTATATGAAGGATGTACTGAAAAAGGCGGAGGTATTGATTGAAGCCCTTCCTTATATTCAGCGGTTTAACCGGAAAATTATCGTAGTAAAATATGGCGGCAGCGCAATGGTGGATGAAGAGTTAAAGCGTCATGTGATTCAGGACGTGACCTTGTTAAAGCTGGTAGGATTTAAGCCTATTATTGTACATGGGGGCGGGAAGGAAATCAGCCGCTGGGTGGAAAAAAGCGGAATGGAGCCAGAATTTGTCAACGGACTTCGTAAGACGGACGCAGATACCATGGAGATTGCAGAAATGGTGTTGGGCAGGGTAAACAAGTCCTTGGTGCAGATGGTACAGGAGCTGGGAGTGCTGGCTGTGGGGATCAGCGGCAAGGACGGCGGCCTTTTGAAGGTGGAAAAAAAATATTCCCAGGGCCAGGACATCGGTTATGTGGGAGAGATCACAGAAGTAAATCCCAAGATTCTGTATGATTTGCTGGAAAAGGATTTTCTGCCCATTGTGTGCCCTGTGGGACTGGACGAGCATTTTGATACGTATAATATCAATGCGGACGATGCGGCCTGCGCCATTGCCCGGGCTGTAAAAGCAGAAAAGCTGGCGTTTTTGACGGATATTGAGGGAGTATATAAAGACCCGAAAGACCCGGGAAGCTTGATTTCTGAATTGACGGTTTCCCATGCCAGGGAGCTGCTTTTAGCAGGCAATATCGGCGGCGGAATGCTGCCCAAGCTGAATAATTGTATTGACGCCATTGAAAACGGCGTTTCCAGAGTACATATTTTAGACGGGCGAATTGCTCACTGCCTGCTGTTGGAAATATTCACCAATCGAGGAATCGGCACGGCTATTTTAGGAGACGGGGAGGAACGTTTTTATGAAGAATAACCAAGAGTATATGGATACGGCGGATCAATGTCTTTTACACACCTACAACCGCTATCCCATTATTTTGGAAAAAGGGGAAGGCGTCTATCTCTACGATACCCAAAAAAAACAGTATCTGGATTTTGCATCGGGAATCGGAGTGCAGGCCTTGGGATACGGGAACCGGGAATTGAATGACGCTGTGAAAGAACAAGTGGATCGTTTGATGCACACGTCTAACTTGTTTTACAATCTGCCGGTGACAAGGGCGGCCGACCGGGCCGTAAAAGCGGCGGGTATGGAGAGAGTTTTTTTTACCAACAGCGGAACGGAGGCCATAGAAGGAGCCATAAAGGCGGCCAAAAAGTTTGCGTATACCAGGGACGGACATACAAATCATACCATCATAGCCATGGAGAACTCCTTTCACGGAAGAAGCATGGGGGCTTTGTCCGTAACGGGAAATTCCCATTATCAGGAAGCGTTTGCTCCTTTGCTGCCAGGGGTGCGGTTTGCTGTGTTTAACGACCTGGATTCGGTGAAGGCTCAGATAGATGAGACTACTTGCGCCATTCTTTTGGAGACGGTACAGGGAGAAGGGGGAATTTACCCTGCAGAGCCGGGATTCTTGCAGGGAGTAAAAGAATTGTGCCGGGCTCATGATATGTTGTTAATCCTGGATGAAATTCAATGCGGCATGGGCAGATGCGGACAGATGTTCGCATGGCAGCATTACGGCGTGAAGCCGGACATTATGGCTTGCGCCAAGGCCATTGGAGGGGGCGTTCCCGTGGGCGCGTTTTTCCTGACAGAGGATGTGGCAAAGCAGTCTCTTGCGCCGGGGGATCATGGCAGCACCTATGGGGGGAATCCTCTGGTAGGCGCGGCGGTAGACAAGGTGTTTGAAATTTTTGAGCGGGACCAAATCTGTGAACACGCGAAAAAAATGGGACTGTATCTGGAGAAAACCCTAGAAGCGTTGGTACAGGAATTTGACTGTGTAAAGGGACGCCGGGGACTTGGACTGATGCAGGGACTGATCATGGATATTCCGGTGGGGGACGTGGTGAAAGCGGCACAGGAGCAGGGCCTTTTGGTGATTACCGCGGGAAAGGACGTGGTGCGGATGCTGCCGCCCTTGATTATTGAAAGATCACATGTGGACGAAATGGCAGTAAAGCTGAAGGCTGCGATAAAAAGCTGCATGTAATAGCCCTTACATCATTTAGAATAAAAATTCCAATTATGGGAAATCCTATGAAAAAAGATGCGGCGGCTTTAGAAAAGGCGGGCTGCTGCATCGAAAAATCAGGAGGAAGAACATGATTGGAATTTTTATTGCGCTGCTTTCCGGGGCGCTGATGAGCGTACAGGGGGTTTTTAACACGCAGGTGACAAAAAGCACCAGTATGTGGGTGTCCAATAGCTGGGTACAATTTTCGGCGTTTATTATTTGCATTGTGGCCTGGTTTTTCTGCGACCGAAAGAGCTTTGGAGGCATATTGCAGGTGGAGCCGAAATATATGCTGCTGGGGGGAGTGATCGGCGCGTTCATTACGTATACGGTAATTAAAAGCATGGAAGCGTTGGGGCCGGCCCAGGCTGTTATGTTAATTGTCGTGTCTCAGCTTTTGATCGCTTATCTGATTGAAGTCTTCGGAATGTTCGGCGTGGAAAAGGTTTCCTTTGAGTGGAGAAGGCTTTTGGGCATGGGAGTTTGCATCGGGGGAATTATACTTTTTAAATGGGAATAAAATAATTTTGAAATACTCTTGTAATAATTACAATTTTTCGTTACAATGGGGATGGTTTCGTATCCGTTCTGTTCCAGAAAGGAATAGAATATGAAGGATATAAGAAAAAAGAAAATCGTTATGCTGGCCGTTTGCTGTCTGTGCCTGCTGCTGTCATCCTGCGGCAGCAAGGGAGAGATATTTGTGGAATCCTTAGGGAACGAGCTTTGTGATTTGCCGGGAGATTCCCAGGAGAAAGAGGAAGCAGAAGCGGAAGGTAAGGAAGCTTCTTTGAATCAAGAGCCCTCCCGAATCTATGTGCAGGTGTCCGGGGCTGTGGGTAAGCCCGGAGTGTATGAGCTTTCAGAAGGGAGCAGGGTATTTGAGGCCGTTGCTTTGGCAGGAGGATTGACGGACCAGGCCAACGGGCGTCTTTTAAACCAGGCGGCGCCTCTTTCGGACGGACAGATGATTTATGTGTATGCCCAGGGAGAGGAGCCGGAGGAGACGGCGGCCCAGGGTACAAAGGAAGACGGCCGGGTGAATTTGAATACGGCCTCCTTGGAGGAGTTACTGGGACTTCCGGGCATCGGCCAGGCTAAGGCGGAAGGGATTTTGGCTTACCGAGAAACCCATGGAGGGTTTGGCAGGATCGAGGATGTTATGGAGATTGAAGGCATCAAAGAAGGAGTTTTTTCCAAAATAAAGGATCGTATCAAAGTAGATTGAGGTGAAGTGATGGCAAAGAAGGTTCTTGTAGTCGATGATGAAAAGTTAATCGTAAAAGGGATCCGGTTCAGTCTGGAGCAAGACGGCATGGAGGTTGACTGTGCATACGATGGAGAGGAAGCGTTGCGTCTGGCTACGGCAAATAACTATGACATGATTCTTTTGGACATTATGCTGCCAAAAATGGACGGGTTTGAAGTGTGCCAGCAGATTCGTGATTTTTCCATGGTGCCTATCGTGATGCTGACGGCCAAGGGAGACGATATGGATAAGATTCTGGGATTGGAGTACGGGGCGGACGATTACATCACAAAGCCTTTTAATATCCTGGAAGTAAAAGCCCGTATCAAAGCCATTATGCGCAGGACCAGTGCAAGACAGCCTAAGAAGGAGACTTCCAGGGTGAAAGAAAGCAGAGATCTGAAGCTGGACTGCGACAGCCGCAGACTGTATATTATGGATAAAGAAGTAAACCTGACGGCCAAGGAATTTGATTTGCTGGAGCTTTTGGTTACAAATCCCAATAAAGTATACAGCAGGGAGAGCTTGTTGAAGCTGGTGTGGGGAGATAAATACCCGGGAGACGTGCGGACGGTGGACGTCCATGTGCGCCGCCTGCGGGAGAAGATTGAAGCGAACCCCAGCGAGCCGAAATACGTACACACCAAATGGGGTGTGGGTTATTATTATCAAGGCTGACAGGGGAAGAAATGAAAAAATTCAAGTTTTATAAAAGTTTAAAGTTCCGGATCTTTTTTTGGATGCTTTTCATCGGCGTTCTTCCGGGCATGGCCCTTCGGGCAGGGATTTTGAAGACATATGAGAACAAGGCGGTATCCAACCGGAGGATTGATATTCTAAGCCAGGCTAAAATTCTGGGAACCCAGATTGTTACATATGATTATTTAAATAATACCTCCCTGGATGTAATCAACGCTCAGTTGGAGCTGCTGTCTAATATATATGACGGGCGGGTGCTTTTGATTAACAGCAATTTTGTCATTGTAAAGGATACGTATAACCTGGACGCCGGAAAAGCGATTATTTCTGAGGAGGTAGTCAAAAGCTTTAAGGGAGAAGAGATTTCCAAATACGATTCCCAGAACCGTTATATTGAAATGACCATCCCTTTAACGGACAGTAAGACAGAAGAGATTTTAGGCGTTCTTTTGGTCAGCGTTTCTACTGACAGTATTGTGGCGAATTATGAATATTTGAAAGATAACGCTATGGTGATTGTGGCTGCCTGCGGAATTGTGGCGGCGGCTTTGGCTCTATTTCTTTCTCAGCGTCTGGTGCGCCCTCTGGGCAGGATTCCTAAGTCCATTGACGAGGTGCAGACCGGAGAAGGAGAGGAGGCCTTATCCATCTCCGATTATACGGAGACAGAAGCGATTTCCCGGGCCTTCAATGAGATGATCAAACGGATGCAGGTCATTGACCAGTCCCGCCAGGAATTTGTTTCCAATGTCTCCCACGAATTAAAAACGCCTTTGACCTCTATGAAGGTATTAGCGGACTCCTTGTTGGGCCAGGGAGAGGTTCCGGTGGAATTGTATAAAGAATTTATGACGGATATTGCGGAAGAGATTGAGCGGGAGAATAAGATTATCAACGATTTGCTTTCCTTGGTAAAGATGGATAAGTCCGCCGGAACGTTGAATATTGAAGCTGTAAATATCAACGAACTTTTGGAATTGATTTTAAAAAGAGTGAAGCCCATCGCCCAAAAGCAAAATATTGAGTTGGTGATGGAAAGCTTCCGCCCGGTGACGGCAGAAATTGATGAAGTAAAATTATCCCTTGCCCTCACAAATCTTGTGGAAAATGCGATTAAATACAACAAAGAGGAGGGCTGGGTCCATGTATCCTTAAATGCGGATCATAAATACTTTTTCGTTCGGGTGGAGGACTCTGGCATGGGGATTCCGGAAGAGGATCTGGAGCATATCTATGAGCGTTTTTACCGTGCGGATAAGTCTCATTCCCGGGAGATTGGAGGAACAGGTCTGGGTCTGGCCATTACAAGAAGCGCTATTTTGATGCACCGGGGAGCGATCAAGGCTCACAGTAAGGTGGGAGAGGGCACCATATTTACCGTGCGTATCCCGCTGAATTATATTGCATAGGAGGTCTTCATGAAACTACGGATATTCGCCTTGCTTGGTGTGTTGACATTGCTGGCGCTGTTAGCGGGCTGCGGAAGAAAGAAGGATGAAAGGCCCCAGTACAGTATTTTTTATTTGAACAAAGAGCAGACGAAGCTGGTGCCTGTGGCGTATGAGCCTGCCAAGAAGGACAGTGAGGAAATGATCCGGGACATGATTCAGAAGCTGGGGGAGGATCCAGAGAGCGTGGATTATTGGAATCCCCTGGGAGGCCAAGCCCAGATTCTTTCCTGGTCCTTGTCCAAAGGGCAGCTGCAGCTGAATTTCGGCAGTGAATATTCTCAGATGGATAAAGTATCCGAGGTATTGTGCCGGGCGGCGGTGGTGCGCACCTTGATTCAAGTGGAGGATGTGGATTTCATTTCGTTTTATGTGGGGGACGGGCCCCTGATGGACGCCGGCGGTACGCCTATTGGGCTTATGACGGCGGAAAGCTTTATTGAGAATCCGGGAGAACAGATCAATTCTATCCAGACAGCTACCATTACCCTTTATTTTTCGGATAAGAAGGGAAAGGGGCTGGTGCAGGAGACGCAGAAACGCCATTATAACAGTAATATTTCATTGGAAAAGCTGGTGATGGAGCAGCTGATCAACGGCCCCATCGGCTCAGAAGGCATGTCGGCCATTCCAAACGGAACAAAGCTGGTAAGTGTTTCTGTACTGGACGGCGTTTGCTTTGTGAATCTTGACGAGGGGTTTTTAAATCAGAATTATGAGATTGAGGAAGGCGTTGTGATTTATTCCATCGTCAATTCTTTAGTGGAGCTTTCTAATATTAATAAGGTGCAGATTTCGGTGAATGGAGATACCAGTATCACATACCGGGAAAAGTTTTCGCTAAGTACGGTGTATGAGCGGAATTTGGATTATCTGGAATCTGCAAAAAAAGCGGAGGAAGGTCAGAAAGGAGGAGCGGGTGGCTGAACGGGTGCTAGCCCAGATGGCAGTTGCTTTTCTTCTTGGAGTATGGGGCTATCCATACCAAAATTGTTTGGTGTTGGTGTGTTGGATAGGTTACCTGGGATGGCTGGTGCTTACCTGGCGGGGGCAATGGAAGCGAAGACCGGGATTTTCGGGGCAAAAGCGGGCTGACAGACGCTTGGAGGGGGCTTTTATAATCCTGCGTCTGGCGGTATGCCTGTTATGCCTGGGACTAGGTTATGGCCGTCACCAGCAGCACCAGGCCTTGGCTGAGAAGGTCAGTCAGATGCTGGAAGGAGAGAATGTGCTCTCGGTATCTGGCGTTATAGACTGGAAAGAAGAAAAGAACGAGACGATCATTTATCATTTGAAAGATTCTTTTATATATCTGAAAGGCCGTATTTCATGCGGCAGAATTCTAATTTATCACGACGCCGATGCATATTCTATCGGCGATACAATTCAAGTAACAGGAAACAAAATAAAGCTTAATAAAGCCCGGAATGAAGGAAATTTTGATGAAACCTCTTATGAACATGCCAGAGGAGTTTTGTGTAAGGTAAAAGCAGAAACAATCCGTTTGGTAAGACGTCAGAGAATATTGTGGAAAGAAGCGCTGTATCGTCTTCAGGGACGGATGGCCCAGGTGTATCATCGTCATTTATCTCCCAAAAGCGCCGGGGTTATGAGCCTTATGGCCTTGGGAAAAAAAGAAGGGCTTGATCCTCAAATTAAAGAACTGTACCAGGAGTCTGGAGTTTCTCATGTCCTGGCGATTTCCGGACTGCATATTTCTCTGTTGGGAATGGGAATTTACCGCTTTTTGCGAAGGAGAGGAGCCTCTTATGGAATTTCCGGAGGAGCTGCCGGGGTAATTGTAGTTGGCTTTGGACAGTGCTGCGGCATGGGACTGTCTGCACAAAGGGCGGTGGTGATGTTTTTGGTGATGCTCTTGGGAAACGTTTTGGGAATGGCTTATGATTCTGTTACGGCTCTTTCTCTTGCGGCTGTTTTCCAGCTTTGGGAGTATCCGGGGAGCTTGTGGCAGGCAGGATTTTTGTTTTCTTATGGGGCGGTGCTGGCAGTAGTAGTTGTGACCAAAGCCGTCAAGGAGTTTTGGCGCTGCCAGAAAAGGCATTTGGGATATCACATGAAGAAGGAGAGGTCAGGGAAAGAATCAGTTCTTCGAAATAAAAGGAAGAGCCGGATGCGTCAGGGCGGCCCTTCCTTGTGGGATAAGGGGAGAAGGGCCTTTGAAGATATGGCGCTTGTCAGTGGGTGTATCCAATTGGTGACGCTTCCAGTCAGTGCATATTTTTATTATGAGGTTCCGGTATATGGACTTTTTGGAAATCTTTTGCTGCTCCCCGCCATGGGCGTTTTGCTGGGTATGGGGCTTTTGGGAGGGCTTTTAGGGCTTTGGAGCGACGCTTTGGCAAGTATTTGTCTAAAGCCGGTGGAGCTGTTGTTAGGATGGAATGCCTGGATATGCGGCAAAATCGGAAGCCTGCCCAATGCCCTGCGGATTACAGGAAGGCCCGACGGGGGCTGGACGGTTGCCTATTATGTATGCCTAGCCGTAGCGTTGTATGGGATGAGTCGCTGGACAAACAGGGAAATAGCCAAACAAAAGCAAGATCAGAAGAATGGAAAAGGAGCCCCGGAAGAGACGGAGCCGACCTTGAGGCGGCGGCTGTCAGGCCTTGCGGCCTCATGGCTGATGCTTTTGTGGCTGCCTGGAGCAATGGTCTTTTTATTGGCGGCGGCAGGAGAAAAAGAGACGGCACAGGTCTGCTTTTTGGATGTGGGCCAGGGGGACGGCGTTTTTTTCCAGGGGGAGGGGGCTGTCTTTTTTCTGGACGGCGGAAGCACGGACGAATCTGGAGTGGGAACATATAGGATCTTACCTTTTTTAAAATATCGCGGGATTGATTCCGTGGACGGTTGGTTTGTCTCTCATGGAGACCAGGATCACATCAGCGGCCTGAAAGAGGTGTGGGAAGAGGGATACCGTGTCAAATGCTTATTTTTGGCGGAAGGGATGGTGAGGGACGAAGCATGGCAGGAATTGTGCCGACAGGCCAAAAGGCATGGAACCAGAATTTGCTATTTATCCCCTGGAGCTGCGGTAGGAACGTCTTCCTTGCGGCTGACTTGTCTGTATCCCCAGAGCAAAGGGGAGGATCGGAATGAAGCTTCCATGGTATTGAAAATGGAAGTTTGGGAACAGAGAAACCAGCAGTGGCTGGCAGCGGGAATATTTGCAGGAGACATAGGAGAAGCCCAGGAAAAATGGTTGGTGAAGCAGTATCCGGACTTGAGGGCAAATTTGTATAAGGCTTCCCATCATGGCTCCAATGGATCAAACTGCCGGGAATTGTTGGAAAAGCTCCGTCCAAAAATAACCGTGGTCTCTTGCGGAGAAGGGAATTATTATGGGCATCCGGGCAAAGAGGCGGTAGAAAGAATGGAGTCTTGCGGCAGCCGGATTTGGTATACCAAGGACAGCGGGCAGATTACGGTAAGCTTCAAAGACGGGGGACTGTGGGTGGAAGAATTTCTCTCAGATAAATCGCGCCGGTTTCCTTGAGAAAATTGACTTGATAAATGGCGCTGGTTTGGGAATATTATAGGGAAATACCAATGAGGGCAGCAGGTAAAGTGGATAGCCTGCTGCCCGATTTATATAAAACGGTGTTAAGCGTGGCGTAACATACCAGAATGAAAGAGTGAAAAGACCACGGGATTTCTCCGGGATTAATTTCCCATAATGCTGGTAATGGTACGGGCCTGAGTGGATTCATCGGAGGCTGAGGCAAAGGATACTTGCGCCCCTTCTTCTGTGATAGACAAGATGGCTATGATGTCCTGGTCATAGACCTGGAACGCCATCAGATTTCCGTCAACTTTGAATTCCACCGTATGGCTGTCTGTAAACCCCTGGTAACTGCCGGTTAAAACAGGCTGGTCGGTGTTGGTGTTAATTGCCGAAGAGCGTTTCATGGCGGATATATGGTATGGGAACATAGGCTGGGAAATGGAGTCTATATTGGGGTTTTCCACCAGGGTAAAGGCAGCGCAGAACAGGGGAGCGTTGTCCTCCTTGCTATATAAGGCGGCGGATATCCGGGCGCTTCCGTCGGAACCAGAGGATGCGCTTAATATTTGCGTCTTAATGGCGCCGCGTTCCATAGGAAGGAAAAGGTAAGCGTCCCAATCCTGGTCGTAGCTTACTACAGACACCTGCTCCGGAATGGGAGGAAGCTCGCCGCAATCAGAAAACAGTCCCAGGGCAAATTCCTGCACGGCCATAGCAGGCACACGAATGGCGTCTTCTACTTGTTCCGCTAAGGAAATTTCGTCGGTATGGTTTATGATTCCATAATAAATGGAGAACCAGATATAGACGGGATCTGTACTGTTATAGTCACAATTTTGCTCCATGCTGCTTAACATAAGAGAGTCCATGGCTTTTTCCATAGGGGCAAATTGAGTCAAATCCAGCTCTTCCTCTTTGGGAGGCTCTGTTTGGGAATCGGAGTCCGGCAGATCTGGTTCTGTTTGGGAATCAGAGTCCGGCAGATTTGTTTCTAATTGAGCGTCCTCTGTCTCAGGCTCTTTTTTGGTCTGGGAATCAGAGTCTGGCGTTTCTTCTTCTGTCTGGGACTTGTCTTCCGAAGGATTTGAGGAGTCCTGGGAGCCTTCCTGCTTTGGGGACGGGGCAAGGCCGCAGCCAGCCGTCAGACAAAGGAGCAGCGTCCAAAAGCAAAGAAGGGATAGAGTTCTTTTTTTCATAATAGCACCTCCAAATAAAATTTAGGTATGTCCATCATACCATATTTTTCGCGAAATAACAGAAAGAGATTCTTAGATTTTTATGAAAATGGGAGATTTTCGTTGTCGCTGCTGCTTTGAATGTGCTATGATGAAAAAAGACGATTAGGGCATACTTTCCTATAAGAGTAAAGCCATACGATAGAAGAAAGGGGTGGGCGTCATGGAGCAGAGAACAAACCGCAGCCAGGAAGAGCTTTTGGAGGAACGGAAGGAGCATTTGGTCCGGGCATTGGAACGAAGAGACACGGAAGAGATCCAGAAGCTGTATGAGCATATACACCCTATAGATCTGGCGGAGGCCATGGAGGAATGGGAGGATACCCTTTTAGAAGAGTTCTGCAGTTTCAATGATGATGAAAAGATGGCGGAGCTTTTAGAAGCGGCGGATGAGAAGCTTCAGGTGGAGCTTGCCGGTTATCTTGACAATGGCCGGATCCTCAAGATTTTTAGTTATATGCAAAAGGACGATATCGTGGATATCTTGGGGAATCTTCGGATCAACCGCAGGAAGCAGTTGATTGATTTGATGCGGGCGGGAGAGCGGAGAATCATAACAGAGCTGCTGGGATATGACGAGGAAACAGCCGGAGGGCTGATGACAACGGATTACATTGCCTTAAACGGACAGCTTACCATTGGAAATGCCATTCGCAAGATTAAAGAAATCGGGCCTAAAACGGAGCTTATCGAGACGATTTTTGTGCTGAATCATCAGAAACAATTGGTAGGGACGGCGGATTTGCGGGATATTTTGATTGGAAACGACGCGGATACCCTAGACAGCATCAGTGACGACCAGGTGATTTGGGTGGAGCCGGAGACGGACCAGGAGGAAGTCTCTTTGTTGGTATCCAAATATGATTTGAACGCTATTCCAGTAGTGAATAAACGGCGGGTGCTTCTTGGCATTATTACAGTGGATGATATTATTGATGTTATTTTAGAGGAGCATACGGAGGACATGCTTCAGATGGCTGGCGTCAGCAAGGAGGAAACCATAGACAGTACGATTCCGGAGTCGGTGCGCCGCAGGCTGCCTTGGCTCTGTGTCAATCTGATTACGGCCTTTCTGGGGTCTTTTGCCATTAAGAGCTTTGAACATGTGATTGCCCAGGTGGTGGCGTTATCAGCTACGATGACGATTGTTACCGGCTTAAGCGGTAATTCTGGGAATCAGACCTTGTCTGTTATCATTCGAAGCCTTGCTTTGGGAGAGCTGGAGCTTAAGGGAAGCTGGAAGCTGATTGTAAAACAGGCGGCGGTGGGACTGGTGGATGGTATCTGTATGGGAGTGGGAACCGGGATGATTGTATGTCTGATTTATCAGAATTTTTATTTGGGCTGTATTATTTTCGGCGCTATGGTATGCAATATGATGATTGCCGGGCTTTCCGGGGCGTTGATTCCTCTGGTGTTAAAGGCGTTAAATCAAGATCCTGCTTTAGCGTCCTCTATTTTTCTCACCGGAGTTACGGATGTATTGGGATTTTTTATTTTTTTAAGCCTTGCTACGGCGTTTTTGCCGTTTTTACTTTAAAGCGTCAGGAGGAAATGAGATGCGGATAGGAATCGGGATTGACACGGGGGGAACCTGCACCGACGGCGTCGTTTATGATATGGAAGGAAAAAAGATACTTGCAGCAGCCAAAACTCCTACTACCAAAGAAGATTTGTCTGTCGGAATTGGAAAGGCTCTGGATTTGCTTCCAAAAGAATTGGTAAAAAAGGCGGAGATGGCGGCCTTGTCCACCACATTGGCTACAAATGCCTGTGTGGAGGGCAAGGGAGGCAGAGGCAAGTTGATTTTTCTGGGAATGGAACGAAAGACGGTGGAAGAGCTGGGGAAGGCTTACGGGCTTCCTATAGACGATACCTTGATTTTTATCCCATGTCAGGAAACCCTTCAGGGAAAAGTGGTAAAGGAGCCGGACTGGAAACAGGTGAAGGCCCTTCTTGAAAGGGAGCTTTTGGAATGTCAGGCGGTAGGGATTGTGGAATTATTCGCCGGGCCCACCGGAGCTGTGTTGGAAAAAAAGACCAGGCAGATTGTGGAAGAGCTGGGGATTCCGTCTGTCTGCGGATATGAATTATTTCAAGAGAAAAATGTGATTGGACGGGGAGCCGGCGCTTTATTAAATGCCAGGCTGATTTTTGTGATTGGGGAATTTCTCCGGGCGGTAAAATCCTCCCTGCAGGAGCGAGGGTTACAGATTCCCATTGTGATTGTACGAAGTGACGGAAGCTTAATGGATGAAGAATTTTCCCTTCGCCGTCCCATAGAGACTTTACTGTGCGGGCCGGTGGCCAGCGTTATGGGAGCTGCCGAACTCCATCAGGTAACAGATGGGGTTGTGATTGACATGGGCGGAACCACCACGGATATTTCCCTGGTGCAAAACGGGGCGCCAATCCGGTCGGAAGGCGGGATAACCGTAGGGGATTGGAGGCTCTACGTAAAAGGGATGTATGTGGATACCTTTGGCCTGGGCGGGGACAGTGAGGTAATCCTTCATCCGGACGGGAATTTGGAGCTGGGGAGCCGGCGGATTATGCCTATGGCTATGGCAGCCCTCCGGTATCCGAATATTCGAACATTTTGCCGTAGAGGGCGGGAAGCGCCGGTGAAGTCCAATAGCTGGCGCAACCATATTTATGTAGGGTTAAAAGAGATTGGAGGAAGCAGTTCATATTCTTCCCTGGAGCTTCGTATCGCGGCGGCTTTTTATCAGAATCCCATGAGCCTGGCGGCGTTGGAAGAGGAATATCACATTACCCTGGTGCCCATGCAATTAAAACGGCTGGTGGATGAGGGAGTATTGATTCGATGCGGGATTACCCCCACAGACGCCATGCATGTGCTGGGGGATTACAATGGTTATGATACGCAGGCGGCTTGGGACGCCATGTCCGTGATGGCGCAGCTTCAAGGGACGGATGAGAAGACCCTTAGCCGGTGCATTTATGAAAAGGTGCAAAGAAAGCTGTACTGCGGCGTAGCTCGGGTCCTGCTGTGGGATAAATTTCCCAAACTGAAGCAAGAGGGGAAAAACCAGGGGATAGAATATTTGGTGGAGCAGTTGTATGAGGAGGCCTTTAAGCAGGAACAAGAGGGATTTTTGCGCCTGGAATTATCATGTCCGGTGCCGTTAATTGGCGTAGGGGGCCCTGTGGGAGTATTTCTGAAGGATGTGGCGAAGCTGCTGGGTACCCAGGCGCTTTTGGGAGAGCATTCCAATGTTGCAAACGCCCTGGGGGCGATCGTAGGAAATGTGGAGGTTTGCGTAACGTTAGAGCTTTTGCCGGAAGGGGTGGGAGAAGACGTTCGTGTGTCCGGAAACGGGATAAGCTTTCTGGCGGGAAGCCTTGAGGAAGCCAGAATGCAGGCGGCCCGGGAGGCTCAACGATTAGCCAGGGCGGAAGCTCTCCGAAGGGGAGCCAATGAAGGAAAGCTTACATTTCATACAACATCCCGTATGACGGAGGCATCTACGAATTACGGCGGTTCTGTTTTCCTTTCAGAAAAAATTTCTGTTTACGCCAAGAGCCCCTGGGCGGGTTTGTAGAGGACGGCAGAAAGCGGAGGTTTATATGCAAGAAGAATTGCTGCTGCAGTTAAAAGAAATATCGCCGGAGGAGCAGGCGATCCTGGATGGAAAAAAGCAGGTAGAAAAAAGCATTTATACCAGAAGGCGTGAGTTTGTCATAGACGGGAAGCAGATGCTGGACAAAGGGAAGCTTATGGATATCCGCACCCATACGCGTTTTATTCACTTTCCTAAGCATGGACACGACTATATTGAAATGATCTATATGTGTTCCGGGAAAACGACTCATATTGTCAATGAGACGGAAACGGTGGTGTTGGGCAAGGGAGATTTACTGTTTTTGAACCAGGCTGCAGTCCATGAGATTTTTCCGGCCCGGGAGGAGGATATTGCCGTTAATTTTATCGTATTGCCAGAGTTTTTTGATAAGGCCTTTGAAATGATTCAGGAGGAAAGCGTAATCCGGGATTTTCTGGTGGGGTCCCTCCGGCAGGGAGGAGGCGCGGCGGATTATATTTATTTTCAAGTGGCGGATATTCTTCCGGTTCAGAATCTCATTGAAAATATGATTTGGTCCTTGGTGCATAAGCAGGGAAATATTCGAAATATCAATCAGACCACCATGGGGCTTTTGATGCTTCAGCTTGCCAATTATACGGAACGGATTCAAAGTACAGGGCCCAAACAATACGAAAAAAATATGATGTTTACGGTGCTGCGTTATATAGAAAGCCATTATAAAGAAGGGACGTTGACGGAATTGGCGGAGCTGATGAAGCAGTCTCTCCCAGGGCTTAGCCGTTTTATCAAAAGGCAGTCGGGTATGAATTTTAAACAGTTGATACAGCAGAAGCGGATGAATCAGGCGGCTTTTTTGCTTGCGACTACGAACTTGACGGTGGAGGATATCATCTTGGCGGTGGGGTATGATAATTCCAGCTATTTTCATAAGATATTCCGGGAACGTCATGGACTAACCCCTAAGAGGTATCGGGAGGAACGCAGAAAGAATAATTGAATACGCGAATCGAGTGCAAGAGCCGACGGCGCTTTCTTTTTCCGTTACAATGCTTATAATGAGTACTGGAAGAGTATAATGTAGTTTTTTAGTTATACGAAAGAGAAGGAAGTATTAGATGGCGAATTACTTGATCGGAGACATGATCTACGAAAACAGGGTTGCCAGGGGTTATTCACAGGAGGAGTTAAGTTTCGGTATTTGCAGTACCTCATCTTTATCCAGAATAGAAAACAATATACAGGTTCCGGGCAAAAAGCTGTTTGATGCAATTATGCAAAGGCTTGGCGTTTCGGAATCTATTTATAGTGCGTTTATCAGTAAAGAAGAGATGGAACTGGTTCGTCTAAAGCAAAAGCTTGTTTGGAAGCTGGAAAATTTTGATTTTGTAGGAATGGATACGTTGGTAGAGGATATGGAAGCCCGGATACATGAATGGAATGACCTGGATAAGCAGTACCTGTTATTTGTAAAAGCGAATATTTTAAAGCACAACCATGAGGATGCCGCGAAAGTGCTTAAGATGCTGTTGGACGCAATCCATATTACCATGCCGGGATTTGCGAAAGTTGGAAACATCAAGAAACGGTTGCTGACCTTTGATGAAATTACGATATTGAATGGGATTGCTTTGAGCTATGATGATCTGGGAGATGCAACACGCGCATTAAAGCTATTGATGGAATTGAAGGAGTATTTGGAAAGCCATAAGATTGATGAAGAGGAAAAATCTCAGAAATATCCATTGATCATATATAATATTACCAGGAGGCTTGGAGCATGCGGTCATCATGCTGATGTTTTTGAGCTGTGTGAAGAGGGTATAGATTTTTGTACTGCTCATAGCAAGTTAAATCTATTGCCATTGTTAATTACAAACAAAGCCTGCGCTGCAGCAGAGTTAGAGAAAAGAGAAGTTGCGGAAAGGTTATTTAAGCAAGCAGCGGTTCTTTTTGAAATTTGTAAAAAGGAACCCTTTGCAGAAAAAATAAGAAAAGAAGCAAAGGATTCCTATGGCATCGATATTTAGGATTTAGGAGCATTCAATAGCATCAGGTAAGAAGTATCCAACAACTTGTCCGTCTTCACATGCGCTACCAGCCACAGGTGCAACGGCGCAGGCAGCGGCTATGGCTGCTGCAACAGCAAAAGCAATCACGGATGTTTTTAATTTTTTTGACACAGACTTCACCTCCATTCTGACTGGTATATAGCGCTATATCCGGTACATAGGATGATTTTAAGCTACGAAATGAGAATAGGCCATTGCAAATGACGGAAAGTTTTTTTCCGCCGTTTGCAATGGAAAAATGCCGGAATATATGAGATAATAAAAAGTTATAAGCATAATACAAAAGAGAGGGTAATGAACGTGGAGCAGAAGAGTTACGACATGGAACACCTGTATTTGTTTTTGCAAAGAGCCAAGAGCGAGAGGTTTTACAAGCTGGAACAGCAATGGCTGGGAAAGGCAGTAAACGAGGATCGCCAGAAACAGCAAATTTACGAGAAAGGAGGATTTCAACTGACGGAGGACTTTAACATGAGAGAGTCCTTTTCCTGGCAGGACGTGGTGCGGTATGAACAGCGTCCTGTCTGGATGATGAATTATTTTGGGAATGCATTAAAAGAAGCGGGAAAGATTGACCCGGACATGATTCTGGAGTTAATGCGGATGTCTCTGTATGCCGTATGTAAAGCCGGAGGATTAAACGGCTGGATGTACCGAAATAAGAAAGGATTGCTGTATATGGTGCGTAACTACGGAGGAGGCAACATGTATAACGGGAAAGGGTTTGTGTATCAGAAAGAAAACAGGATTTACCAGTTTACGTATTATGGTGGAATTGTAAGTGATTAGTATGATTGCGGCGTTTGATTGTTGATACAGTGAAACTGCCGGAAAAAAGAGACAAATAAGGACGGTATTTTAATAAAATACCGTCCTTATTTATTTGCATTTTGAGCGGTATAATGAAATCAGATAAAAGGGCAGGAGGAAAAAGAATGGGGAATTATTATTTGGCTATTGATATCGGCGCATCTAGCGGGAGGCATATTTTGGGGCGGCTGGAGCATGGAACAATGAAGCTGGAGGAGATATACCGGTTTGAAAACGGCTTGACAGAGCGGGAGGGCCATCTATGCTGGAGCCATGACAGGCTGTTTGACGAGATTTTGACCGGAATAAAAAAGTGCAAAGAATCCAGTAAGATTCCGGTAAGCCTTGGAATTGATACCTGGGGCGTGGACTTTGTACTGCTGGATAAAGAGGACAAGCTGCTGGGAGATACGGTGGGATATCGTGACGGCAGAACCAAGGGCATGGATAAGAAGGTGTACGAGCTGATTTCCGAAGAGGATTTGTATGCCAGGACAGGGATTCAGAAGGCGATATTTAATACCATCTATCAGTTAATGGCCGTGAAAACAGAGCATCCTGGTCAGATGGATGAGGCGGCGGCTCTGCTTATGACGCCGGACTATTTTCATTTTTTGCTCACCGGGGTAAAAATGCAGGAATACACCAATGCCACTACGGGACAGTTAGTGAATCCAGAGACGAAGGAATGGGATTATGAGCTGATTGATCTGTTAGGATATAACCGAGAGATATTTTTGCCTATTCATACGCCGGGAACTGTGGCGGGGCATTTGAAAAAGGAAATCCAGGAGTTGGTGGGATTTGATTGTCAGGTGGTACTGCCAGGAACCCATGATACGGCGTCGGCTGTGCTGTCCGTGCCGGCAAATGACGATGATTTTCTCTATATTAGTTCCGGGACATGGTCGCTGATGGGCATTGAAACCAAAAAGGCCAACTGTTCGCCCCAGAGTAAGGCGGCCAACATTACAAATGAAGGCGGGTATGACTATCGATTCCGCTACTTGAAGAATATTATGGGGCTTTGGATGATACAAAATGTGAAAAAAGAATTCCAGGATGCGTATTCTTTTTCACAGCTTTGCGATATGGCCGCAGAGTGCGACAGCTTCCCTTCCAGGGTAGATGTGGATGACGATTGCTTTTTGGCTCCCAAAAGCATGATAGAGCAAGTGCAGAAGTTTTGCCGGGAAACAGGACAGAAAGAACCCAAGACTCCCGGAGAAATTGCGGCTGTGGTTTACAATAGCCTGGGAGAATGTTATGCCAAAACCGCCAAAGAGATTGAGGCGATTATGGGAAGATCCTACAGCCGGATTCATGTGGTAGGTGGCGGCGCCAATGCGTCATATTTGAATCAGCTTACTGCAAAATATACCGGTAAAAAAGTCCATGCCGGCCCTACAGAGGCCACTGCCATCGGCAATCTTACCGCCCAGATGATAAAAGCCGGGGAATTTACCTCTGTAGAAGAGGCCAGAAGTTGTATTTACGATTCGTTTGAAATAACCCAATATGAACCATATGTTTAACAGGAGGATGTATCATGACAAGAGAAGAACGCTATGAATCCGCACGGGAACTGTATGCAAAAGTCGGTGTAGACACGGAGAAAGCCATAGAGACATTAAAGGAGCTTCCGGTTTCCCTGCATTGCTGGCAGGGAGACGACGTGTTGGGCTTTGACCATGAGGGGCCCCTGACCGGAGGAATCCAGACCACCGGAGATTACCCGGGAAGAGCTAAAACGCCGGAACAGTTGATGGCCGATATGGAGAAGGTGATGAGCCTTGTGCCTGGGAAAGTGAAATTGAACCTTCACGCATGTTACGCAATTATGGAGCCGGGACAGTTTGCAGACAGAGATCAGCTGGAGCCGAAGCATTTTGCAAAATGGGTGGAATTTGCTAAAAAGCACGGAGTCGGTATAGACTTTAACCCCACTTTTTTCTCCCATGACAAGGTAAAAGACGGCTTGACACTGTCAAGCCCGGATGAGGAAACCAGGCGGTTCTGGATCAATCACGGCAAAGCATGTATTCGGATTTCTCAGTATTTTGCAGAGGAAACGGGAATACCTTGTGTGATGAATATCTGGACCGGAGATGGATATAAGGATATTCCGGCGGACCGTATGGGCCCCAGGATGCGGTACAAAGACGCCATTGAACAGATTTTATCCGAGCCCTACGACTATCATAAGGTGAAGCCTTGTGTAGAATCCAAGGTATTTGGGATTGGCGTGGAGGCTTACACCGTGGGAAGCGCAGAATTCTCTTTGAGCTTTGCGGCGGCCCATCGTGATAAGTGTATGCCCTTGATGGACAATGGCCATTACCATCCCACGGAAGTGGTGTCTGACAAGATCCCGGCGCTGTTGTGCTTTTTCCCGGAGATTGCGCTGCATATTACGCGTCCGATCCGCTGGGACAGCGACCACGTGGTGCTATTTGACGACGAAACCAGGGAGATGGCGAAAGAGATTGTAAGAAATAATGCCTTTGACCGGGTATATATGGCTCTGGATTATTTTGACGCCAGCATCAACCGTATTTCTGCATGGACCGTTGGGTTTAGAAGCTGGCAAAAAGCCTTGCTTCAGGCTCTTTGTACGCCCAATGAGACCTTAAAGAAGCTGCAGGATGAGAATCATATGACGGAGCTGATGGTACAGCAGGAGGAAGTAAAAATGTATCCCTTCGGTGATGTGTGGGGAGAATACTGCAGACGCTGCGGCGTGGCGGGGGACGCTTCCTGGCTGGAAGAAGTGAAAACTTATGAAGCAGAAGTGTTATTAAAGAGATAGAAGGATAAAGAGAGAAGCCGTCCGGCGGGGAGCGTGTCATACATTCCCTTAGGACGGCTTTTTTGCGTCAGGGGACTTGTCCGCTAAATGCAGAGGAGGGTTTTCCTATTCCATGGGCTCCTCCGGCAAAAGGCGTAAGAATTCTTCCGTAGACGCCGAGATGGGAAGGGCAGTATTTACGGCGGCTACCACCTGGCGTTTGGGGATCTCCTCTTTTGTTTGAAGCACATACAAATCCTGGAGTTTAGGACCGATGCAATAGTCCGGGAGGAATGCGATCCCGATTCCGATTCTGGCCAGATCGATGAGCAGGTCATTGCTGCTTAGCTCCACCTGGGGAACCAGCTCCAGATGATGCTGTAAAAACAGATGGTGAAGGAATTCGCTGGTGGTGCATTTCCGGTCCAGGGCCAGAATGGGATATTGCTTTAAGGTTTCTAAGGGAATTTGCTGCTGCTTCATATTAAAATAGGCAGGGTTGGCAAGAAATACATCCTGAAACTGCCGCAGGGTCTTTTTTACATAGGAAGGATTCAGCCGGCTGTTGGGAGTGTTGGCGATGATAACGTCTACTTTTCCCTGTTCCAGAAGCTCTACGCATCCTAGGGAGGTTGCGTTGGTTACCTTTATGGGTACGCCCGGAAACTTTTTATGGAATTGCTGCAGGCAGGGCACCAGGAGGTAACGGCAGATGGTGTCGCTGGCTCCGATGTGAATCTGTCCCAACCCAAGGGTACTGCTGTCTAAAAGCTGTGTCTCGCCTCGACGGATCAGATTCATGGCAGGTTCAATGTGCTTAAACAATATGGTTCCGGCGGGGGTAAGCTGAACCTTTTTTGTGCTTCGGACAAACAGGGGCTGATTCAGTTTACGTTCCAGAGTCTTAATGGACTGACTCACCGCTGACTGGGAAATAAATAGTTTTTTGGAAGCTTCTGAAAAACTCAAAGAAGATGCGACATAGTAAAAAACTTTATATAATTCATAATTAATATCCATGGGACCATCCTTTCCTGAAATGTGGAGACGATGAGACTGTGTATAGTACAATTATAAGTATAGATAATAAATGTGTCAATATAGTTCCCCAAAGGATTCTAATGTTTAAAACCCCGGGCTGCAAAGGCTGTCCCAAGGAATTTTAAGAGATAGCTTATAAGAAAGATTAAATATATTAATTATACGAATGATTTTTCTTATGATAAAATAAAAAAAAGAAGCGAAAGTGAAAATCTAACATTACGGGAGGTCAAAATGAGCAGCGTAAGAAGAGTATATGTGGAAAAAAAAGAGCCTTATGACGTACAGGCCAAGGCCCTTGGGGCAGAGATCAGAAGTTATTTGGGAATGAAGGATCTTACCAAAGTAAGAATCCTGATTCGGTATGATATTGAAAATATTTCCCAAGAGACGTATGAAAAAGCGCTTCCTACGGTTTTTTCCGAGCCTCCGGTGGATGAAATATACCAGGAGGAATTTCCGCTGGGGGAGGGAACGGCTTTCAGTGTGGAATTTTTGCCGGGACAATTTGACCAGCGGGCAGATTCCGCCCAGCAGTGTATTAAATTATTAAATGAAAATGAAGAGCCCATGATTCGTACCGCCACCACGTATGTGCTGGAGGGGACATGGGACGACGGGCAGCTTGCGGCGGTAAAAGCCCACTGCATCAATCCCGTGGACTCCCGGGAGGCGGAGGAACAAAAGCCCGAGACCTTAAAGAGCGTATTTGAAGAGCCTGCCGATATCAAGATTTTGGAGGGTTTTTCGGATATGCCAAAGGAAGAGCTTTTAAAGCTGTATCAAACGTTTGGCCTGGCTATGACCTTCCAGGATTTTTTGCATATTCAGAATTATTTTAAGAAAGAAGAAAACAGGGATCCGTCTATGACGGAGATCCGGGTATTGGATACCTACTGGTCCGACCACTGCCGTCACACCACTTTTTCTACAGAGTTAAAGGAGGTGTCTTTTCAGGAGGGCTATTACCGTAAGCCTATGGAGGAAACGTACGAAGATTATCTGCGTACGCATAAGGAGCTGTATCAGGGACGGGAGGACAAATTTGTTTGCCTGATGGATTTGGCCCTGATGGCAATGAAGCGTTTGAAAAAAGAAGGAAAGCTGGAGGATCAGGAGGAGTCCGACGAGATCAATGCCTGCTCTATTGTGGTTCCTGTGGAAGTGGACGGGCAGACGGAAGAATGGCTTGTGAATTTCAAAAATGAAACCCATAACCATCCCACGGAAATTGAACCCTTTGGGGGTGCGGCGACTTGCCTGGGAGGGGCGATACGGGATCCTTTGTCCGGGCGGACTTATGTCTATCAGGCGATGCGTGTAACGGGGGCGGCAGATCCCACGGTGGATTTGAAGGAAACACTGACAGGGAAGCTGCCTCAGAAAAAGCTGGTAAGGGAGGCGGCCCACGGGTACAGCTCCTATGGGAATCAGATCGGCCTTGCCACCGGATATGTGAAAGAAATCTACCATCCGGACTATGTGGCCAAACGGATGGAGATTGGGGCCGTAATGGGAGCGGCGCCCCGCCGGGCAGTGCAGCGGCTGACCTCGGATCCCGGGGATGTAATTATCTTATTGGGAGGCCGTACCGGCCGGGACGGATGCGGCGGCGCCACTGGCTCTTCCAAAGCCCATACCACACAATCCCTGGATACCTGCGGAGCGGAAGTGCAAAAAGGAAATCCTCCCACGGAGCGGAAGATTCAGCGTCTGTTCCGCCGGGAAGAGGTCTCCCATATCATTAAAAAATGTAATGATTTTGGCGCCGGAGGCGTTTCTGTAGCCATTGGGGAGCTGGCGGAGGGACTTCGGGTGCAGCTTGATCTTGTACCCAAAAAATATGCCGGACTGGACGGCACGGAGATCGCCATTTCCGAGTCTCAGGAACGTATGGCGGTGCTGGTTGCCCCCAAAGACGCTCCCCGCTTTTTGGAATATGCGGCTTCAGAAAATCTGGAGGCCGTAACGGTGGCTGTGGTGACAGAAGAACCTCGTCTCGTTTTGGAATGGCGGGGCAAAGAGATTGTGAATATTTCCAGAGCGTTTCTGGATACCAACGGCGCCCATCAGGAGACGGCGGTAGCCGTGGAGATTCCGGACCGCCAGGAGAATTTTTTTGAAAAAATAGAGATTTCGAAGGTACAGGAGGCCCTGAAAGAGGGGGATGTAAAAAAGGCATGGTTATCTACTCTCGGGGATTTGAACGTATGCTCCCAGAAGGGGCTGGTGGAGCGGTTTGACGGCTCCATTGGCGCAGGCAGCGTATTGATGCCCTTTGGAGGAAAATATCAGCTTACCGAGACGCAAAGCATGGTGGCAAAGCTTCCGGTGGCAAAGGGGGACTGCGATACGGTTACGATGATGGCTTACGGATTTGACCCCTTCCTTTCTTCCTGGAGCCCTTATCACGGGGCCGTTTACGGGGTGTTGGAGTCTGTGGCCCGGATTGTGGCGTCTGGGGGAGCGTATGAGAAGATCCGCTTTACATTCCAGGAGTATTTCCGGAGAATGAGCCAGGAGCCCAAACGTTGGAGCCAGCCTTTTGCAGCGCTTCTGGGAGCTTACAGTGCGCAGATCGGCCTGGGGCTGCCTTCCATTGGAGGAAAGGATTCCATGTCCGGAACGTTTAACGAGATTGACGTTCCCCCTACCTTGGTATCCTTTGCGGTGGATATTGCAAAGGAGAAGGATATCATTACCCCAGAATTAAAGCAGCCTGGCAACAAGCTGGTATATTTTGAGGCAAAAAGAGACGATTATGACCTGCCGGATTATGGTCAGGTGATGAATCTGTATGGCGTGGTTCACAAGCTGATTCAGCAGGGAGTGATTGTGTCCGCATATGCCTTAGACGGAAAAGGGATTGCAGCGGCGGCAGGAAAGATGGCCTTTGGCAATCAGCTGGGCGTATCCTTGGATGCAGCGGCTTGTAAAGAGTCTATGTTTGCTCCCGGGTTCGGCAGCCTGATAGCAGAAGTGGCATCAGAGAAGCTGGAGCTTTTAAAGGAAGCAGACGGGGATTGGGCAGTCATCGGAGAGGTAACGGCAAAGCCGGAGCTTTTCTATGACGGTATCACAATTTCGATGGAGGAAGCCTTACAGGCGTGGAAACAGCCGTTGGAAAACGTATTCCCTACCCGTGCCCTGGAGGGGACAGAAGCTGTGGATACGGAGCTTTTCCAAAGGAAAGAGGTATATGTATGCAAGCATAAAACAGCCAGGCCAACCGTCTTTATTCCGGTTTTTCCAGGAACGAATTGCGAGTATGACAGCGCCAGGGCTTTTGAACGCGCCGGAGCCGACACCATTGTTCAGGTGTTCCGAAATTTAAGCGCATCGGAGATCCGGGAATCTGTGGACGCTTTTGCAGCGGCCATTGACCGTGCCCAGATTGTAATGTTCCCAGGTGGTTTTTCCGCAGGGGATGAACCGGAGGGAAGCGCGAAGTTTTTTGCTACCGCATTCCGGAATGAGAAGATGACAGAGGCTGTGAACCGTTTGCTTCAAGAGCGGGACGGATTGATGCTGGGCATCTGCAACGGCTTCCAGGCCTTAGTAAAGCTGGGCCTTGTTCCCTACGGCGAGATTAGACTACAAACGCCGGATTCACCTACTTTGACCTATAATACCATTGGCCGCCATATTTCCAGAATGGTCAATACGAAAGTAGTATCCAATAAATCCCCCTGGCTGATGCAGGCAAAGCTGGGAGAGACTTATACCAGTCCGGCTTCCCACGGAGAGGGACGGTTTGTAGCGTCTTCGGAATGGTTACAGCGGCTGTTTGAAAATGGCCAGGTGGCGACGCAATATGTGAATGAAAACGGGCAGCCCACCATGGATGAAGAATGGAACGTCAATGGTTCTTTCCAGGCGATTGAGGGCATTACCAGCCCGGACGGCAGGATTTTAGGAAAAATGGCCCATGCAGAGCGTCGGGGCAGAAATGTGGCGATTAATATCTATGGAGAGCAGGATTTGAAGTTATTTGAAAGTGGCGTGGCGTATTTTAAGTAATTAAAAGAACGACCTTGAAACGGGAGTAAAGTCTCCCTTTGAGGTCGTTTTTTGAAACAAAGTTTTGGCTGCCTCCTGAACGGGAATTCAAGAGGCAGCCGGAATAGGGAATAGGCTTTCTGTAGTTGGAACTATGTGGGAAGCCAAGATGAAGTATTTTTATATTACCATGCTTTTGTAGCAAATGATGTCGGAATCTGTCTGGAAGATAGGTAATAATCAAAAAGCTATGTTTGTTTTAGCTGTTTCGAAACGATAGGATTAGGAAGTTTATATTTAAATGTGCGGTTTTTCCTTATTTTTTTATGATGAAAAAAATATAAAAAAATGAAAAAAATGTCTTGACTTTTTTTGACAGTGATAGTATACTAATCAAGTCGGTTGCAGTTAGTACAAGACAGCAGACACAAGGGATCTTAGCTCAGCTGGGAGAGCATCTGCCTTACAAGCAGAGGGTCATAGGTTCGAGCCCTATAGGTCCCATTCTATAACAACTAGTTATAGAATTTTGGCGGAATAGCTCAGTTGGCGAGAGCACACGGTTCATACCCGTGGTGTCGGGGGTTCAAATCCCTCTTCCGCTATTTTAGGAAGTCCTGAAAATGTTGGTTTTATAGTGATAAGGAAGTATTTACAACAACTTATCACTAACGCTGACAAACAGGGTGCATATAGGTAGGTATGACAGATTACGTTGTACCTA
>CAMNQH010000033.1 GCA_946549035.1 uncultured Lachnospiraceae bacterium | reverse complement strand
GCGTTTCCTGAAATCCCAATACCCAGATATGACCTCTCAGCTTTCCACGGCAAAATCCCCCCAGCAGATGTTTGGAGCCGTAGCAAAAAGTTATTATGCCAAGCTTCTTGGGGTAGAGCCGGAGCGGATTTTCTCCGCGTCTATTATGCCCTGTACTGCCAAAAAGCATGAAGCGGATTTGCCGGTGATGAATGATGCAGGAGCCGGACAGGATGTGGACGTGGTATTAACCACCCGGGAAGTCAGCCGTTTCTTAAGGGCGAAACATATTATGCCGCAGATTTTGAAGGAAGAAGAATTTGATATGCCTTTAGGCGCAGGCACCGGGGCGGCGGTGATTTTTGGCGTAACCGGAGGCGTTATGGAGGCTGCCCTTCGAAGCGCTTATTATCTGGCCACCGGCTCGAATCCGGATCCGGATGCATTTCATGCAGTTCGAGGAACAAAAGGAATTCGGGAAGCGGAGATTGATATTGCAGGCACGAAAGTGCGGACGGCTGTTGTCAGCGGACTTGGCAATACCAAAGAGCTGATGGAAGCGATCCGAAGCGGTCAGGCGGAATATGACTTTGTAGAGGTAATGGCCTGTCCCGGGGGATGCTCCGGCGGCGGCGGGCAGCCCATCTGCGACGGCGTGGAGCTGGCGGATGTAAGAGGGAGTAAATTGTACCAGTTAGACAAGGAAGCCCCCATTCGGTTCTCCCATGAGAATCCTTCTATTACCCAGATTTACAAGGATTATCTGGAGAAACCCTTGTCCCATCAGGCACACAAGCTGCTTCATACAGATCACGATGCATGGGAAATGCCCCTTGCTCCTAAAAATTAGAATATGCAAAAAAAGGAGACAGTGCAATGCTGCCTCCTTTTTTTGTGGTAGCGGCTGGAATTGATACATACATTTTTAAGAAAGCGAATTTGGAAGTGAAACGATTGAAAAAGACAGTTCTTATGATTCTCGCCTGGCTGATGGCGTTTTTAGCCGTATCACAGGGGGTATCTGCCCAGGAGGCGAAGGAAGTGACCTTGAATCTATATGCCAGATCTGCAGTTTTGATGGACGCGGATTCCGGCCGGGTTCTGTATGAAAAAGACGGGTATAGGCATATGCCCAACGCCAGCACCACAAAGATTATGACTTGTATTCTTGCGATTGAAAGCGGAAATCTGGAGGAAACGGCTACGGCCAGCGCGTACGCGGCTTCCATGCCCAAGGTGCATCTTGGAATTTCCCAGGGAGAACAATTTTTGCTGAAAGATCTTGTTTATTCCCTGATGCTGGAGTCCCATAATGATTCCGCCGTAGTGATTGCAGAGCATATTGGCGGGACGGTGGAAGGCTTTGCAGAAATGATGAATCAAAAGGCCAAGGAAATCGGTTGCCAGGATACCTATTTTATTACCCCCAATGGTCTGGACGCCCAGAATGAGCAGGGGGTTCATGGAACGACAGCCCGGGATCTGGCATTGATTATGAGCTATTGCTTGAAAAACGAGACATTTTTGGAAATTACAAGAACCGGAAGCTATACGTTTTCTAATATAGAAGGAACCAAGCAGTATTCCTGTCAGAATCATAATGCGTTTTTATCCATGATGGAAGGAGCCCTCACCGGAAAAACAGGTTTTACTGGTGATGCGGGATATTGTTATGTAGGAGCGCTGCGTCAGGGAGACCGCACCTTTGTAGTAGCTCTTTTGGCTTGTGGATGGCCTAATAACAAGAGCTATAAATGGTCGGATACCAAGGAATTAATGACGTATGCCCTTAACCATTACCAGTATGAGGAAGTATTTGAGCATGGAAAAGAGCTTTCGGACATTTTGGTGCATCATGCCATGCCCACCGCCTGGGATTTGAATCAGGAGATTAAGGTATCCCCATATTTAAAAGACGCTGAGTTGAAGGTATTAAAAAAGCCTGATGAAGAGATTCATGTGATTTATGATCTGCCGGAGGTTTTAAAGGCTCCCCTTCATGTGGGGGAGGAGATTGGGACGGTGAGCTATTACCTGGGAGAAGAGCGGATTGCCGTCTATCCCATAACGGTGCAGGAAGAAGTGGAAGAGTTTCATGAAAAGTGGTATTTGTCATATATTTTACAGGAATTTTTCATGCGTAAGGAATTAGAATTACAGGGGATCTGATATTAGTGAAAATATTAACAATTTTCTATTGAATAAGTTACCAAAAAGTAATATAATTACAATCGGAAGAAAATTTTTTATTATAGATACGGAGGTTAAGATATGAGTAACAGTACAGAGACTTTGGCCAGACAAAGAATTTGTAGCTTGCTGGACGAGAAGAGTTTTATGGAAATCGGCTCCCTGGTTACGGCAAGAAGCACGGATTTCAACCTGACTCAGGTGGACGCTCCCTCAGACGGAGTGATTACAGGGTACGGGCTGATAGACGGGAAACTGGTGTATGTATACAGCCAGGATGCGTCCGTGCTGGGAGGCACCATCGGCGAGATGCACGCAAAAAAGATTGCGGCTGTGTATGATATGGCCATGAAGATGGGGGCTCCGGTGATTGGACTTTTGGATTGTGCAGGCGTCCGTCTTCAGGAATCGGTGGATGCCCTTTGGGGCTTGGGGCATATCTATACAAAGCAGGTGGAAGCCAGTGGAATGGTTCCTCAGATATGCGCCGTATTCGGTACTTGCGGCGGCGGCCTTACGGTTGTCCCGGCTTTAAGCGACTTTACATATTTGGAAGCAGGCAGCAAGGTATTCGTTAATTCTCCTGATGCGATTCCCGGAAATACGAAGGCGAAATGTGATACTTCCAAAGCGTCTTATCAAAGCGAGCATGGAGGATTTGTGGACGGCGTAGGTACGGCGGAAGAGATTTTTGCCCAGATTCGGGAACTTGTGGCCGTTTTGCCTTCCAATCATTTAGAGGGAGGATGCCAAAGCTCCTGTGAAGACGATTTAAACCGGGCCTGTGAAGATATAGGGGCATTTCAGGGAGATGCAGCGTTGATGCTGTCTCAGATTTCAGATGACAATTTGTTTATAGAGACGAAAAAGGACCATGCCAGGGACATGACGACAGGATTTCTAAAGCTGAACGGCATGACGGTAGGAGCTGTAGCCAACTGCAGTTGCCGCTTTAATCAAGAGGGAGAGAAAGAGGAGACGCATGAAGCGGCTTTCACCTTGCGGGGATTAAAGAAGGCAGCGGAATTTGTCCGCTTTTGCGACGCCTTTGAGATTCCGGTACTGTCCCTTACCAATGTGGAAGGATTTTCTGCGGCTATGTGTTCCGAAAAAGGGCTTGCCAGGGCCATGGCGGATCTTGTGTCGGCCTTTGCTTCCGCTACGGTGCCTAAGGTAAATATTTTAACCGGCAATGCTTACGGAAGCGCGTATGTAATGATGAATTCCAAGGCTGTAGGGGCGGATCTTGTGTATGCGTGGGATACCAGCAAAATCGGCATGATGGACGCAAACCTGGCGGCTAAAATCATGTATGAAGGAGAGGCGGCGTCTGTCATTGAAGAAAAGGCCAAAGAGTACGAAGCCCTTCAGTCCAGCGTACTTTCCGCAGCCAAGAGAGGGTATGTGGATCTGATTATCTCCCCTAAGGACACCCGGAAATATGCGGTGGCAGCTTTTGAAATGCTGTATACCAAGAGGATAGAAGGAATTATGAAAAAACATGGAAGCAAATAAAAGGGTGAAGTTTATGAAGAGAAAAATAACGATGATGCTGTGCTTATGCATTTGCATCCTGGGCTTGGCAGCATGTGGAACGGACCCCAAAAGCATAGATTACAACGGCATGACGTATCAGGAGCTGGAGGACTATGCAGTGAGTACCTGGGAAGGGCTTCGGGACATGGATACGGCGCAGATGGAAGCGGCTGTCAACCAGATTGAAAGCATGTCTGAGGCGGAACAAATCCGTCTGATGGAAGCCAATGAGGGAATGGAAGAAGAGATGATGCTGATCAAAAGCTGGTTAAGCGTCAAAAGCCAGGCAGGGGAATTTGTGGAGGTAGATGCTTTCCATATTACGACGACAGGAAAGACGACTACCACAGAATTAACTCTGAAATTTGAAAAGCGTCCAGTAATGGTGACGGTGGTTTACCAGAACCGTGATATGACGGTAGAGACCGTGACTGTGGACTTAATCTATTCCACCGGAGAGAAAATGCAGAAAGCGGCTATGAATACGGTAATGGGTATGGGAACCGTATTTATTATGTTGATTATCATCTGTCTGATTATTTCCGGATTCAGAGTGATTCCTAAGATTGAGCAGAAGCAAAAAGAGAAGAAGGAACGGAAGAAACAGGCTGAACAGGCCCCCGCAGCGCCTGCAGCTGTGCCGGAACCGGAATTTGCGCCTTCTGTTTCAGCTGATGTGGATGATTTAGAGCTTGTAGCCGTAATTGCTGCAGCTGTCGCGGCTTATACAGGGCAGTCGGAGGATGATTTTATCGTTCGTTCCATCAAAAGAAGATAATAAGAATTCAGGAGGAAACCAATCATGAAAAATTATACAATTACAGTAAATGGAACCGTTTATGATGTGACTGTGGAGGAGAACGGCCAGGCGAAGGCGCCTCAGGCTCCCAGAAAAGCTCCGGCTATTCCCCAAGCTAAAAGCGCTCCGGCGGCGCCGGCAGCGCCTCAGGCTTCCGGCGGGGCAGGCAGCATAAAGATTGAAGCAGGCGCGGCAGGTAAGGTATTTAAGGTAGAAGCAGCCCAGGGGGCTCAGGTGAAGATGGGAGATACCATTTTAGTGCTGGAGATTATGAAGATGGAGACTCCGGTAGTAGCGCCCAAAAATGGTACGGTTGCCAGTATCAACGTAAGCGAAGGACAAAGCGTAGAGGCTGGAGCATTATTGGCTACTATGAACGAATAATTTAGGAGGTTGACCTTTATGGGTACTTATGTAATAGAGACGTTGGGAAACCTCATACACCAAACCGCGTTTTTTAATCTTACGTGGGGCAATTTTGCTATGATTGCGGTGGCATGTGTGTTCCTGTATCTGGCAATCGCCAAGGGCTTCGAGCCATTGCTGCTTTTGCCCATTGCATTTGGTATGCTTTTGGTAAACATGTTCCCGGGGATTATGCTTTCTTTAGAAGAAGCAGACGGAGGTGCGGCAGGGCTTTTGCACTATTTCTATCTCCTGGACGAGTGGTCCATTCTGCCTTCCCTGATCTTTTTAGGGGTAGGGGCCATGACGGACTTTGGTCCGCTGATTGCAAATCCAAAAAGTTTTTTGCTGGGTGCGGCAGCCCAGTTTGGTATTTACGCGGCGTATTTGATTGCTATTTTACTCCAGTTTCCGGATAAAGCGGCGGCAGCTATTGCCATTATCGGCGGGGCGGACGGTCCTACCTCCATTTTCTTGGCAGGTAAGCTGCAGCAAACCGGGCTTATGGGGCCTATTGCAGTAGCGGCTTATTCTTATATGGCTTTGGTTCCGATTATTCAGCCTCCGATTATGAAGCTTTTAACAACCAAGGAAGAACGCCAAATTCGTATGAAGCAGCTGCGTCCTGTGTCCAAACTGGAACGTATCCTGTTTCCTATTGTGGTTACGGTAGTTGTTGTTTTGGTACTGCCTACGACGGCTCCTCTTGTGGGTATGCTGATGCTGGGCAATCTGTTCCGTGAAAGCGGCGTGGTAAGGCAGCTGACGGAAACGGCTTCCAATGCCCTGATGTATATTGTAGTCATTCTTTTGGGCACCAGCGTGGGAGCTACCACCAGTGCGGAAGCATTTTTGAATCTTCAGACCATCAAAATCTTTATCTTGGGCCTGGTTGCATTTGCATTCGGAACGGCCGCAGGCGTATTATTCGGTAAATTGATGTGTAAGGTTACCAAGGGCCAGGTGAATCCGTTAATCGGCGCCGCAGGCGTATCGGCAGTTCCAATGGCTGCCCGTGTGGCTCAGAAAGTCGGAGCAGAAGAAGACCCCACCAACTTTTTACTGATGCATGCCATGGGCCCCAATGTAGCGGGGGTAATCGGTACGGCAGTTGCAGCGGGTACTTTTATGGCAATCTTTGGTATATAGGAGGAGAAGTATGTCAGAACAAGTGAAGAAACCAGTAAAAATCACAGAAACCGTCCTGCGGGACGCTCATCAGTCATTGATTGCCACCAGAATGACCACAGAGCAGATGCTCCCGATTATTGATAAGATGGACAAGGTGGGATATCATTCCGTGGAATGCTGGGGAGGAGCCACCTTTGACTCCTGTCTGCGTTTTTTAAAAGAAGATCCCTGGGAACGGCTGAGAAAGTTAAAGGACGGGTTTCAACATACAAAGCTGCAGATGTTGTTCCGAGGCCAGAATATTTTGGGATACCGTCATTATGCAGACGATGTGGTAGAATATTTCGTACAGAAATCCATTGCAAACGGCATTGATATCATCCGTATTTTTGACTGTCTCAACGATATTCGAAATCTTCAGACTGCGGTAAAAGCGGCCATCAAGGAACAAGGCCATGCCCAGGTAGCTTTGTCTTATACCTTAGGGGATGCTTATACCCTGGACTATTGGATGGATGTAGCGAAACGGGTAGAAGATATGGGGGCCCATTCCCTTTGCATTAAAGATATGGCAGGACTTTTGGTGCCGTATCAGGCCGAGGAATTGATTGGCGCCTTAAAATCCGCTACCGACCTTCCCATCCAGCTTCATACGCATTATACCAGCGGCGTTGCCAGCATGACGTATTTGAAAGCGGTGGAGAAGGGATGCGATATTATTGATACGGCCATGTCGCCCCTTGCATTGGGCACCAGCCAGCCGGCTACGGAGGTAATGGTGGAGACCTTTAAGGGAACGCCCTTTGATACAGGCTTAGACCAGAACCTGTTGGCGGAGATTGCAGACTATTTCCGTCCTTTACGGGAAAAATGCTTGGACAGCGGCCTGATGAACGCCAAAGTATTGGGCGTCAATATTAAGACCTTGTTGTATCAAGTGCCGGGGGGAATGCTTTCCAATATGATTTCCCAGTTAAAGGAGCAAAATGCAGAAGATAAATACGAGGAAGTATTAAAAGAGATTCCCCGGGTTCGTAAGGATTTGGGCGAGCCGCCTTTGGTAACGCCTTCCAGCCAGATTGTGGGAACCCAGGCAGTCTTTAACGTACTGATGGGGGAACGGTATAAAGTGGCTACGAAGGAGACAAAGGCTGTTCTGCGGGGAGAATACGGCCAGACCGTGAAGCCTTTTAACCCGGAAATCGTAAAGAAGGTCATCGGGGATGAAAAAGTCATTACCTGCCGTCCTGCAGATTTGTTAGAGCCGGAGCTTCATAAGATTGAGGCGGAAATGGCTCAGTGGAAGGAACAGGATGAGGATGTGCTTTCCTATGCATTGTTCCCCCAGGTGGCAACAGAATTTTTCAAATACCGTCAGGCACAGAAGACGAAGATCGATCCGTCTGTAGCGGATACAAAGACGGGAGCGTATCCAGTGTAACGATAGAAGAACACTTTGTAGTAAGACGTGAGTTAGAAACATAAGTTTTTTGCTGGAGAAAGGGGCTGTCCTAATACGGAGTATGAATATTAACAAAAAGCGAATCATTTCTTCCATAGGACTCATAGCTGCATGGACGGCAATTAGTGTTTGCGCGATATCTGATAGAAGTGATTCGGCCGGGGATACTTCTGTGAGAAGACTGTTTTCCTTGTATGAAACAAATATTCCCAAACGTCCGGTGTATGTAGGCGCCGTGGAACAGTCAAAGGAAGGATTGCAAATGATTCCCGGATATACGGATGCTTTTCAGAATGACCTGGTCTACCGGAATACGAAGCAGGTATTTTCACTGGAAGATGAGCAGATCGGTATTATGCTTTCCAACGCCAAGGAGCTGAAAGATGAGAAAGAGCTGGAGGGATATTGGGTATTGGATGTGAAAGGAAAAACCTTAAAAGAGGTCACGGGGCAGATAGACGAAGACGGAAATTTAATCTATTTTCCGTCCAAGAAAGGCACCTATGTAATCATAGGTCAGAAAACAGACGGAACATATTGGGCACTGAATGATTACTGTCAGTTGAAAGCAAAATAGCAGGAGCCAGATGAAATATGGCAGAGCAGCAAGCATGGCTCTGCCATATTTTATTGTTTAGGAACGGTCATACTGCTGTGAGTGTGAGATGTTAAAGTGTGTGACTTAAAAACCCTACTTGCTCCCAGAACCTCTTTGTGATAAGATGGTACAGGATGAAAAGAGGGAGAGAAACATGGGCAACACAAACGAGTTAATCAATCGAATCAATGATAAATACGGCGGCTTGAGCAAGGGACAGAAGCGTTTGGCCGCCTATATTACAGATAATTATGATAAAGCGGTATTTTTAACGGCCGCCAAGCTGGGAGAAGTGGTGGGGGTAAGTGAATCTACCGTTGTGCGGTTTGCCGTTCATTTAGGATATAAGGGATACCCGGAATTTCAAAAAGCCTTGGAAGAGCTTGTACGGAATAAATTAAACTCCATTCAGCGGATGGAGGTTACCTACGGACGTATCAGCCAGTCCAGAATCTTAGAGACCGTTCTTCAGTCGGATATGGAGAAAATCAAGCATACCGCAGAGCATATTGACCAGACCGCCTTTGAGCTGGCGGTGGATATTATTCTCCATGCCAGGCATATTTATATTGTGGGGATCCGAAGCTGCGCTCCTTTGGCCAGCTTTCTTGCATTTTATTTTAATCTGATGTTTGAGAACGTCCATTTGCTTCAAACCAACAATTCCAGTGAATTATTTGAACAGATGGTGCGGATTGGCGGGGAGGACGTGATTATCGGGATCAGCTTTCCCAGATATTCCATGCGTACCCTAAAGGCCATGGAATTTGCCAATAACCGCAGCGCCAAGGTGATTACCTTGACAGACAGCGTCCATTCCCCTATGAATCTGTATTCTTCCTGCAATTTGATTGCTAAAAGCGATATGGCTTCCATTGTGGATTCTCTAGTGGCGCCTTTAAGCGTAATCAATGCTTTGATCGTGGCTCTGTGTATGAAAAAGCAGTCGGAGGTGGCCAGTACTCTGGAAATGCTGGAAGATATTTGGGACGAGTATCAGGTATATGAAAATGACGAGATTAATTATATCGACGATTCGTTAAAAACACGATATGCCAAGTTGGAACATTGACAGTGCGGGGAGAAGGATATGAAACAAGTGATCGTAATAGGCGGAGGCGCAGCCGGGATGATGGCGGCCATACGTGCGGCGCAGCGGGGGTTTTCTGTACGATTGTTAGAGCAAAATGAAAAGCTGGGCAAGAAAATTTATATTACAGGAAAAGGAAGGTGTAATCTTACCAATGCTTGTGATACGGAAGAACTTTTTACACATGTGATGCGCAATCCAAAATTTTTATATAGCGCATTTTACACTTTTTCCAACTGGCAGGCCATGGATTTTTTTGAAGCAAATGGGTGCAGGACCAAGGTAGAGCGGGGACAGCGTGTGTTTCCAGTTTCGGACCATGCGTCTGATGTGACCGGGGCGTTGAAGCGAAAATTAGAGGAGACACAAGTGCAGGTTTGTCTGCACCATAAAGTGGAAAAGATCTTGCAGGAGGACGGCAGGGTAAAAGGAGTCCGACTGGCAGGGGGCGGCATTTTGGAAGGAGATTTTGTAATCGTCGCGGCCGGAGGCTGTTCCTATCCGTCTACAGGCTCTACAGGAGACGGCTTTCGCTTTGCCAAAGCGTTGGGACATCAGGTGAAGGAGCCCTCTCCGGCGCTGGTTCCTTTTGAGACGAAAGAGGATTGGGTAAAAGACCTTCAGGGGCTGGCCTTGAAAAATATTGCGGTTGCGATTGAAAAAGAGGGGCGCAGGCTTTACGAAGGATTTGGGGAAATGCTGTTTACCCATTTTGGTGTCAGCGGCCCGTTACTGATCAGCGCCAGCAGCATCCCGGCGGTTTCTAAGGAAGAGTTCCCTTTGGAATTGTATATAGATTTAAAGCCTGCCCTGGACAAGGAACAGTTGGATCGGAGAATTTTAAGGGATTTCGAAGAAAATCATAATAAAACTTTTAAAAATGCCATACAAAAACTCTTTCCCTCACGGCTGATTCCTGTTATGATAACGTTATGCGGTATTCCGGGAGAAAAAAAGGTTTCTGAGATTACAAAAAAAGAGCGTATGCACTTTGGAGAGCGGATCAAACGTCTGCCGGCAACTCTTACTGGAACCAGAGGCTTTCAGGAAGCAATTATCACAAGAGGCGGCGTCAGCATACAGGAGGTAAATCCCTCCACAATGGAATCCAAACTGGTTCCGGGGCTCTATTTTGCAGGAGAAATGCTGGATTTGGACGCCTTGACAGGAGGATTCAACTTGCAGATTGCCTGGTCTACCGGATACCTGGCCGGAGAGTCCATAGGACGGGAATGATTTTTTAGATACGCTTAGCGTATCAAAAGGCAGCAGCCTTCCTTTGATGGAGCCGCTGTTAAAAGGAGGAATTGAAAGATATGGGTTTTAATATAGCAATCGACGGCCCGGCAGGAGCAGGAAAAAGCACCATTGCAAAACGCGCGGCAAAAGAACTGGGATTTATTTATGTGGATACCGGGGCCATGTACCGGGCCATGGGGCTGCATATTTTAAGAAATCGCATTCCAAAAGACGATGAACAGGCGGTGGGACAGGCATGTATGGATGTAAAGGTGTCCATCGCTTACGAAAACGGAGAACAGCAGGTATATTTAAATGGAGAAAATGTCAGCGGGGAGATTCGCACGGAAGAGGTGGGCAATGTGACCTCCGTAATCAGCGCATATCCAAAAGTTCGAAAAAAGCTTCTTCATTTACAGCAGGATCTTGCCGAAAAAGAAGATGTGATTATGGACGGAAGGGACATCGGGACTTGTGTGCTGCCTTCTGCGCCTTTGAAATTATATCTGACTGCCAGCGTAAGGACCCGGGCAGAACGAAGATACCAGGAATTGACACAAAAGGGCGTATTTTGTGAATTAGAGGAAATATGTAAGGACATTGCAGCCAGGGATGAGCGGGATATGAACCGTGAAGTTTCTCCCCTGAGACAAGCTTCGGACGCTATTTTATTGGAAAGCTCCGAGTTGGGAATTGAGGAGGTAACCTCTCTTGTGGTTGGATATGCGAAAGAGCGTATGGAGAAGGGACAGAAATAAGATGGAAGTAAGGACAGCAAAAAGCGCAGGTTTTTGCCCCGGTGTGAAACGGGCAGTGGATCTTGTGTATCGTTATGCAGAGGAGACAGAGGGGCCTGTGTTCACCTATGGACCTATTATCCATAATGAAGAGGTAATAAAGGATCTGGAACAAAAAGGAGTGCAGGTTGTGGATTCGAAGGAACAGCTTGCAGACTGTACGGACGGAACCGTGGTGATCCGTTCTCACGGAGTTTCCAGGGAGATTTATGAAAGCTTAAAAGCTCACCATGTAAAATATGTGGACGCTACCTGCGGTTTTGTGCGCAAGATTCATCAGTACGTAGAGGAATACAGCGGGAAGGGATATCATATTTTGATTATCGGAAACAGCAGCCATCCAGAGGTAGAAGGGATTCGCGGATGGGGAATTTCTGGAAGGACCACGGTGCTTTCTACAAAAGAGGAGGCCGAAAAATTCCGGATTTCCAAGGATACGAAGCTTTGTATTGTAGCACAAACGACATTTAATAACAATAAATTTAAAGATTTAGTTGAAATTATAGAGAAAAAAGGTTATGATATAATTGTTTTAAATACGATTTGCAATGCCACCCAGGAGCGGCAAAGGGAAGCCAAGGAGATTTCCGCCCAGGTGGACGCCATGATTGTAATTGGCGGGAAGAATAGTTCCAATACGCAAAAGTTATTTGAAATCTGTAAAAGGGAATGTGAAAATACTTACTATATACAAACAATTGATGATTTGGATGTAACAAAACTACAATCCATTGGTAGCGTAGGTATTACCGCAGGGGCTTCCACCCCAAACTATATTATTAAGGAGGTTCAAACGAATGTCAGAAATGAGTTTTGAACAAATGCTGGAAGAATCATTTAAAACAATCAGAAATGGAGAAGTAGTCGAAGGTACCGTTATCGATGTGAAGCCGGACGAGATCATATTGAATATTGGCTATAAGTCAGACGGAATCATTACCCGTAATGAATATACAAACGAGACGAATGTAGACCTGACCACGATGGTATCTGTCGGCGACACTATGGAAGCAAAGGTTTTAAAAGTGAATGACGGCGAAGGACAGGTGTTATTGACCTATAAGCGTCTTGCAGCAGAAAGAGGCAGCAAGCGTCTGGAAGAGGCTTTCAACAGCCAGGAAGTGCTCACCGCAAAAGTGGCTCAGGTGTTAGATGGCGGTTTAAGCGTGATTATTGATGAGTCCAGAGTATTTATTCCCGCCAGCCTGGTATCCGATTCTTATGAAAAGGATCTGACCAAATATGACGGCCAGGACATTGAATTTGTAATTACAGAATTCAATCCCAGAAAGAGAAGGATTATCGGCGACCGGAAGCAGCTGATGTTGGCAAAGAAGGCAGAGCTGCAGAAGGAGCTGTTTGCAAGAATCAATATCGGGGATGTTGTAGAAGGTACTGTTAAGAATGTAACGGATTTCGGCGCATTTATTGATTTGGGCGGCGCAGACGGCCTGCTTCATATTTCCGAAATGTCCTGGGGAAGAGTAGAAAACCCCAAGAAGGTATTTAAAGTGGGAGAGCAGGTAACGGCTTTTATCAAAGATATCAACGATAAGAAGATTGCCTTGAGTATGAAATTTGAAGATCAGAATCCTTGGAAGGATGCCGCAGATAAATATGCCGCCGGAACCATTATTCAGGGCGTAGTGGCAAGAATGACAGATTTTGGCGCGTTTGTAGAATTAGCTCCCGGCGTGGACGCGCTGCTGCATGTTTCCCAGATTTCCAGAGAGCATGTGGAGAAGCCTTCAGACGTATTGAAGGTAGGTCAGGAAATCGAAGCTAAGATCGTTGACTTTAATGAAGCGGATAAGAAGATCAGCCTGAGCATGAAAGTGCTGATGAACGAGGAGAATACTGCAGCGGAAGACTCCGAGTATGAGGAAGAGTAATAATCATAAGTTTCATCGTAACTAAATGTAATGAATAAAAAGCTGAGGTACATACATGTTGCAGGGATATGAAAAATTTAAAAAAGATATTTTGATGTTGACTCAGATTGATCTGAATTCTTACAAGGAAAAGCAGATGAAGCGCCGCATTGATACGCTGATTACGAAGAACAAGGTAAAAAGCTATGATGATTATGTAGCGTTGATCAAAAAGGACAAAGAGAAGTTTGAACAATTTGTCAGCTTTCTGACCATTAACGTTTCTGAATTTTATCGGAATCCGGAGCAGTGGAAGCTTTTGGACCGGGATGTATTTCCTGCCCTGATCAATCGTTTCGGAAAGAATTTAAAGATCTGGAGCGCTGCGTGCTCTACCGGGGATGAGCCCTATTCTTTGGTAATGGCATTGTCCAAGCATTTGCCCTTAAACCAGATTAAGATTATTGCTACGGATATTGATAAGCAGATTCTGGATAAAGCCAGAATGGGGCTTTACAATGAAAAGAGCCTGGCGGCTGTTCCGGACGACTTGAAAAAGAAGTACTTTACAAAGGTAGGAGCTTCCTATAAGATTGCCAATGAGATTAAAGCCAGAGTGGAATTTAAACAGCATGACTTGTTGAAGGATGCTTATCCCACTGGATGTCATTTGATTGTCTGCCGTAATGTTATGATTTATTTTACGGAAGAGGCAAAGGAAGAGATTTATAAGAAGTTCAACCAGGCGCTTGTGAAAGAGGGAATTCTCTTTATCGGAAGCACAGAGCAGATTATGAATTATAAAGAATTGAATTATCAGAGGAACCAATCCTTCTTTTTCCAAAAGATGTAAGGATAAGCAGCCTGTACATGGATGAAATGTGCAGGCTGCTTTTTTCTGAATAAGAAGGACTGTGTTACTGTGAAATGATATGGTTTAGTTTTGGGAGGGGCTGCAGTACCGAGAGAAGATGCATCACATATTTTTTTTGTAATTTAGGGGAAGCAAGGAAGGCTTCCGAAAGCTCAAAATAAGAGGGGGTCTCGTGAAACCCAGTGTGAAAGCAGGGGGTGATACATTCTTTATACTGGGGGAGAAATAACCCGCTTTTTTTGACATAGCAGTTGGAAGGCTTGGCTTTTTGACGGAATTCCTGGTCTACATATGCGGCGACGCTTTTATGTATGGCCGTATCTTCTTGGGGAAGATAGTAGTAATCCTTGTAATTGGGGTAGAAGTATTTCAGCTCTCCCTGAAAAGCCTTTACCCTTAACTTGGCCTTATTGTCCTGGCCGGAAAGATGGAGTTCTTCCAGCACACAGGAAAAATGGCAGGGAAAAGAAGTGTCTGGGGACAGCTCAAAGAATACCTCTAAGGCGTCAGTTCCCTCGTAATCCCGGTAGGAGGAGCGTTTTACATCCCCAATGGAAAACCTGCCCTGGAAGAAATCCTGGTAGGCCAAGATAGGAAGCAGCCTGGGCATAGCCAGGACGTCCTCTTTATTATGCAAAAGAAGGAGAGAAAGGCTTTGGGGATCTTTGGCAAGCTCGTAGGTATGGTATATCTCAATCAGTTCTTTTCCGGAATATAAATCTTCTCGTTCCAGAGATAAAAATGCTTCGATGGATTTTTGGCGTAGATTAGGAAGCTTTAACAGCTTCTTGAAGGGGGCGATCAGGCGCATCAAGTCCATATGCTTTAGAGTAGCCGTGGGATTGTCAAGGCTTAAAAGTTCACAGCGCTGCTTTAGGAAGGGAAGGTCAAAGCCCGTGCCGTTAAAAGTAATCAGCGTATGAAATCCACGGCAATAGTTAGAAAAAGCAAGAAGGAGGGCTGTTTCTTCCTGAGAAGATTCGGCAAAAAATTGGTGAAGGACGATATGATTGTCCGTAAGGCAGGCGCAGCCGATGAGATATAGGCGGTTCTTTTTTGCTGAAAGTCCAGTAGTTTCAATATCCAAAAAAAGGCAGGAAGAAGAAACGGGAGAGGATAAAGAAGCCGGGATACGTTGAGTAAATTCTTTCATTGGATTTCCTCCTGAGGAGCAGTCAAAGGGTAATATAAGAATCAACCATATTGTACAAAAGAATCGGACAATATGCAATGTCCCAGTTAGTGTTTCCCTTGTGCGTGTTTGTAAAAAAGTACAAAAATCCTTGTCTTTTGTAGGAGATTTTATGATATAATAAAGGGAAATTACAAATTTAAGAGAAAGAGGGGCTACGAAATGGGTTTAGGTACTTTTAAAGGTGGAATCCATCCCTATGACGGGAAGGAGTTATCCAAAGATAAGCCAATACGTGAAGTATTACCCAAAGGCGATATGGTATATCCTCTGTCCCAGCATATCGGTGCGCCGGCCAAGCCGGTGGTGGCTGTGGGAGATACTGTATTAAAAGGGCAGAAGATTGCGGAAGCAGGCGGCTTTGTGTCTGCGCCAATTTATGCCAGCGCGTCCGGTAAGGTTAAGGCCATTGAGCCGCGCCGGGTGGTTGTGGGGGACATGGTAACATCCATTGTAATTGAAAATGACGGGGAATTCAAGTCCGTGGAATTTAAAGAGACAAAGGATGTGGCGTCTTTATCCAAGGAAGAGATTATCGACAAGATCAAAGAGGCAGGAATTGTAGGTATGGGAGGCGCAGGCTTCCCAACCCATGTGAAGCTGTCTCCCAAGGAGCCGGAGAAAATTGAGTACATAATTGCCAACTGCGCGGAATGCGAGCCGTATCTGACGTCAGATTACCGCAGGATGTTAGAAGAGCCTGAGAAATTAATCGGCGGTTTGAAAATCGTGTTGCAGCTTTTTCCAAATGCAAAGGCATATCTTGGAATTGAAGATAATAAGCCGGATTGTATCCAGAAGCTGACAGAGATGGTAAAGGATGAGCCCAAAGTAGAGGTTTGCCCGTTAAAGACCAAGTATCCTCAAGGGTCGGAGCGTCAGCTGATCTATGCTATCAGCAAGCGGGCCATCAATGCATCTATGCTTCCGGCGGATGCAGGCTGCATCGTGAATAACGTAGACACCTTAGTGGCCATTTACAATGCTGTGAAATTGGGCAAACCCCTGATGCACCGGATTGTAACGATTACGGGGCAGGCAGTAAAAGATCCAGCCAATTTTTCTGTATGCATCGGAACGAATTTCGCAGAATTGGCTGAGATGGCAGGAGGCTTTAAAGAACAGCCCAAAAAGATTATTTCCGGCGGCCCCATGATGGGATTTGCCATGTTTGGACTGGATATACCCACCACTAAGACGACCTCTGCGCTGTTGTGCCTGACAGAGGATGAGGTGGCGAAGTACCAGCCAAGCGCATGTATCAACTGCGCCCGGTGCGTGGAAGTCTGTCCATCCAGAATCGTTCCATCCAGATTGGCAGATTATTCAGAGAATTATCAGGAAAACATGTTTGAAAAATGGAATGGCTTAGAGTGTATTGAGTGCGGAAGCTGCAGTTTTATCTGTCCTGCAAAGCGCCAGCTTGCCCAGGCAATCAAATCCATGAAGAAAACAGTGCTTGCCAATAAAAGGAAAAAATAATGATACGATAAGAAAGAGGTGGATTAAAAGTGAGTGATATGTATAATGTTTCATCCTCACCACATGTAAGATCCAAAGATACCACCGACAGAATTATGCTGTATGTGATTATTGCATTGCTGCCGGCCAGTTTGTTTGGAATTTACAATTTCGGATTACATGCATTGCTGCTGATTGTGATTACAATTTTAAGCTGTGTAATTTCCGAGTGGGCGTTTGATAAAATTACAAAACGTAAAGATACGATTCGCGATTTAAGCGCGGTGGTAACCGGCCTTCTTTTGGCCTTGAACCTGCCTCCTACCCTTCCCTGGTGGATGGCGATTATAGGCGGTGTGTTTGCCATTGTAATTGTAAAATGTTTGTTCGGCGGTCTGGGGCAGAACTTTATGAACCCGGCTTTGGGAGGCAGATGCTTTCTGTTGATTTCCTTTACCGGACCTATGACCAGCTTTGCCAACAGCAAATATTATATCAGCCAGGGCATGGATGCTGTCAGCAGCGCGACTCCTCTGGCGGCGTTAAAGGCAGGAGAGAGCGTCAATACCATGGATATGCTGATCGGACGGATTCCCGGAACGATCGGGGAGACTTCTGTGATTGCCGTATTGATCGGGGCAATCTTTTTGATTCTCATGGGTGTGATTGACCTTAAGATTCCGGCTACCTATATCATTACCTTTATCATTTTTGTATTGTTGTTCGGCGGCCATGGCTTTGACTGGAGTTATGTAGTTGCTCATCTGTGCGGCGGCGGACTGATGCTGGGAGCATTCTTTATGGCTACCGATTATGTGACCTCTCCGATTACGCCTCTGGGGAAAATTATATTCGGAATAGTCTTAGGAATCCTCACCGGGATTTTCCGTATTTTTGGAGCCAGCGCGGAAGGAGTTTCCTACGCAATTATCTTCAGTAACCTTTTGGTGCCTTTGATTGAGCGGGTTACGATTCCTAAGCCCTTCGGAAAAGGAGGCGAGAGATAATGAACAAGATAGTAAAAGACGCGATTATTATAACTGTCATTACATTAGTCTCCGGCTGCCTGCTGGGCCTGGTGTATGAAATTACCAAAGAACCCATTGCCACAGCCCAGTATAATACCCAGCAGAAAGCATACCAGACGGTATTTGAGGGAGCGGGGACCTTTGAAGATTACGAGGGCTTTGACGAGACAGCGGCGGCGGAAGCAGTCGCCCAGAGCGGATACACGGAAAATACCATTGAAGGCGTTGTTGCGGCCAAGGATGCTTCCGGCGCTACGTTAGGGTATGTAATTACGGTTACTTCCCATGCAGGCTACGGCGGGGACATTACCTTTTCCGTAGGTATTTGCAACGACGGAACAGTAAACGGATATTCCATCACATCTATCAGCGAGACTGCCGGACTTGGTATGAAGGCCAAGGAAGAGAAGTTTTATTCCCAGTTTGAGGGAAAGAATGCAGAAGCTTTTGACGTGGTAAAGGGCACTGCATCAAGCGAGAATCAAATTGAAGCAATCAGCGGCGCGACAATTACCAGCCGCGCAGTAACAAACGGTGTAGACGCAGCGTTATTCTACTTCAGGACGATTGCAGAAGGAGGCGGCGCAAATGAATAAATGTACAGAACGTATTTATAACGGTATCGTTAAGGAGAATCCTACCTTTATCTTGATGCTTGGTATGTGTCCTACCCTTGCGGTAACCACCTCCGCCATCAACGGCCTTGGTATGGGACTTTCCACTACCGTAGTTTTGGTTATGTCCAATATGCTGATTTCAGTGTTAAGAAACATTATTCCGGATAAGGTGCGTGTTCCTGCCTTTATCGTAGTTGTGGCGTCCTTCGTGACCATTGTACAGTTTTTGGTACAGGGCTTTATTCCTTCCTTATATGATTCTCTGGGAATCTACATTCCTCTGATTGTAGTAAACTGTATTATCCTAGGAAGAGCGGAGAGCTATGCTTCCAAGAACTCTGTAGTACCTTCTATTTTTGACGGTATCGGTATGGGATTAGGCTTTACCGTAGGCTTAACCTGCATTGGTATCGTGCGTGAGATTTTAGGAGCAGGACAGATTTTCGGCGCTCAGGTGCTTCCTTTGGCAGAAAACGGCGGATTTGGCTATACCCCCATTACCATTTTCGTGCTGGCTCCCGGAGCTTTCTTTGTACTGGCATGTCTGGTGGCGATTATGAATGTGGTTCGGGCCAAAGCAGAGAAAAAAGGGAAACCGCTTCCGGCAGCCCAGGGCTGTCTGGCAGGAGACTGCGCTTCCTGCGGACAGAGCAGTATGTGTACCGGTAAAGTGAACGCTGCATCGGAAAAGAAAGAAAATGCATAGGAGGGGCAGATTAGATGAAAGAATTAATTATTATCGCCATTGGCTCTGCCATCGTCAATAATGTCGTATTGAGCCAGTTCCTTGGTTTATGTCCTTTCCTGGGCGTTTCCAAGAAAGTAAATACGGCTGCCGGTATGGGCGGGGCCGTGATCTTTGTACTGACGCTGGCATCCTTAGTAACCAGTATCATTTACAAATTTATTTTATATCCCAAATATGATTATCTTCAAACCATCGTATTTATCCTTGTGATTGCAGCGCTGGTTCAGTTTGTGGAGATGTTTTTGAAAAAAGCAATGCCGCCTCTTTACAATGCCCTGGGTGTGTATCTTCCTCTGATTACCACCAACTGTGCAGTTCTTGGCGTGGCATTGAAGAATGTACAGAATAATTACAGCATTTTAAGCGGCGTAGTCAATGGACTTGCTACAGCTGTGGGATTTACCATTGCGATTGTAATTATGGCGGGAATTCGTGAGAAGATCGAGTATAACAATATACCAAGCGCCTTTAGGGGGTCTGCCATTGTCCTTGTGACTGCAGGCTTGATGGCGATTGCATTCTTCGGATTTTCCGGAGTCATTTAGGAGGGCGGACATATGAGTATAACAGGAATTATACTGGCCGCTGTCATTGTTGGTGGCACAGGAATCATCATCGGTTTTTTCCTTGGAATTGCCGGTGAGAAATTAAAAGTAGAAGTAGATCCAAGAGAAGAGGCCATCACAGGCGTTCTTCCTGGAAATAACTGCGGCGGCTGCGGGTACGCAGGATGTTCCGGACTGGCGGCTGCCATTGTGAAAGGCGAAGCAGAGGTAGGCGGCTGTCCGGTGGGCGGCGCTCCCGTTGCGGCGAAGGTAGGAGAAATTATGGGCATTGAGGCGGGGGCTGCCGTAAAAAAAGTAGCTTTTGTAAAATGCGCCGGCACTTGCGAGAAGGCAAAAAAAGACTACGAATATTATGGGGAAGAGGACTGCGCTATGGTGGGATTTGTACCTGGCGGCGGCCCCAAGTCTTGTAATTACGGCTGTCTGGGCTTTGGAAACTGTGTAAAGGCATGTCCCTTTGACGCGGTTCATGTAGTGGATGGAATTGCAGTGGTAGATCCGGAAGCCTGCAAGGCTTGTGGAAAATGTATTGCAGCCTGCCCGAAACATCTGATTGAGCTTGTGCCTTATGAAGCAAAGCATAAAGTACAATGTATGTCTAAGGATAAAGGCAAGGATGTGATGGCGGCTTGCTCCGTAGGCTGTATCGGTTGTAAATTATGCGAGAAGAATTGTCCCTCCGGAGCAGTTACGGTGACAGACAATATCGCGCACATTGATCAGGAGAAATGTACTGGATGCGGCGTTTGCGCACAGAAATGTCCAAAGAAGATTATTACAGTTGCATAAAAGAAAAACGGAAGGCTGGCCAGAAATGGCTGGCCTTCTTTTTTTACGTTAAATGGTTGGTATCCTGAGAATTTTGCAGATATTTTCTTCGATAGGAAATAGCCAGTAAAGAGATGAGCAATGAAAACCGAGTATCGTCTAATTGAGTCATGATGCCGTTAAAGCAGTAGGAAAAGTCCGCATATTTTAAAAACTGAGAATATTTGGAATTTGTAAACAGAAGGATCGGAATGCTTTTATCCTTTAATGCTTGGAGAATATCAAGACTGAATGTTTTTTCGTAAACATTAGGTAAGGTCAGCAGTACCAGTGTTTCTTTTGTCAGGGTTTCAATATCCTTGAGCTGTGCAGACGAAGACCAGATTGCTTTTGCCTGCCTGCCGCTCATAATCAAGTTGGACTGCAAACTGCTCTCATTGACGGAAACCCCATGGGTATAGATACGGATAGAATCATACTGAGACAGCATATCCGCCATTTTGTCAATTCGCTCCAAATCAACGGTTTTATAGATATCCTCAATGGCTTCCCGCATAATGGAAAGATAAGCAATTTGCTCGTTGTCGTATTTTTCAAGCTGATTGATGGGGGCGAACTGGTTTAGCACATAGTAATTTTCCACGGCGCCAGACAGCTCCAGCTTAAATTCATGAAAGCTTTTGTAACCCAGCTTCTGGCAGAAGCGGCTTATGGTAGCGGTGGAAACATGACATAGCTCCGCCCAATCATAAATGGTTAGTCGAAAAAGAGTATGAATATTCTTTAAGAGTATTTCTGCAACCGAGTAATAAACATCATTAAAAGAATAGGAATTGTAAAATAGGATCAAGACATTTAGGGCATGCATGGAATCTACCTCTTATAATATAGGTTATTTTTGATAAGGTATATCATTTCTCTGATGGTGTAATCGTATACATTATATCCAAGTTCATTTGAAAAATCAATGATTCCAAATTTGTTTCCTGTAAGAGAAAAGATTTTTTTGTAAGAGAAAATAGTTTCCTGGAGAATGCATAAATATGCACAATAGGAAAGCGGAAAATAGAATAAAATGATACAATGTGTACATAAATTCAGTTTTCATTTTCTGTATCAGAAAGGAAGCAGAAGAGGCATGAAAGGAGAAAGCAACGTATGAAAAAGAGAATCGTAAGCTGTATGATGGCAGCTGCCCTGGCGGGAAGCTTGATGCTGGGAGGATGCGGAGACGGCAAAGACCAGCCGGCCCAGGGGAACCAGACAGAAGGAGAAACTCAGGGAGGTAATGAAGAAGGCAAGACAAAGGACGGAAGCTCCAAGGACGGATACAGCTTCGCAGGAGACATTGTGGGACAAGGCGCCCAGGCATTGGATATGATTGTGGCGGAAGAAGAATACGTATTTGAGACACTTGGAAGCGAGTTCCAGATTTATAATGATAATTTTACAGCCGATACCCAGGGAACCAATATCCAGACCATGGCTTCTGCGGGGTACGACGGAATGATGGTATTTGGATGGAATGCAACTTTGTATACCACAATTTCCAATACCGCCAAAGAGGCGAAAGTGCCCTTTGTTATGTTTGACCAGGTGCCTACCGAAGAGGAAATGATCAAGCAGTTGGAAGAAAACGAATATTATGTGGGGTGCGTGGGCGTAGATAATTATGAATTGGGAGCCAACATTGCAAAACGTATGCGGGCGGACGGAATCAAAAAGGCCCTGGTTTTAGGGGGCTCCGTAGGCGACGTCGTACATGACGCCAGGGTGGCAGGATTTACGGATACCTTTACCAAGGACGGAGGAGAAGTAGTTGGTACGGCAAGGTGTTCTGACCCCACAGAAGCTACGGCAAAAGAAGACGATATGATTTCCGGAAATGGGGACGCAGAGGCTACTTATTGCCTTACAGGAGACTTTGCTATCGCCGCTATTGCAGCCTTGGAAAATCACAGCAGTACGCAAATGTCCTTGTATTGTTCCGATACTACCTCTGAGACGATTCCCTTTATCAAAGACGGAACGATTACCTGTGGGGACGGCGGCTCTAAGATTGCAACTGTTCTAGCCTCCTGTCTTTTGTATAATTATGCTGACGGCAATATAATTAAGGATGAAAACGGAAAAGCGCCCAACTTTGCCACTATTATTTCTTTTGAAGTAAATGCCGAAAATGCAGACCAGTATGAATCAAGCTTTTTAAATGGTCATCCTATGGACAAAGAAGGAATCCAGGGTCTGGTGGGAGAGGGTGTGACGTATCAGACCTTTGCAGATTATATTTCCAATTTCAGCCTGGAGACAGTTTTAGGAGAATAAGCGCTGCATGATTGAGAAATGCCAGACCCTGTGCGGCCTGGCATTTTTATGGAGAGGTGAATAAGTTGAGCGAAAAAAAGAAAAACATCCTGCAGATGGGAGGAATTTTGGCCGTCATTCTTTTGGTCTGCGTACTATTTAATTTAAAGTATGAAGGAAGATTCCTTTCTGGTGATAATTTGAATATCCTGATCTCTCATGCCATTATCCCTACGTTTGTAGCCTGGGGCCTTTGCTTTGTAATGGCTTGTGATTATACAGATATGTCCATAGGCTCTGTCCTGGTTCTTGCCGCAAATGCAGCAGGAGCCTTGGGGTCAACTCAGCTAGGATATGGGGGCGTGATTTTGGGAGGCATTTGTACCGGAATGTTGTTAATGACCCTGAATTTCCTGATTTTTGTGTATACCAAAATACCTTCCTGGATTGCCGGTATTGGTATGGCCATGATTTATGAGGCGGCGGCCATCTTTTATTCCAATTATCAGCTGTCCAAAGGATCTACCATAGCCCAGTTAAGCAGTGAAATGCGGAAGCTGGGAAAGCCCCCTTTTATTTATATCATCTTTGTTTTGGGGCTGATTGTAGCGTATCTGATTTATAACCGCACGGAAGTTGGCTTGAATATTCGGGCATTGGGAAACGGAATCAAGCTGTCGGAATCCATGGGAATCCATACGGTGAAAACAATTATTATGGTAGGAATTATCTGCGGCTTTTTTGTAGGCTGTTCTGCATTTTTGAATGAGAGCTACAACGCCAGGGTAAACGCGAAGACGGGTCTTACTAGCCTGGCGATGATTTTCCAGCCCATGGCGGCCTTTATGCTGGCCCAGGTGCTCCAGTCTAAAATCAATATTATCATTGGAGTTCCTATTTGTTCCCTGTTTGTGTACGGTATCTTTAATATGCTCACCTTTATGGGAGTACCTTCCGGTACGCTTCAGGAAGCGGTTCTGGGATTGATTGTAATTGTATTCGGTATTCTTGCCCAGCGTAAAGAAACAAAGGTGGTGAAATAATGGAACATATTTTAGAGGTAAGAGGATTATGTAAATATTTTGGCTCTACCGTGGCCAACGACCATATTGATTTTGACTTGAGCCCAGGAGAGGTTCGTGGTCTTGCCGGAGAGAATGGTTCCGGAAAATCCACGCTTTTGCAGCAGATAGCCGGAATTTACCGAAAAGATGAAGGAACCATGACCTTACACGGGCAGGCATACGATCCGGCCACCCCTATTGATGCGATTCGAAATAAAGTCGGTATCGTGGTGCAGGAATTGGGATGTTTGTCCAATCTCCCGGCAGGGGTGAACGTATTTTCCGGTAGATTGGGCCAGTTTAAGAATCATGGTATTTTGGATATGAAACGGATATACAAGGAAGCAGATGCTTTGTTTGAGACGTACGGGCTGATGAAGGTGCCGCTTCATAAGCCATGCAGCCAGCTTTCCATAGAATCCAGGAAAATGATTGAACTGGCCCGGGCGCTGTCCTCGGACCCGGATATTCTGATTCTGGACGAGGTTACCCAGTCATTGTCCCAGAACAACCGGGATATGCTTTACCGTCTGATGGAGAAGCTGAAAAAAGAAGGAAAAACCATAGTAATTATCACCCATGATCTGGAAGAGATGCTAGAGCTTTGCGATACGATTTCCGTGTTGCGGGACGGTCATTTGATTACCACAAAGCCTTGTGAGGAAATGGATACGGACGAAGTGAAGCGTCTTATGGTAGGACGGGAAGTGAGTAGTGAATATTATCGCAGCGATATGGAGGCGAATTACCAAAAAGAGGTAGTCTTGGAGGTAAAACACCTTACCGTTCCGAAAGAAGTAGAGGATGTATCCTTTGAGCTTCATAAGGGCGAGATTTTAGGCTTCTGCGGATTGAGCGATTCGGGAATTCATGAAGTGGGAAAAGCGGTTTACGGAATTTCTAAGAATCGTACGGGAACTGTTACATTGCATGGGGAAGCTTCCGTGGAAATTAAAAATATCTCTGCGGCTACATCCAACGGCATGGCATACGTGCCAAAGGACAGGGATGGAGAAGCGTTGATGATGCGAGATTCCATTGCCAGCAACTTTGTTTTGCCGTCATTGGGAGAACTTCAAGGGAAAGGAATTTTCTTAAGTCCCAAAAAGATCAATAAGATGGCCAGAGAGGGAGCAGAGGAATTTCAGGTAAAATGCAGCGGAATCAGGCAAAAGATGGAAGGCCTTTCCGGAGGAAACAAGCAGAAAGTAAATCTTGGCCGTTGGCTGTTAAAGGATTTGAACGTTATTGTGCTGGATTGTCCTACCAGAGGGGTGGATGTTTCCGTAAAAGCTTATATTTATCATGTCATGTCGGAGGCTAAGAAAAAGGGGCTGTCTATGATTTTGATTTCAGACGAGCTCCCGGAGGTTTTGGGTATGTCCGACCGCTTGCTGATTATGAAGGACGGAAAGGTGCAGGGAGAATTTACCCGGGGGAATCGGTTTACCCAGGAAGCGTTGATTGAGGTGATGGTATAATGGAGAAAAGAATTGATATGAATAAGCTGGTGCCGGTGATTTCACTGGTGGCTATGGCGCTGATATTTACAGTATTTACCAATGGGGTCATGCTTTCTTTTTACAATATCCGGATGCTGATAGACCAGACGGTGGTTTTGATTATTGCCTGTATCGGGACCGTATTTGTGACTTCCCTGGGAAGTGTGGATTTGTCAGTGGGCGTTGTCTGTGGGTTTACTGCGGTAGTGGGGGATTTAGTGTATCGTGCCACCGGAAGCACCGCTTTGATGGTTATTGCGGCAATGGCTATAGGAACAGGCATTGGGGCCATGAATGGATTTTTGATTAGTAAGTGTAAGCTGCCTTCTTTTATGGCTACCTTGTCCCTTCTGATTGGCTTAAGGGGAATTATCAATTATATCCAGAGCATTGCAGGCATCAATTATGCAAGCCCCCAGTTGATGGTGCTGCAGAAGGAAGCAGTGAAGATCCCCCTTTTGCTTGTGATTGTTGCCGTATTTTGGTATACTTTTGAATATACAAAATTTGGAAAATACTGCCAGTCCATTGGGGAAAATGAAATCGTGGCCAAATATACAGGAGTCCCGGTGGCTAAATCGAAGATTTTTTGTTACATGATTTCAGGCTTTACCGCGTCCCTGGCAGGCATTTTTACCGTAGCGCGTCTAGGAGGCACCAGCACCACCATGGGGACGAACTTTGAGATGAAGGTATTGATTGCCATTTATGTGGGAGGCGTCCTGGTGCGGGGAGGCGCTACCGCCCGCTCCTACAAAGTAATGATTGGTGCCTTTGTGGTAATGATTATTGAGAACGGATTAAAGATTATGGGATACGCTTCCAGCGAAATCAATGAAGCGGCCCAGGGAATTTTATTAATGGTCATTTTGTTTTTAACCATCTATTTTGAGAATCATACCGTAAAACGGAAAAAAACCAACGCATAGAATAAGGAGGAGAACATCATGGGAACTTTAACAACAGAACAAAAGGTGGAACGTCTGTGGGACGTACATCAAATCAAAAACCTTATGGGACGGTACGCCTTGTACCATAATGCCAACGAACATCTGAAAACAGTGGAGCTGTTTGACTTGGACCGGGAGGACTGCTGGCTGGAGTGCGGCGGCATGGGAGTCTATAAAGGGCCGGAAGGTATCCGTAAATTCTTCTATGACTGGCACCTTTCTCTTGCCGGAGACGGAAAGGGAGCGTTGAATATGCATACCTTAACCTCTGAGGTGATTGAGGTGGCAGAAGACGGACAGACAGCCTATGCAGTATGGGTTTCCCCGGGAGTGGAGACACGGCGCAGCGAACCAAATGGAGACATGGTGGCTATGTGGATCTGGGGAAAATACGGCGTGGACTTTATTAAGGATAAGAACGGGGATTGGAAGTTCTGGCACTTTACCATAACCTTAGACTTTTTGACGGATTACGATCATTCCTGGGTAGAGACGGAAAGCGGAAAGGGCGTTACCGTGAGAAATGACGGGGTTCCTGCAAATGACGGCCCTAACACCTTTGATGACGACGGTTATTCTCTGAATAAGGTTTGGGGAATCAATCCAAGCATTCCTATGCCTTATGAATCATATGATAAGAAATAAAAGGAGCGACAGGTTTATGAGAAAACTGACCGATTTAGAAAAAGGCGTAAGAGCCTATGAAATGCAGGAAATCCGTAATTTGATGGCCCGGTATGAATATTACCATACCGCCAAAATGCACAAAGAGACAAAGATGCTGTTTGCCCAACATACCCCTGGGGTTTATATTGACAACCGCAGCCTGGGGCGTTATGATGGTCTGGAAGGTGTGGAACGGTTTTTCGTCCAGTTCCATGAGCTGTTAGACGGGGACAAAAAAGGTTCTTTGTGCATTCATGAATTGACAACAGAGGTGATTGAGATTGCCGGGGATGGCAAGACGGCCAAAGGGCTGTGGAGCTCTCCCGGATTAGAAACCAGGGTGTCGAATGTGACGGGTGAACTGGAAGCTTATTGGGTATGGGGAAAGTACTATGTGGATTTTGTGAAGGAAGATGAGGAATGGAAATTCTGGCATTTCTATATTACAGACCACATTCAGTGTGATTATCATACCTCCTGGACGGAAAAAGACGAAGTGAAGGGCGAAGTGCTGAACGATCCTAGGATTCCCAAGGCAGACGGTCCTTCCCGTTATCCTGACACGGTATATTCCAGAGAGCATGTGGAACAGTTAGTTCCTCCAGTTCCGGAGCCTTACGATACCTTTGAGGAGTAAGTATGGGGATGCATAAGGAAGTAACGTTTGCGGTCTGCCCTATTTCGGATGCTATGTTTGAGACCATGAAGGGGATCACTTTTTGGGAGAATCCCTGGATTACTAGAGAGGATTTGCGGTATTTAAAGGTAGGGCATTGCGGGTTTGACAGAATGGACCATCAGGGAGAGCTGGTGGTCCATAAAGTGATTGCAGAAGAGGTTTTGGAAATTTTCCGGGAATTATTTCAGCGTCGTTATCCCATTGAAAAAATGCGGCTGATGGATGTTTACGGCGGGGATGATAATTCTTCTATGGAGGATAACAATTCTTCGGCGTTTAATTACCGTCTGATTGCCGGTACAAACCGTCTTTCCAAACATGGATTTGGCATGGCCATAGACATAAACCCCAGATATAACCCATATATCCGTCCAGATGGAACCGGCGGGGTGATTGTGGAACCGAAGGGCAGCGAGGAGTATCTAAACCGCAGTGAAAAGAATCCTTATTTCATCAAAGAAGGAGATCTGTGCCTGGAATTATTTCGGAAGCATGGTTATACATGGGGAGGAGACTGGACTACAGTAAAGGATTACCAACACTTTCAGAAAAATCAGGAAGGGATTTTGCAATCGTTGGAGGTTCTCCAATGATTGCCGGCAAAAGAGAAACGGTAATTGATGATGATTTATGAATGCTTGTTTTATTTTTTTCTATATTCTTTTTTGGGGTGGTGCTTAGAGGTCATCTATGCGGCTGTCCAAAAGCGCAGATTTGTAAACAGGGGGCTGTTAAGCGGCCCCCTATGTCCTGTTTATGGGACTTCTATGGTGTTTTTCCTGATATTTTTCGGAGGGCTGAAAGAAAGCCCCCTGTTTTTATGTTTGGCCTGCGCCTGTGTTTCTGGTGTGTTTGAATGGGGTACAGGAATATTGATGGAAAAGCTCTTAGGGCGTAAATGCTGGGATTATTCTGAATACCGGGACCATATCGGGACTTATATTTGCCTGCGTTTTATTGCAATTTGGGCGGTTGCCGCTTTGGTGATGATAGAATTTTTCCATACCTTTGTGGTTTCTTTTTGGAATATGATTCCGATGCTGCTGGGCAGGATTTTGCTGGGAGTGCTGTTTACAGCTCTCTGTGTGGATACGATAGCCACGTTTGCAGCTTTGCGGAAACAGAAAATCCAATTGGAGTATGTCCAGGAGATTGCCCAGGGCATCCGGCAGATTTCCCGGGCGTTGGACAATGCCATTACCAGGCGTGTGGAGAGACATATGGAGCAGATTTTCCCCTCTCAGGAGTTGGCTCAGGAAGAGCGGGAAGCCAGGAGACGGGAAAAGGAAGCCAAGGCGTTTATTTTTGCATATGGCTGCGGCTTTCATAAGCTGGTATGGCTGTTTTTTCTGGGCGCTTTTGGCGGGGACCTGGTAGAGACGGTATTTTGCAGGCTTACCATGGGACGATGGATGAGTCGCAGTAGTGTGGTATACGGGCCCTTTAGCATTGTCTGGGGAGCCGGTATTGCCGGTTTTACCTTTTTGCTGCATCGGTATCAGGACAAGAAGGATACCTCCCTGTTTTTGCTGGGAACGGTGTTAGGAGGGGTGTATGAATACGTCTGCAGCGTATTTACCGAATTGGTTTTTGGAACGGTGTTTTGGGATTACAGTAAGATTCCCTTCAATCTGGGGGGAAGGATTAATTTGCTGTATTGCTTTTTCTGGGGAATCGCAGCCGTGATTTGGATGAAAGGATTATATCCGAGATTATCTGTCTGGATTGAAAAGATTCCCATGCGGGCAGGAAAGCTGATGAGCTGGACCTTTGTGGTGTTTATGACATGTAATATTTTGGTATCTGGCCTGGCGCTGGCCCGTTATACGCAGCGGAGCAATCAAGTTCCAGCGCAAAATGAGCTGGACGTCTTGCTGGACGAGCGGTTTGGGGACCAGCGGATGGAGGCGATTTATCCTAATGCTATTTTGCGGTGACAAAATTGGCATAGCAAAAGCCGGGAACCTGTTCGCAAGTTTCCGGCTTTGAATGGGGATGTCTAGTTACGCATTGCGTTCTGTTTGCAAACTTTTTACTTCATCAAGAGAGAGGCCAACATATTCAGCAATTTTTTCCAGGGTCAAAATCCCATCTGCTATCATTCGTTTCGCTGTATCAATCATGGCCTCTTTCCTCTCCTGGGTACGCATATCTTCAATCACTTTACACATTTCGCTCACCCCTTCCGGATTTTCTTTCAAATATCTTGTGCGCTCTGCTATCAGTTCAAAGTTCATATCATCGGCATCGGTACAGTTGAAGTCGTGCATCAACTTTCCAATGTCGGAGACTCCCCGATACTCGCCGTTTACATAAAGAATATGTTCCCCATCTTCAAACGTTTTACCTGTCAATAGATTCATCCGCTCAATCGGATAGACGGGTTCGTTCATTCCATAGAAGTCTTTTTCGATAATGAAAATCGTGTAAGTGTCCGGCAGCTCGCTAAACTCCTGCCCGGCATCCAGATTTTCCACGTCCATCACACTGGAGTGGTATCTGGCTCGGTGAGGGTCTGCACCCTTGTCTGCGCGCTGGATTTCCAAATCATATCTTTTGCCTGTAGTATCTGTTCCATAAGCGTCCAGACAAATTGACCGCGCCCCGGCCAGTCGTTTCATATCTTTTTGTGTCTGACAGTCGGTGATAATCAAATCCAATTTGCCTGTGATGATACGCAATACTAATTCAGCCAGAGGAATATTATCTTTGAACAGACAGCGCATAAAATCATCGTCTATTGGCCGCAAGCTGCGCAAACGCTGTAAATCATCCTGTCGTTTTTGTTCTTCTGTTGTCAAAGGTGTCACCCGCTTTCCACAATAAGCCATGACATACGTTAATCTGTATGTATACTACCACAAATCGCCTTATTTTTCAAGAAGGCAACTAAGGGGAGGACTCCACAAGTTCATAGGGAATGTCCTTTCCCATGCCGCTACTGAATACCAATTCATAGGTATCTGTAATAAAGACGGCCTCTGTGTCCGGCGTTTCCTCTATCAGAGCCATGCCCTGAGTCAGGCCCAGGGAAAAACAGGTGGTGCTTAAGGCGTCTCCGTCTACGGAAGCGGGACATAGAATTGTGACGGACAGCAGGCCGTTTTCATAGGGGTAGCCGGTAAAAGGATCCAGGATGTGATGATAGATCCTGCCGTCTTTTTCAAAGTATCGCTGATAGATGCCGGAGGAAACTACGGAGCCGTCTTTTGGCTTTACCGTAAACATGGGCGTTCCTTCTGATGAAAAGGGCTTTTGAATGCCAATGGTATAGGGTTCTCCATTGCTTTTGGGCCCCAGCAGCAGTACATTGCCCCCCAGGTTGATAAACCCTTCCTGAATGCCTTGGGCGTTTAAGTATTCTTTCATTTTATCCGCCATATATCCTTTGGCAATGCCTCCGAAATCCAGCTGCGTATGGGGGTTTTTTAAGGTAATTTGGTTGCCGGACTGTTGGATATTTTCCCAGCCTGTGGCGGACAGGGCCTCTGTGATTGCTTCCTTCGAAGGCAAAACGCCGGGGTTATTTTTTACGTCCCACAAATTTGCCAGTGCGCCGATGGTGATATCAAACGAACCGCCGCTTAAGCTTTGGTAGTTTTGGCTGATCTTTAGCAGCGCAAGGGTATCTTCCGATACGGTGACAGGCGCGCCCTTGGCGTGATTCAGTTCATAAATGTCGCTTCCTGGTTCTGTTTTGGACAGTTCTTGCTGAAATGTTTCCGCCATATGGAAACAATCGTCAATCAAAGATTCTTTGGTATGATCGTAAAGTGTAATTTGCACCACGGTATCAAAATAGAAACCGTGTTTTGTAACCGGTTCTTTTTTCTGTTGGCATCCCGTGATACAGGCTGCGGCTAAAAGGAACAGAGAAAGGAGGGCGATTCTTTTTTTTCGGGAAAAAATCTTTCGTAGATTCATGAAATAGATGCTCCTGTTTTTCATTTTTGTATCTCATAACAAAGAAACCATACCATATCAAAAAGAAAAGCACAAGATACCGTTCCCTTTTTTTCTTTTCTGTGCTAATGTATAATTATTGTTTTAGTGCATAGGAAATGAGGTTTACCATATGAGAAATTTTAAAAACAAAAAACGGGTCGTTGTGAAAATCGGTTCTTCTTCTCTTCACTATCCGGAAACCGGCAGCTTGAATTTTACCAAGTTGGAGCGTTTGGTGCGGGAGCTGTGCGATATTCGAAACCGGGGCATTGACGTATGTCTGGTAAGTTCCGGGGCGATTGCGGTGGGGAGAAAAGCCATTGGCCTTTCAGAGCGTCCCAAGACGATTTCTACTAAGCAGGCCTGCGCGGCGGTGGGACAGGCCCGGCTGATGATGACATATCAGAAAATGTTTGCCGAATACCATCAGACGGCGGGGCAGGTGCTTATGACAAAGGGGACCATGTTAAATAACGTCTCCAGAAAAAATGCCCAGAATACCTTTGAAGAGCTGTTCCGGCTGGGTGTGATTCCCATTGTAAATGAAAACGATACGGTTTCCACGTATGAGATGCAGTTTGGAGATAACGATACCTTGTCGGCCATTGTATCTTCCCTGGTGGGGGCGGATCTTTTGATTCTTCTGTCGGACATAGACGGATTGTATACAGACGACCCTCATAAGAATCCCGGCGCCCGGCTGATTGAGGTAGTGGAAGAGTTAGATGAGTCTGTGCTGCAAATGGCAAAGGATTCCACCGGAAGCGATGTAGGAACCGGGGGCATGGCCACCAAGCTGACGGCGGCCAGAATTGCAACGCTTTCCGGGGCGGATATGGTAATTGCCAATGCAAAAGACGTGGGTATTCTCCATGAAATGTTTGAAGGACCGTTTCGTGGAACTACGTTTTTGGCCAACTGGAATGAGGATTTTTATATAGCAGATTATATTGAAGAAAGCATAGGGTAAAAGTATGAATCAGGAAAAAATTGACAGAATCAATGCATTAGCAAGGAAATCAAAAGCTGAGGGATTGACAGAAAAGGAGAAACAGGAGCAGGCGTTGCTGCGCCAGGAATTTCTGGCGGCAGTCAGACGCAACCTTCGGGGACAATTAGATCAGATCGACGTGGTGAATCCCGACGGAAGTATTGAGAATTTAGGGGAAAAATATGGAACAAAAAAAGCCAATTAGGCAGAGATTCCAAAGGAAAAGAGCTGGTTTGTCCATAGAGCAGGTTCAGGAATGGTCTCTGGCAATGGCAAAGATTCTCACAGAGTCACAGTTGTTTATCCAGGCCAGAACCTTTTTGTGCTATTACCCCCTGGGGAAGGAAGCGAATCTTCTGTTTGCGGCGCAAAAGGCTCTGAAGCTGGGAAAAACAGTAGGATTTCCCAAAACGGAAGGGGAGGTCATGCGTTTTTACCGGGTGTGTGATATGAATGCGTTTCGGGAAGGCGCTTTTCACGTCATGGAGCCGGTAAGTCAGGAGATTTTACAGGAAGAGGAGCCTTTGATGCTGGTGCCGGGGGTAGTCTTTGACGAAAAGAAAAACCGGATGGGCTATGGAAAGGGATACTATGACCGGTATGCGTTACAGGCGCCCAAAGCTTTGAGAATCGGAATTTCTTATGAAATGCAGATAGCAGATTCTATTCCTGTCGAGGGGCATGACATTCCTATGGACTATCTTTTGACGGAAAGGAGATTGTTCTGACTATGGCAGAAAATGTATAAAAAGAAAGGGGAATAGGACATGACATTGGATCAAATGGGAGTTCAGGCAAAAGAGGCGGAAGCTCTGCTTCGGGTTCTTGGGACAGAGGATAAGAACCGCGTATTGTTGACGGCGGCGGATTTGCTGCAGGAGAGAGAGGAAGAAGTGCTGGCGGCAAATCAGGAGGATGTAAAGAAGGCCCGGGAAAACCAGATGCCGGAAGCTCTGGTGGACCGTCTGATGCTGCACAAAGAGAGAATTGCTCAAATGGCGGAGGGACTGCGCCAGCTTGTGTCCCTGGAGGATCCTGTAGGGGAAGTGATTTCCATGAAACAGCGTCCCAACGGTCTTATGATCGGGCAAAAAAGGGTTCCCCTGGGTGTGGTAGGGATTATTTATGAAGCTCGGCCCAATGTGACGGCGGACGCCTTCGGCCTATGTCACAAGACGGGAAATGCAGTGATCTTAAAGGGAGGCAGCGACGCGATTCATTCTAACCGGGCCATTGTTCAGGTGCTGCAGGAAGCTTGTGAAAACAACGGCGTTCCCAAGACAGCCATACAGCTTATTGAAGATACCAGCCGGGAGACTACCAGAGCGTTTATGAAGCTGAATCAATATGTGGATGTTTTGATTCCAAGGGGCGGCGCCGGCCTGATTCGTACGGTAGTGGAGCAGGCAACTGTCCCTGTGATTGAAACAGGAACCGGAAATTGTCATATTTATATAGATGAATCTGCCGATGCAGAGATGGCGGCGGAGATTGTGTTTAATGCAAAAACCCAGCGAATCGGAGTTTGCAATGCCTGTGAATCCCTAGTGATTCATGAGAAGGCAGCAGCCAGTATCCTGCCAAAAATAGCGGCCCGTTTATCTGAGAAACATGTGGAAATACGGGGGGATGAGATGTGCCAGAGGATTTTGACAGATGCAAAGGCGGCAAAAGATACAGACTGGGGAAGGGAATATTTAGATTATGTGATTTCCGTGAAAACAGTTTCGGATATTTCGGAAGCAATTTCTCATATCAACCGTTACAATACCGGTCATTCCGAAGCTATTATTAGCAAAGATTATGACAATGCCCAGAAATTTTTGAATGAAATTGATGCGGCGGCAGTTTATGTCAATGCGTCCACCAGATTTACCGACGGATTTGAGTTTGGCTTTGGGGCGGAAATCGGCATCAGTACACAGAAGCTTCATGCCAGAGGCCCCATGGGGCTTACAGCTCTTACCAGTACAAAGTATATTATTTATGGAAACGGGCAGGTTCGGAAGTAAGAACATAAAAGGGGAATACGGATGGGAAAGAATACATATGACGACGCTGTTTTTTTTGAGGAATATGCCAAAATGCCCCGCAGCAGTCAGGGACTAGAGGCAGCAGGGGAATGGCATCAATTAAAGCTGCTAATTCCGCCGCTGCAAGGAAAGCATGTGCTTGATTTAGGATGCGGATACGGCTGGCATTGCAAGTATTCCATAGAACAAGGGGCTATTCAGGTATTGGGGATCGACCAAAGTTCTAAAATGATTGAGGAAGCAAAGCAAAAAAATATGGAATCTGGGATTACATATCGAGTCTGTGGATTGGAGGAATATGAGTATCCAAAGGATATGTGGGATGTTGTGATTTCCAATTTAGTGCTGCACTATGTGGAAGACTTAGAACAAATATTTCAAAAGGTGCATCAAACCTTAAAACCAGACGGCGTATTTCTGTTTAATATTGAGCATCCTGTCTTTACCTCAGGAGTCGGGCAGGATTGGATTTATACCAAGGAAGGGAAGCCACAGTATTGGCCTATAGATCATTATTTTATGCCGGGGGAGAGGAAAACCAGTTTCTTAGGCTGCGATGTGGTAAAACAGCATCATACCCTGACTCAAATATTGATGGGACTGTTGCGAAATGGTTTTGAAATCAAAGCCGTGGAAGAAGCAGAGCCTCCCGAAGAAATGAGGAGTATTCCGGGGATGGAGGATGAATTGCGCCGCCCTATGATGCTGCTGGTAAAGGCAGTTGTAAAAAAATAGTTTAAATTGTTTGCGAGCAAGCCAAAACAACGGGCTGTTTACAGAAGTGGGAAAGAATTCCCAAAGAATAACCATCGCCTTCTTATGATGAATGTAAGAGGCGGATGGTTATTTTTGCGTTATCTTACCCTCAGTGGACAAGGGGACACACGGTTTTGCACCACAGATTTGCGATTCTGCAAGGCACTGGAACGAAGCGTACTGGACGTACGCTGAGCGACAGTAAC
>CAMNQH010000032.1 GCA_946549035.1 uncultured Lachnospiraceae bacterium | reverse complement strand
TCGGTCAGACCGGGGTTGACCTTATCCACCACCAGGGCATAACTGTGGCGGGGATCGCCGCCATCCTCCGGCATGGGGTGATGTACAAAAAGTCGACAACCTATTCTGATACCCCTCTATTATTCTCTATTGACATCGCTACAGAAACCAAATATAATAAAACTATTTCTAATAGTAATATATAGGAGAAGAGCATGGATCACATGATACTCGGTCTTTTGCTATTGAGCAGCAGAACCATTTATCAGTTGCGTGAAAGAATCGATAAAGGGCTTAATATGATGTATAGCAGCAGCATGGGAAGTATACAGGCTGCTATAAAGAAGTTGCTTACTTGTGGATATATTCAATATGAAGAAGCCGTTGAACATGGAAAATATAAAAAGATTTATTCCATCACGGAACGAGGAAAACAGAGTTTTACTGAGTGGATAACTACACCCCTGAATGCGCAGGGGATTAAAAATCCTGAATTGGCAAAATTGTATTTTATGGGTTTTTCCGCAAAAGAAACACGTGAGGCAAGGTTACAAGAGTATATTTCACAATTAAAAACACAGTATGATGTGTTAAATGCCATTTGTAAAGAGGCGGAAGATGTAATAGTTCCAGATGAAAATAAGGATATTCTCTATTATCAGTTTGCCGCTGCCCGATATGGCAAAGATTTTATGAAATTTAATATGGAGTGGCATCAAAAACTTCTTGAGGAAATAAGAGGCAAAAAGCTATGAAACCAAAAAAGCTATCTAATTCACCAATTACATATTTTATCAGCGAAACAGGGCATACTCAATGGGTGCTTTTTATTCATGCCGCTTTTGTCAATCATAATATGTTCAAAAGACAGTTTGAATATTTTCAAGACAAATATAATATTCTGGCCATTGATATTATCGGTCATGGGCAGTCCACGGATACCCAAAAAGGCGACGGTGTAGATAAGATGTCAAAATGGATATTTGATATCTTGCATGTGGAAAATATTGGAAAAATACATATTGTGGGCGTTTCCTTGGGAGCAGTATTGGCCCAGGATTTTGCAAATCATTATCCAAATTCCGTAAGCTCATTGGCTTGTTTCGGAGGATATGACGTCAATCATTTTGATATTAAAATGCAAAAGAAAAATGGTGCAAACCAGATGCTGATGATGTTAAAGGCCCTTTTTTCGGTTAAATGGTTTGCAAAAGAAAATAAGAAAATCTCTGCCTATACGGTGCAGGCGCAAGATGAGTTTTTTGATATGAACGTACTTTTTCCAAAAAAGTCGTTTATGTTTCTGGCAACCCTCAACAGTATGGTAAACAAGTTTAAGACGGGAGAACGAAATTATCCCTTATTGATTGGATGCGGAAGCTTTGATATTCCAATGGAATTAGAGGCAATAAAACAATGGAAAATGAGCGAGCCCGATTGCAGGGTAGTTATTTTTGAACATGCAGGACATTGTGTGAATATGGATGTGCCCCAGGAATTTAATAAAACTATAGAGGATTTTTGGGCAAGCGCAGAATAAATTTGATGCATTTTGAAAAATTCATAAATTGAATTTTGGAGGGAGAAAATGGACAGACCGATTACAACATTATTTATGCTAATGTCTGTTGACGGCAAAATCAGCACTGGCGCATCAGACAAGTTAGACGTGGATACGGATTTTCCTAAAATAGAGGGAGTGAAAGAAGGATTACATCAATACTATGAAATAGAGCAGACAACAGATTTATGGTCCCTTAATTCCGGAAGAGTGCAAGCCAAAATCGGTGTTAATACAGCAGATATGCCAAATAAGACCCCTGTCTCCTTTGTGATCATTGACAATAAGCATTTAACGGAACATGGGATACGTTATTTTTGTGCTTTATCGAAACAATTTGTGCTGGTGACAACCAATAAAAATCATCCGGCATTTGAAGTAGAAGAAGACAATCTTCATATCCTTTATCAAGATGAACTATCACTGCAGGAGGTTCTTACAAAGCTTAAAGGATGTTATAGCTGTGAGAGAATAACAATACAAACTGGCGGTACGCTAAACGGACTGTTTCTCCGGGAAAAACTGATGGATTATATTGATGTTGTGGTAGCTCCTGTATTAATTGGAGGTAAAAATACATCTACTTTGATTGACGGAAACTCTTTGCTGTCGGAACGTGAGTTATCACAGTTAGGAGTGTTAAAATTACAGGATTGCACAGTTTTAGAGAACTCCTATCTCAGGTTACGCTATCAGGTGATTCACTGATCAATGCCAATGGATTTTCTTAGAAAATGGAGGACTGACTCGGCTGGTGGATTTAAATTCCAAGCTTTGTCGGTCCTCTTTTTTTCCTGCCTTTACGTTATTCTTTGGCATACTCTCGTATAATGTTTTCTTCTGAAAAATAATATTTTACGCCTTCGATTTCTTGATATTCTTCGTGTCCTTTTCCGATTAAGGCAACAATGTCGTCTTTTTTACAGTGATCCATTAGGTAATGAATCGCCTCTGTCCGGTCCATAATAATCTGGTATGCTCCGTGATATACGTCAAGTCCCTCTATAATATGGGCGTTGATGTTGGCGGGATCTTCCCAACGGGGATTATCCGTGGTGATAATGGTCAGATCCGCATATTTTCCGGCAGCCTTTCCCATATCGTAACGCCGCTGCTTGTCCCGGTTGCCGCCGCCGCCAAACAAACAGATCAACCGCCCGGGGCGGTAGCTTTTCAGCATGGACAAAAGGCTTTCAATGCTTAATGCATTGTGGGCATAGTCGATGAGGAACGTGGATAAGTGGGCGGCCTCAGGAATCAGCTGAGTACGGCCTTTTACGGATACTTTTTTCAGGGCGGATACCACAGTTTCAAAGGGAATGCCAAGATTAGCGGCAATGGCCATGGCGGCCAATGCATTGTGGACGTTAAAGGCCCCGGGCATGTTTAAGGTGACGGTTCCCTCGTAAAGCCCATGAACGGTAAAGGTAGAGCCTAAGAGTCCCGGTTCCCAGATGTTTTCCATATGGGATGCGGTGAGGGAGGCGGGCTGGTTTGTGGAGAAGGTGACAGGGTTTTGAACGTCTGAAGCGACGTATTCCCAGTGATCTCCATCAATATTTACAACAGCCTGCCTGGTTTGGCGAAACATCATTTTTTTACAGTCCCGGTATTCTTCAAAATCTTTGTGCTCCGCCGGACTGATATGATCCGGGGAAAGGTTTAAAAAGACGCCGTAATCAAAGAGAATGCCTGCCGTCCGCTTTAATTTGAAGCCTTGAGAGGAAGCCTCCATAACCACATGGGTACAGCCTTTCGCCACCATTTGGGCAAACAGAGAATGAAGCTCAAAGGATTCGGGGGTCGTGTTTTTGATGGGAATTTTTTCATCACCGATATAGGCGCCCACGGTGCCGATCATGCCGGTTTTACATCCGGATTCTTCCAGAATCTGCTTCATCATAAAGGCAGTGGTAGTCTTACCCTTGGTTCCGGTAAGGCCGATGACCGTCAGCTTCTGGGCGGGATGGCCGAACCAGGCGGCTGCGGCCAGGGCCAGGGCGTTCCGAGTGTCTGCTACCTGAATGATTGTGGCGTCGATAGGGGTAGTGGGAAGGGTTTCCACCAGAAAAGCGGAGGCGCCTTTGTGGAAGGCGTCCCCGATGTAGGTATGTCCGTCTGATTTAAAGCCTTTGAGACAGACAAATAATGTTTTATCTTTTACTTGTTTGGAATTGTATTCTATGGATGAAATTTCTACATCCGTGTCCCCCACCACCTGGAGGGGGTTTATGTGTTCTATCAGCTCACTCAGCTTCATAGATGATTTCTCCTTCGCATATATAGTGGGAGGGACCCGTCATAAACATGTGATCCGCCTCATCCCAGTGGATGTGCAGCGGACCGCCGATTTGCTTTACGGTTACGGTGCGGCCGCACAGACCCAGGATATTTGCGGCTGCTACGGCAGTACAGCATCCGGTTCCGCATCCGATGGTTTCTCCGGTTCCTCGTTCCCATTCCCGAATCTTAATATGAGAATCGTCGATCACCTGGGCAAAGGTGACATTGGTGCGGTTGGGGAACAAGGATAACATGGTTTCTATAGCGGGGCCGTAGAGGGCGATGTTAAGATCCTCCAGGGTGTCCAGAAAGGTAACGCAGTGAGGGTTGCCCCAGGAGACAGCCGTGAGATAAAATGTTTGGCCTTCTACAGAAACGGGTTGGTTTACAAATGTATCGAGAGACGTACAAACAGGGATTTTCTTAGCGTCCAGCACAGGTTTTCCAATGTCCGCCGTTATGTTGGTGACTTTGCCCTCTGAGGTTTTTAGCTGAATATGCTGATTGCCGCCAAAAGTCTCAATATAGAAATCCGTCTTGTCTGTCAGTCCTTTGTCGTAGACATATTTTGCCGTGCTGCGCAAGGCGTTGCCGCACATTTCCCCTTCTGTGCCGTCGGGATTGAAAATCCGCATACGGAACTCGCATGATTTAGAAGGGCAGATTAAAACCATGCCGTCGGAGCCTATGCCATAGTGGATATCAGAAACGTGTTTTGCCAAATCTCCCAAAGAAGCGGGCATGTCCTGGCTTAGGGTATCTATATAAATATAATCGTTGCCAAAAGCCTGCATTTTTGTAAATTTGATGTTCATAGGCTGCTCCTATTCCAAAGCCTGAGAAAGGTCGTTGATAATATCTTCCACATCTTCGATGCCGATGGAGATACGGATAAAGCGTTCGTTGATCCCCAGCTTTTCACAAGTTTCCCGGGGGATGGATTCGTGGGTCTGAGTCAGGGGGTACGTCACCAAGGTCTCGCAGCCTCCTAAGCTTTCGGCAAAGAGAATCATAGATACGTTGGAGAGAAGCTTGTGGGCGCTTTCTTCACTGTCTAACTCAAAGGAAATCATACCTCCGAAGCCCTTAGCCTGTCTGCAGGAGATTTCATACCCTTTGTGGTCTTCAAAGCCGGTATAGTAGACCTTTTTTACCTTGGGATGAGTACGCAGCCACTTGGCAACCTCCATGGCGTTTTCATTGTGACGCTTCATTCTTAAAGACAAGGTCTTGATGCCTCTTAGAAGCAGCCAGGAGTCAAAGGGGGCAAGCTGATTTCCCCGGGATTTTGTTTCCCCATGAAAATGTTCTGCCAATTCCGGAGTGGTGACTACCGCTAACCCCGCCAGTACGTCATTGTGGCCGCAAAGGTATTTGGTGCCGCTGTGTACAACGATGTCTGCCCCCAGTTCAATGGGACGTTGGAAGCAGGGAGTCAGAAAGGTGTTGTCTACCACAAGCAGAGCGCCCTGTTCCTTGGCGATTTTGGAAATAGCGGCAATATCAGCTACCTTCATCATGGGGTTCGTGGGGGTTTCCACAAAGATCATCCGGGTAGAAGGGCGCAGCTGTTTGCGAACCTGTGAAAGATCTCCCATATCCACATAAGTAAAATCAGCGCCGACGCCTCGGAAAATTTCTTCACAAATACGGAAGGTGCCGCCGTAAATGTCGTCGGACAAAAGCACATGATCTCCATGCTTCAACAAGCTGAAAACCGTCATATTGGCGGCTTGTCCGCTGGTAAAGGCAAAGCCCTCCAGGCCTCCTTCCAGTATGGCCATGGTGCGTTCTAGCTCCTGGCGGGTAGGATTGGAAAGACGGGAATAGTCGTACCCGGTGGAGATACCAAAAGAGCGGTGACGGAACGTTGCGCTCTGGAAAATAGGGAAGCTGACGGCTCCGGTAATGGGGTCGCAGCCCATGGCTCCGTGCACCACCTTGGAATCAAAGCCGAGTCCCTCTTTTTTGTCAAATTCATCATAATAGCATTCGTTGATCATGGGAAAATCCTCCGTTTTTGTAAAAAAAACACGTTCATTTTGTAGTTTCATCTGTGTTTAACAATATCATAGCGACTGATTCCTGTCAATGGAAGGGACTGCTCTATTAAAGCATTATCTGCAATATCATAAGGGAATATACAAAAATATCCGGCGGCTTTTAAGGCAGGCCCCGGGGGCGGGTGGGTGCTTCCCCAAATTGCTTCTTGTAAGCTCTGGAGAATGCGGAGTAGCTGAAAAAACCACAGGCAAAACAGGCTTTTGTCACAGGCATTCCCTGACGAATCAGCTCTCTTCCATAAAACAGGCGTTTCAAATGCAAATAAGCGCCTATGGTATAGCCGGTTTCTTTTTTAAAGGAATGCATCAGGTAATATTTGCTGATGTAAAACTTCTTTGACAGGCTGTCAATGGAGATTTCCTCTGTCAGATGGTCGTTTATATAGGATAACACCATAAGAATTTTATCATTGGCGTTATTGTTAGGCATGAAATGTAATGTGTCCAATACAGCAGCCCGGTTTAAGTGAACCATAAATTCTAAAAACAGGAGCTTTCGGTAAAAATCCGCTCCATAGATTTGCTCATTAGAGGAACCCTCTAGCTCCATAAGGACTTGATACAGGCGGCTGCTTTGAATGGAAGGCAGCCGCAGGACATTGGATTTTTCCTGCTGTGCCTGTAAAAAACAAAGCTCCAGATTGCAGCCCTCCTGACGAAAGGAAGAAAGAAAGTTAGGGGAGATATACAGGATAATCCGCTCGTAAGCCGCGCAGCTGCGGACAATCGGGTGATGGACTTCCCCGGCGTTGATTAGCACCAGGTCATAAGGAAGCAGAGGATAAGATTTGCCTTCAATGCAGTAGGTAACATCCCCTTTCAGCAGGATCAGGATTTTATAGAAATCGTGATAATGATAGGGAAATTCCCGCTGGTGTTGGTCCGTAATATGAAATATGCGGTAATCCTGGTTTAGATATCCCCGCTTTTCGTAGTCGTTCATGAAGATACTCCTTTCAAAAAAGGTAATCTGTTGGATCTGGGTTTATTCTATCATAGTTTTATGTGGTTTGGGAATCAGAAAAAGAAGGGGCCGGCATGTGAAGGCCGGCCCTTGGATGAAAAAGAGGTAACTTGTTGGAAAAGCCGCCTATTGGCTGACAGGCAACAAAACAGTTACAAAAGGTTGTATGTATGAAAAAGTGAGGTTGTCATAATTTGTTTTCCAGGGGTTCTTCAACGCATCCTGGATTTTAATTGGGAGGAACCTTGCCTTAAGACGCGGGAATAACTGCCTGAACACGCCCTAAGGCAAGGCTATGAAAAAGATTTATGAAAAACAATTGAGGGGAATCAATTGTTTATCGGCTAAAACAATGATCTTGCTTTGATGGTTTTCAGTATATCTGTCAGTTGTGTCATTGATATGTTCAGTTTATGATAATTTTGTTAATAATATATGAATTTTGTTCATATTCTTAGTTCCTGGAAAGGTTTCCAATATTTTTAGAAAAGCTTAAGAAAAAAGTATTTGCTTCTGAGGCATAGAACTGTGTATAATGTCCACAGGCACAGATGAGAAGCCCAGTGATTATAAGAAGAAATCAGACGGCGGGCTTGTCTTGTTTTGAAATTAAGAAAACCTTACAAAAGGAGAAGAAAGAGTTATGAAATTATTATCAATCGCAATTCCTTGCTATAATTCCCAGGATTATATGGAACATTGTATTGAATCTTTGCTGCCAGGGGGGGAAGATGTGGAGATTTTGATTGTAGATGACGGCTCTATGGATGCTACGCCGCAAATTGCGGATCAATACGCTCAAAAATATCCCTCAATCGTAAAAGCGATTCACCAGGAAAACGGCGGTCACGGAGAAGCTGTAAATGCAGGAATCCGAAATGCCACCGGCCTGTATTTTAAAGTAGTAGACAGTGATGACTGGGTGGATGAAGAGTCTTACCGGCGCATTTTAGAAACTTTGCGTACCTTAAGCGGAGGCCAAACTGCCTTAGATATGCTGATCAGCAACTTCGTTTATGAGAAGGAAGGGGTAAAGCGTAAAAGGGTTATGCATTACAGAAGCATTTTGCCCAAAGAGCAGTTGTTTGGCTGGGAGGAGGCAAAGCATTTCAAAAAAGGACGCTATATTCTGATGCATTCTGTGATTTACCGCACCCAGCTTTTGCGGGAATGCGGCTTGGAGCTTCCGAAACATACTTTTTATGTGGACAATATTTTTGTATATTTCCCCCTGCCTTATGTAAAAACCATGTATTATTTGGATGTGGATTTTTACCGCTATTTTATTGGCAGAGAGGATCAGTCTGTCAATGAGGCCGTGATGATCCGGCGAATTGATCAGCAGATTAAAGTAAACAAGCTAATGATAGAAGCGGTGGATTTATGGAAGCTTCCCAATAAGAAGCTGCGGAAATACATGTTTAATTATCTGGAAATTATCACGGTCATTTCTACGATTATGTGTATCCGCTCCGGTACGGAGGAGAATTTGAGCAAAAAAAGAGAGCTGTGGAAATATATTAAGGATTATGACCTGCGCCTGTTTCACCATCTTAGAAACGGTATCATGGGACAGACCATGAATCTGCCGGGAAGAGGCGGCAGGAAGATTTCTGTGGTTGCATATAAGATTTCACAGAAGGTGATCGGGTTTAATTAGTAAAGGCTGTCTGGTTTTAGGAGCCGATAAAAAGGACGAGAGAGAAGCAGTTGCTTTTTCCCGTCCTTTTTTATCGGCAAAATGAATTTGCTTCTTACTATTCCTGATTGCTCATTTCATTAAACAAATCTGTTTTCATTTGAAAGAGCTTATCCGATAAGTCCACATAAATATGATGGGGATTTACAAAACGCTTCGTTTCATTCCAAAGGGTATCTTTTTCCTGATTACAGTATTCTTGGATCTCCATCACAGAGGGGCTTTCATAGATGCAGGTTCCTTTTTTAAATATAGGGACAAAGAGCTCCCGCATGGTATAGGAACCGCCGGGAAGCCGGGTCTTTTTCCAGGTTTCCACCGGGTCAAAAAGCCTGAGATCTTTGGATTCGTCAAAGGTTTCTCCCACCAGGCAGATCAGGTCTGCTTTGACTTTGCCGGAATCTTTTTCATAGATACGATAGACGGTTTTGTTTCCCGGGTTCGTAACTTTTTCTGTGTTTTCCGACAGTTTGATTTTGGGAATAAAATTTCCCTTTTCATCCTGAATGGCGGCTAACTTGTATACGCCCCCAAAAGCCGGGCAGTCCTTGGAAGTAATCAGGTTGGTTCCTACGCCCCAGGAGGTAATGGTGGCCCCCTGAATCTTTAAGCTTTCAATGAGATATTCGTCTAAGTCATTGGAAGCGGAAATTACGGCGTCGAAAAAGCCGGCTTCGTCCAGCATACTGCGGACTTTTTTGGAGAGGTAGGCCAGGTCGCCGCTGTCCATACGGACTCCGTAAAAGGTAAGGGGAATTCCAGCTTCTTTCAGCTCCCGGAATACCCGAATGGCATTGGGAACGCCGGATTTGAGCGTATCATAAGTATCCACAAGCAGGATGCAGGCGGAGGGGTACAAATCAGCATATGTTTTGAACGCGGTGTATTCGTCGGAAAAGCTCATAATCCAACTGTGGGCATGGGTGCCTTTTACCGGGATGTCGAACATTTGGCCCGCCAGGACGTTGGAGGTTCCGGCACAGCCTCCGATTACGGCGGCTCTTGCGCCGTAAGTACCGGAATCGGGGCCTTGGGCCCGGCGCAGGCCGAATTCCATCACACCGTCTCCCTGGGCGGCATAGCAGACCCGGGCAGCCTTGGTGGCAATCAGGCTTTGATGGTTGATGATATTTAAAATGGCGGTTTCAATCAACTGCGCTTCCATAATAGGCGCGATTACCTTGATTAAAGGTTCCCGGGGAAAAATAACGGTGCCTTCTGGAATGGCGTAAATATCTCCGGAAAAATGGAAGTCGCTTAGATATTGAAGGAAATCGTCGTCGAAGATGCCAAGGCTCCTTAAATAGGAAACATCCTCCTGGTCAAAGTGAAGATTTTTTACATAGTCTATGACTTGCTCCAGCCCTGCACAGACGGCGTATCCTCCCCCGGAAGGATTGGCTCGGTAAAATGCGTCAAAGACTACCACATCATGGTTGTTTGTCTTGAAATAGCCCTGCATCATGGTTAATTCATACAGATCCGTCAAGAGTGTTAAATTCAGTGTGCTCATAGTTTGTTCGCGGCAAATGCCAGGATGCATTCGCCGGGGCAGCTTTGCCCGGCTCCTCTCATGTTTTTCTCTTATCATTATATCCCTTTTTACAGAAAGTGCAAAGGATATCTGATTTATTTGTGAATTATTTGTGGCAAGGCTTTTCATTTTCCGGGAAATATGGTATCTTTATATACTATGGAAGCAGAATGATCCATAGAAAACAGAAAGGTAATGATGATATGAAGAAATTTGCAGCGGCATGGATCGCCGGTTTGTGCGTCCTGACAGTGTTTACAGGGTGCGGTAAGAAGAACTATGTAGAACTTGGAGAGTATAAGGGAATAGAGATTGAGGCCCAAAAGGCTGAGATTTCCGAGGAAGACATTCAAAATTATGTAAATCAGACCCTGGCTATGTATCCTGACTACGAGACGGTAAAGAAAGATAAGGTAGAAGACGGGGACACAGTGGATATTAATTATGAAGGAAAAATGGACGGCGAGGCTTTTGCCGGAGGCACGGCGGACAATTATATTTTGGTAATTGGTTCAAATTCCTTTATCGAAGGGTTTGAAGACGGCCTGGTGGGAGCCAAGGTGGGGGAATCCCGATCCCTTAATTTGAAATTTCCCGATCCCTATCAGAATAATCCGGATTTTTCCGGAAAACCGGTGGTATTTGATGTGAAGGTCAACAGGATTGTAAAGGCGAAGGAAGTGACCTATGATACGATAACGGACGAGTATGTGTCGCAGAATTTTGGGCAGGCTACCGTGGAGCAGTTCCTAGAAGATGTTAAGAAGACGCTGGATAGCTCCAATGATTATTATGCCCAGGCCAGCGCGCGTTCTGCCGCCATTGCCAAGATTCAGGAGAACTGTACTGTAAAGGAAATTCCGGAAGACATGCTGAAAGAACGGGTGGAGACCTATAAAAAGCAGGCTGAAAAAAGCTATGAATCTCAGGGCTCCAGTCTGGAGGAATATCTCAAACAGGCCAATCTTACGGAAGAAGCGTATGAGGAGCAGATTACAGAGGATGTAAAAAGCAGTCTGGAGTTTGAACTGATTCTTCAGGCCATAGCCGATAAGGAAAAGCTGGATGTAAATGAGGAAGAATATCAGACATTTGTGAACAATATGTTGGCCACTTATGGATTTACCACAGAAGAAGAGCTGTATGAGCAGTACGGCAAAGACTATGTAAGACAGATTTGCCTGGGGAATAAGGTGATGGACTATGTAGTGGAAAATGCCAAAATCAACTATACCGTACCTACCCCGGACGGTGTGTCTGATGGCGAAGCCGATACCGAGACCCCTGAGGATGACTCGGAAGCTGATACCGAGACCCCTGAGGATGACTCGGAAGCCGGCACCAAAGACCAGGAAGAGTCCTCAGACGAAGGTGAGAAGGAAGAATAGCAAAAGATTGCTGGAAACCGGGAAGGAGATTATGAAATGAAACTGACAAGCATAAAAGATCTATTTAGAAACAGAGAACAATATTTAGACCAGACAGTGGAGATCTGCGGCTGGGTCCGGAGCGTCCGTAACTCCAAAAACTTTGGATTTATTGTTGTAAACGACGGAACCTTTTTTGAACCCCTTCAGGTGGTCTATTCCGATCAATTAAGTAATTATGGCGAAATATCCAAGCTGAACGTAGGAGCGGCTATTTTGGTAAAAGGGACGCTGGTTCCCACTCCTTCGGCAAAACAGCCCTTTGAGGTTCAGGCCCAGGAGGTAATCATAGAAGGCGCCTCTACTCCGGACTATCCTCTGCAAAAAAAGCGCCATTCCTTTGAATATCTGCGGACGATTTCTCATTTGAGACCCAGGACGAATACATTTCAGGCAGTCTTTCGGGTACGTTCCTTGATTGCATATGCCATTCACAAGTTTTTTCAGGAACGGGATTTTGTGTATGTGCATACGCCCATCATTACCGGAAGCGACTGCGAGGGCGCAGGCGAGATGTTCCAGGTGACAACGCTGGATTTGAACAACCTGCCGAAAACAGAAGCAGGGGATGTGGATTATGGCAAGGACTTTTTTAATAAGCCTACCAATCTTACCGTCAGCGGACAGTTAAACGGAGAGACGTACGCTATGGCGTTTCGTAATATTTATACCTTCGGACCTACCTTTCGGGCAGAGAATTCCAATACTACCCGCCATGCGGCGGAATTCTGGATGATTGAGCCGGAAATAGCCTTTGCAGACTTGAAAGACGATATGATGCTGGCGGAAAGTATGCTGAAGTATATCATTCGTTTCGTGCTGGAACAGGCTCCGGAAGAGATGAATTTCTTTAACAGCTTTGTGGATAAAGGATTGCTGGAACGGCTGAACCACGTTGCGAATTCCGATTTTGGCCATGTAACTTATACCCAGGCGATTGAGATTTTGGAAAAGAATAACGACAATTTTGAATATAAGGTTTCCTGGGGTGTGGATTTGCAGACGGAACACGAACGGTATCTGACAGAAGAAGTATTTCAGCGTCCTGTTTTTGTAACAGATTATCCCAAGGAGATCAAGGCTTTCTATATGAAGATGAATCCGGACGGCAAGACGGTTGCGGCTATGGACTGTCTGGTGCCTGGCATCGGGGAGATTATCGGAGGAAGCCAGAGGGAGGATGATTACCAGAAATTGTGCGGCCGAATTGAAGAGATGGGGCTTAACAAGGAAGACTATGAGTTTTATCTGGATCTGCGTAAGTACGGTTCTGCCCGGCACGCAGGATTTGGCTTAGGCTTTGAGCGCTGCGTCATGTATTTGACCGGAATGAGCAACATTCGTGATGTGCTTCCCTTCCCGAGAACAGTAAATAACTGTGATTTGTAAAAGGAAAATTTGAATTTAAAATGAAACGGCAGATACTTTATGTTCACCGGCGGAGCGTTAGCTGCGCCGGTTGTTTTAGGGATCCTGCGTTCCCTGTAGGGTAACATGAATGGAGGACGGCTATGAGGTTAGCGGTGGTTGGAAGTATCAATATGGACATGGTAATAACTGCGGAGCGGATTCCCTTAAAAGGGGAAACCATCCGGGGAAGCAGCATAAGCTTTTATCCGGGAGGAAAGGGCGCAAACCAGGCGGTGGCTATGGCCAGGCTGGGAGCAGAGGTTGCAATGTTCGGCTGCGTAGGAGCGGACGACAGTGGACAGAGGGTATTAAAAAACCTTGAGAATGAGGGAGTTTTGACAGAACATATCCAGGTTTTAAAGGAGGTTCCCACCGGAACGGCAATGATTACCATTGGTGAAAATGATAATACGATTGTGATTGTTCCAGGAGCCAATGAAAAGGTAGACAGAGCCTATGTGGATGAAGTGAAACATGAGCTAAAATATTTTGATATGGTGGTTCTTCAGCAGGAGATTTCCCTGGATACCGTTCATTATGTCATTGATTTTTGCAGTCAGAATCATATCCCGGTGGTGTTAAATCCGGCTCCGGCAGCGAAGGTTCCTATGGAAATGGTAGATAAGGTATCGTATCTCACCCCCAATGAACACGAAGCGGGATTGATTTTTGGAGAGGATGCCCCGTTGGAGCAGCTGCTGAGGAAGTATCCGGAGAAATTGATTGTTACCCAGGGGGCAAAGGGAGTGACGACTTGTTTGAAATCCGGGGAGATTGTGACGGTTCCCGCACACCCGGCGAAAGTGGTGGATACTACAGGAGCGGGGGATACGCTAAACGGAGCCTTCTGCGTACAGATTGCATCCGGGGCGGATGTACGGTCCGCTTTGATTTATGGAAATGCAGCAGCAGGATTGTCCATTGAAAGATTTGGAGCCCAAAGCGGGATGCCCAGCGCTCAGGAAGTGGAACGGGTATTGAAATAGAAGAAAAATTGATACTATATGATTTGCCAGGATATGAATGCATATTAAGAGGGTGTTTGAAGATTCAAACACCCTCTAGGTTTTTATCGCCGGATAGGAGATAGATTCGTGTTATTCTACCCGGGAGGCCTGACGGTCCGCTTTTAGATTTTTTTGTGCGGTAGACAGCATCAGCTTGATGCGGTTTAACTGGTTCACCTCACTGGCTCCAGGATCGTAGTCGATGGCCACAATATTGGAAAGGGGGTAGCGATGGCGGAGCTCTTTGATGACGCCCTTGCCCACTACATGGTTCGGCAGGCAGGCAAAAGGCTGGGCGCATACGATATTGTTGGTTCCCGTATGAATCAGCTCTAGCATTTCTCCTGTTAAGAACCAGCCCTCTCCGGTCTGATTGCCTTGGGAGACAATAGGGGAGGCGTATTTCGCCAGGTCTTCAATATGGGCCGGCGCATGGAAATGGCGGCTCTTGTTAAATTCGTCCCGAGCTGCGCTCCGTAACCATTCTAAAGCTTTTATTCCTAGATTGGCATTGCGCTTGGATGACTTTTTCATGCCCAGGTAGTCTGTTTTAAAGTTCTGGTTATAGAAACAGTATAAGAAAAAGTCTAATAAGTCAGGCACAACAGCCTCCGCCCCTTCTGCCTCTAGCAGCTCTACCAGATAATTGTTGGCGGCGGGCAGAAATTTTACCAAAATCTCCCCTACCACGCCTACCCGGGGCTTTTGGATATCCAGCATAGGAAGGTTGTCAAAATCACGGATGATTTGACGGCAGTAATGCTTGAACTTCCGGTGAGATAATAATTTAGGGGTGGAAAGGAAGGCGGTGCATTTCCTTTTCCATTTTTCATGGAGTGCGTTAGCGGAGCCTTTTGTGGCTTCATAGGGCCGGGTCCGGTATAAGCAGCGCATGAAAATGTCCCCAAACACCACGCCGTACAGTCCCTTCTGGAGCAGGATGGGAGTGAACTTAAATCCCGGATTCCCTTCCAGTCCGCTTAAGTTAAGGGAAATAACCGGAATCTCGGGGCATCCGGCCTTCTCCAGAGCGCGGCGGATAAAGCCGATATAGTTGGAAGCGCGGCAGCCCCCTCCCGTCTGGGTAATAATTACCGCCGTCCGGTTTAAGTCGTAGTCGCCGGATAATATGGCGTCCATAATCTGTCCCACTACCATCAGAGAAGGATAGCAGGCGTCGTTGTTCACATAACGCAGACCTACGTCCACGGCGGAACGATTGTCGTTTTTCAATACCACCAGATTGTAACCGGAGGCCTGGAAGGCAGGCTCGATCAGGTCGAAATGAATGGGGGACATTTGGGGGCAGAGAATGGTATAGTTTTTCCGCATTTCTTCTGTAAACACGGTCCGCTCATAGCTGGCAGGCAGAATTTTGCGCACGTTCTTCTGCTTTTCTTTGACTCGGATTGCAGAAAGAAGAGAACGGATGCGGATTCTGGCCGCTCCCAGATTATTCACCTCATCAATTTTTAAACAGGTGTAGATTTTGCCTGATTTTGTTAAAATATCTCCTACCGCGTCTGTGGTAACGGCGTCTAAGCCGCAGCCAAAGGAGTTGAGCTGAATCAAGTCCAGATCTTCCCGAGTCTTCACGAAATTAGCCGCTGCGTAAAGGCGGGAATGATACATCCATTGATCCATTACAATCAAAGGCCGTTCTACTTTATGAAGGTGAGAGACGGAATCCTCCGTTAATACGGCGATGCCGTAGGAATTGATCAATTCCGGGATGCCGTGGTGGATTTCTGGATCCACATGGTAGGGCCGTCCTGCCAGTACAATGCCCCGGCGCCCGGTTTCTTCCATATATTTGAGGGTTTCTTCCCCTTTCTTTTGCATTTCCAGACGAAGATTTGCCAGCTCCTCCCATCCGGCGTCCACCGCATGTTTGACTTCCTCCATGGAAATGGAGAATTCTTTGGAAAACACTTGCTGAAGCTGGGTCAAAAGGGCCTGCTTATCCCCAAAGGATAAAAAGGGATTTAAAAACCGCATCTGTCCCGAGGTGATTTCATCCACATTGTTTTTGATATTTTCCGCGTAGGAGGTGACAATGGGGCAGTTGTAATGGTTGTTGGAATCCGGGAATTCGTTGCGTTCATAAGGAATGCAGGGATAAAAAATAAAATCTGCATGTTCCCGTATCAGCCAGGAAACGTGGCCGTGGGCAAGCTTGGCCGGATAACATTCGGATTCACTGGGGATGGATTCAATGCCCATCTCGTAAATTTTGCGGGTGCTTTGGGGAGAGAGCATAACAGAAAAGCCCAGCTTGCGGAAAAATACCGCCCAAAAGGGAAAGTTTTCGTACATATTCAGCACCCGGGGAATCCCCACTGTGCCCCGGGGAGCTTTTTCCTTTTCCAAAGGCGGGTAGTCAAATATTCGCTTATTTTTGTAGTCGAATAAGTTTGGAATCTGCTCTTTGTTTTTTTCCAGGCCAAGACCTTTTTCACAGCGGTTGCCGGTGATATACTGGCGTCCCCCAGAAAAGCGGTTGATTGTCAAAAGGCAGTTATTGGTGCAGCCCTTACAGCGGGATAATTTTGTCTCAAAGGTCAGGGCGTTAATATCCTCGATGGAGAGCATGGTACTCTTGTATCCGGCTTCATGACGTTCCCGGGCAATCAAAGATGCTCCGAAAGCGCCCATAATGCCTGCAATATCCGGACGGACGGCTTCGCAGCCGGAGATTTTTTCAAAGCTCCTGAGCACGGCGTCGTTGTAAAAGGTGCCTCCCTGGACCACAATGTGCTGCCCCAAGTCCTTGGCGTCGGATACCTTGATAACCTTAAATAATGCGTTCTTAATGACAGAATAGGCCAACCCGGCGGAAATATCCGATACCTCCGCCCCTTCTTTTTGGGCCTGCTTCACTTTGGAATTCATAAATACGGTACAGCGTGTGCCAAGATCAATGGGATTTTGGGCGAACAAAGCGGCCTGGGCAAAATCTTCCACAGAGTAATTCAAAGATTTGGCAAAGGTTTCGATAAAAGAACCGCAGCCGGAGGAGCAGGCTTCATTAAGCTGCACACTGTCCACGGTTTGATCTTTGATTTTGATACATTTCATATCCTGGCCGCCGATGTCTAAAATACAGTCCACGTTTGGATTGAAAAATGCAGCCGCGTAGTAGTGGGCTACCGTCTCTACTTCTCCCTCGTCCAGCAAAAAAGCGGCTTTCATCAGAGCTTCTCCATAGCCGGTGGAGCAGGAGTGGACGATACGGGCGCCTTCCGGCAGCAGGGAGTAAATTTCCTGCAGAGAGGAAATGGCCGTCGCAAGAGGACTGCCGTTGTTGCTGCTGTAAAAAGAGTACAACAGGGAGCCGTCTTCTCCCACCAGCGCTACTTTGGTGGTGGTGGAGCCGGCGTCAATTCCCAGATAGCAGTCCCCCTGATAGGTGGATAAATCTCCCGTAGTGACATGGTGGGCGCTGTGACGTTTTTTGAATAATTCATAAGCTTTATCGTCTGCAAACAGGGGCTCCATACGTTCCACTTCGAATTCCATATGGATATCAGAGGAGAGCTTTTGGATGATCTCCTGCAAAGATGTGGTTTGCTCTTCCTTATAATTCAGGGCGGAGCCGATGGCCGCAAACAGATGGGAATGGTCGGGGGCGATGATGTGCTCCTGATCCAGATGCAAGGTCCGTATGAATGCGGCTTTTAATTCCGGTAAGAAATGAAGCGGCCCGCCTAAAAAAGCCACGTGCCCCCGGATAGGCTTGCCGCAGGCAAGGCCGCTGATGGTTTGATTTACCACGGCCTGGAAAATAGAAGCGGACAAATCCTCCCTGGTAGCCCCCTCATTGATCAGAGGCTGAATATCGGTCTTGGCAAATACCCCGCAGCGGGCCGCAATGGGATAAATCGCTTTGTAATCCTCAGCATAGGTGTTAAGCCCGGTAGCGTCTGTCTGAAGCAGGGAGGCCATCTGGTCGATAAAGGAGCCGGTGCCCCCGGCGCAGATGCCGTTCATGCGCTGCTCTACATTTCCACCTTCAAAATAGATAATTTTTGCGTCTTCTCCCCCAAGCTCAATGGCTACGTCGGTTTGAGGCGCATAGTCCTGCAAAGCGGTGGACACCGACATGACTTCCTGTACCAAAGGGATGTCCAAGTGCTTGGCGAGGGTCAGGCCGCCGGAACCGGTAATCATAGGCGCTAAGATAAGATTCCCCAGGGTATCATAAGCTTTTTTTAATAAATCGGATAATGTCTCCCGTATATTGGCAAAATGCCTCTGATAATCGGAAGTAAGCAGTTCGTTATCTGAATTCAGGATTGCAATCTTTACGGTGGTGGAACCAATGTCGATCCCCAACTTATGTAAATCTTTTTTTGCCATAATTTTCACCATAACTTCCTATTATAATATCGTTTGAATTTCTTTTGAAACAAGGTACATTATACGACAGGAGATGATAAAAAATCAATTCATTTTCTATATTTCATGAAATGTATAGATTCCCAAAAGAGGAAATGAAAATTTGTTGGTTACTTTGTCTAATGTATGTGGAAGATGCTTCTATTTATTACTTTATTTGTAAAACTATTGGAATGCTTGGTGCAACAGACTTTTCCTGAACTATATGGTCAGAATATTCTCGTAACTTTGAATTTCCCAACTACCTGCTGGATTCCATATGAAAAGGGGCAAAGGGGAACAGTTTTGACAGGGCGGAATATGATAAAGGGAGAAATTATTTTTTAGTGCGTGTAAAAGAGTTTGCGAATTCTTTTGCGAGCGATCTGTTTGTGCAAAAAGGCACAGAATGGAGGAGTTTATGGCAAGAGTAGTAACGATTCCCATTGGCCCTATTTTTACCAGCGGGCCTTGTAGAGGAATCATTCATGTCATTGAAAAAGGAGATACCTTGTATAAGCTGGGACAGCGTTATCATGTAAGCGTCTCCAGGATTATGTACGCCAATCCTTATGTAAATATTTATAATTTGCAAATCGGAGATGAGCTGTGTATTCCGGTGGGGCAGGAGCCAAGGGCAGGAGAGAGGATGGGCCAGACGGAATTTGACAATTTGCCCGGTCAGCAGGACATGGCCCCAAGGACGGCGCTTTCCCAGGACATGGCTCCAGGAACGACGCTTTCCCAGGATATGGAGGGGAATCCAAATATGTATGGGGAGACTGTGAATGACTGGGAGAGGTCAGAAAGTCAGATGATACCCGAGGATATGGAGCAGCCGGAACGTGAGCATAGGCCGGGCAACGGAGAAATGACGGCAAACCGAACTAGAGTTATGGAAGAAGAGACGTTAAAACGGGAGCCGGAGGAAAGCCAGAGTATGTCCGACCCCTGGAGCGCCTCCGCCGAGGCACGGACGCCGAAAGACGCTCCCGCCGAAAATCAAACCAGGCCGGATTTTATGACGCATCCCCCTTTGGAGGGAATGTTTGAAACAGGTTATAGGACAGAAAGCAGAGGACGATCCAAAGAACAATGTAAGAGCCATTATCCGGTTTCCTGAAAATATAAAATATGTATAAAAGAATGCGCCTCCTGGGATAAGCTCCGGGAGGCGTATTTACGTGCCGTAAGCTTGGAGGGCCCGCTTTTTTCCAAGATTATAAATTTTTCATAAAAGTTCCAGGGAATATTTGACAAACCTATAGGGAAAAACTATAATAAGTGAAAGCAGGGGAGCAAATTTCCCGCCTCCTGTTATGTACAAAAACGAGGTGAACCTTATGAACTTTTTAAATAAATTAGAGCGTAAATTGGGAAAATATGCGATTTCCAATTTGACGCTGTATATTATCGGAACCTATATTCTGGGATATCTCCTGCAATTTTCAGCAGGGAATCTCATTGAATTTTTTTATCTGGATCCCTACTTAGTCCTTCACGGGCAGGTATGGCGGCTGGTTACCTGGCTTTTGGTTCCGCCATGGCAGTTTTCCATTTTGATTCTGATTACGCTGTGGTTTTATTATTCCATAGGGAATACGCTGGAACGCAGCTGGGGAACGTTCCGTTATAATTTCTATATCTTTGGGGGGATTCTTACAACGATTCTGGGAGCATTTGTATTGTATGGGGTTTCGTCTTTGATTTACGGGCCTCAGATGGGAGAATTGTATTCTCATTTGTACGCAGGCGCTTTCAGTACTTACTACATCAGTATGTCCATATTTTTGGGCTTTGCATTGACCTATCCGGATATGCAGGTGCTGTTGATGTTTTTGATTCCCATCAAAATGAAATACCTGGCGATTCTGGATGTGGCGCTTTTGGGTTATAGCATGATACAGCCGGGAAGCGACTGGGGAATCCGGGTGGTGATTATCAGTTCCTTGTTGAATGTGGTGGTTTTCTTTTTATGCACCAGGAGATATCATTCCATTTCTCCCAAGGAGGTGCGCCGCAAGCAAGCCTACCGCAGGCAGATGCGCCAGGCGCCGGGCGTCACAAAGCATAAATGTGCCGTTTGCGGAAGGACGGAGCAGGACGGGGACAATCTGGAGTTTCGATTTTGCTCTAAATGTGAAGGGAATTATGAGTATTGTCAGGATCATTTATTTACCCACACGCATAAAAAAGGAAACTGATAAGGAAATGGGAACTTTCGTTGACAAATCAGGTTTTTATAATTATAATATAGAAAGCAAGAGGGGCTGCGCTTTTCACAGCCCCTTCTTTTTTTCAAAACAGAAGGCTTAGGAGGAGCATTCATGGAGAACGAAGCAGGTTCCAGGAATTTTATAGAACAGATTATTGATAAGGATATTGCAGAAGGACATTGTCAAGTGGTGCGGACTCGTTTCCCGCCGGAACCCAACGGATATTTGCATATTGGCCATGCGAAGGCCATATTATTGAATTACGGGCTTGCCAAGCAGTACGGGGGAAAGTTCAATATGCGTTTTGACGATACGAACCCCACCAAGGAGAAAGTGGAATTTGTAGAGTCTATCAAAGAAGACATTCAGTGGCTGGGGGCAGACTGGGAGGATCGTCTCTTTTTTGCATCCGATTATTTTCCCCAGATGTATGAGGCGGCAGTAAAGCTCATTCAAAAAGGGAAGGCGTATGTCTGCGATTTGACCCCGGAAGAGATTCGGCAATACCGGGGAACATTGACAGAGCCAGGGAAAGACAGTCCTTACAGGAATCGGAGCATAGAAGAGAATTTGGCTTTATTTGAGGATATGAAAAAGGGCAAATACAAGGACGGAGAGAAAGTGCTTCGTGCCAAGATTGATATGGCTTCACCAAATATGAATATGCGTGATCCGATTATTTACCGGGTGGCCCATATGACCCACCACAATACGGGAGATGAGTGGTGTATTTATCCTATGTATGATTTTGCTCATCCCATAGAAGACGCCATAGAAGGAATTACCCATTCCATTTGTACGTTAGAATTTGAAGACCACAGGCCTTTGTATGACTGGGTAGTTCGGGAATTGGAATATGAGAATCCCCCCAAACAGATTGAATTTGCCAAGATGTATCTTACCAATGTAGTAACCGGGAAGCGATACATCAAAAAGCTGGTGGAAGAGGGCATTGTAGACGGCTGGGATGATCCCAGGCTGGTGTCGATTGCGGCATTGCGTCGCCGGGGCTTTACCCCGGAATCCATTCAGCGTTTTGTGGAATTATGCGGCGTCAGCAAAAGCAACAGCTCTGCGGATTATGCCATGTTAGAATACTGCATTCGGGAAGATTTAAAGCTGAAGCGGCCCAGAATGATGGCGGTGTTAGATCCCATTAAATTGATTATTGATAATTACCCGGAAGGGGAAGTGGAATATCTGCAGGCGGATAACAACCTGGAGAATGAAGCCTTAGGTACGCGCAAGATCCCGTTTTGCAGGGAGCTCTATATTGAACGGGATGATTTTATGGAAGTGCCTCCTAAGAAGTATTTCCGTCTGTTCCCGGGAAATGAAGTGCGCCTAATGCACGCTTATTTTGTAAAATGCGAAAGCTTTGTAAAGGATGAAAACGGCAATGTGACAGAAGTACATTGTACGTATGATCCCGAGACAAAGGCAGGCAGCGGATTTACCGGGCGTAAAGTAAAGGGAACCATTCATTGGGTTCCGGCGCCTTTTGCAGTTCCGGCTCAGGTGCGGCTATATGAGAATATTGTGGATGAGGAATTGGGCGTGTATAATGAAGACGGTAGCCTGAATTTAAATCCGAATTCTCTTACCGTATTAAAAAATTGTTATGTGGAACCGGCGTTGGCAGATGCAAAAGCTTATGACAGCTTTCAGTTTGTGCGTCAAGGCTTTTTCTGCGGCGACGCCAAAGATTTGAAGCCGGGCGAGCTGGTATTTAACCGGATTGTGTCACTAAAGAGTTCATACAAACTGCCTTCCGCAAATTAGCGGAAGGCCCATGGGAGGAGAAGAGAATGAGTAATTTGTCTGGGGCAGAACCCGGTGCGGGATCGGATTTGGAAGCGAAGGCAGCCGTGAAGGAGATTCCGCCGGAAGAGAGTTTTTTGTTGGAGAAAAGTGTGGAGTGTCCGGTATGCGATAAGAAGTTTAAGACCCTGGCAGTGAAAAGCGGCCGCGCCATGCGCTTAGAGCCTGACCGGGATATGAGACCTCGGTTTAAGCATATTGATACTTTGAAATATGATATCATTTCCTGTCCGGATTGCGGGTATACAGCAATGACCCGTTATTTTGATCATCTTTCTTCGGTACAACGAAAGATGATTCGGGAAGGGGTATCTGCCAAGTTCAAGCCCGCGGCTCCCACCGGCAGAAAATATTATACATATGACGAGGCTATTGACAAGTATAAGCTGTCTTTTGTAAATACGCTGGTGAAGAAAGGGCGGGACAGTGAGAAAGCATATACTTGTTTGAAAATTTCATGGCTGCTGCGGAGTAAAGCAGAGACAATGCCGGAAGAGACGGAAGCAGAGAAGAAGGCGAAGGAAGCATGTAAGCAGGAAGAAGAAAAGTTCTATCTTCAGGCATACGAAGGATTTTCTTCCGCTTTGGCTAACGAGATGCCTCCTATTTGCGGAATGGATCAGTGTACCATGGATTATCTCTTGTCTTACATGTCCTATCACTTTGGAAAATATGAGGTTGCTTCTAAATTTTTGTCCGGCGTACTTACATCCGGAACAGCCACAAGACGTATGAAAGATCTTGCCTTGGACTTGAAGGATGATATTGTAAGGGAGATTCGGAACAAAGAGGGCTGATTTTTTGGAAGAATTGACGATGCTGCTTCAGGGGGAATCTAAGATTCCTTTGTATGAACAAATTTACGAATATATCAGACAAGACATTATAGACGGTAAGATTTCCCCGGGGGAAAAATTACCGTCTACCCGTTTATTGGCAAAGCATCTTACCGTGAGCCGCAGTACTACAGATTTGGCGTATGGGCAGCTTTTGTCAGAAGGATATGTCCGGGCGGTTCCGGGAAGCGGCTATTATGTATGCGATATCAAAAAGGACTGGCTGCTGCCGGACGGAGAAAGTGTTCATAAAAAGGAAGCAGCATCCCTATGGCTGCCTGAGACAGAGCATAGGGCAAAGGCTTCTCGATTTCAGTACGACTTTTCCATGAACGATGTGGAATGGTCTGATTTTTCTATGGCCTCTTTTCAAAAAGCGGTGAAGCATATGCTTCTTGATGGGATGGACGGGCTGTTTGAACCGGGAATTCCCCAGGGGGAAGAAAACCTTCGGCAGGAAATCTGCAGTTATCTTCACCAGGCCCGCGGAGTGAATTGTGAGGCAGAGCAGATGATTGTGGGGGCAGGAAATGAATATCTTTTGATGCTTTTAGACCAAATGCTGCAAAAAGACCGTCGGATTGCTATGGAATGCCCTACATACCGACAGGCGTATCAGACCTTTTGCAATTTGGGATGGGAGACTGTCTCCGTTCCCATGGATGAAGAAGGGATGGCAGTGGAGGAACTGAAAAGCAGCGGGGCGGTTCTGGCCTATATTATGCCGTCTCATCAATTCCCTATGGGCAGCGTGATGCCTATGAAGCGGCGGATGGAGCTGCTTCATTGGGCCGGGGAAAAACAGGGGCGGTATATTATAGAAGATGATTATGACAGTGAATTCCGCTATAAGGGGAAGCCCATTCCTTCCCTTCAAGGCAGCGATCCCTTGGAACGGGTGATTTATTTAGGAACGTTTTCCAAAAGCATTGCTCCTGCAATCCGGGTTAGTTATATGGTGCTGCCCCGGGAGCTGTTGGAGGTTTATTGGAACCGGTGCGGATTTTATTCCTCCACGGTGTCCAGAGTCCAGCAGCAAATTTTGTATTATTTTATGAAGGAAGGCTATTTCGGGCGCCATTTGAATAAAATGCGCCGTATTTACCGAAGCAGGCATGACGCGTTGATTTTGGCTTTGAAGGATAAGAAGTGGGTAAAGGGTATCTGGGGGGAAAATGCCGGACTGCATGTGCTGGTGGAAGTAAGATCAAACAAGGGGGAAGAAGAAATTGTCCGTTTGGCTATGGCCCGTAATGTCCGGGTGTATGGCCTGAGAGAATATTCTATCCTGCCTGGCGGAGCGTGGGAACATCCGGTGCTGCTTTTAGGGTACGGAGGGCTGACGGAATCCCAGATTGCGGCAGGAATAAAAATATTAGAAGATGTGATAGAAGATAAATAAAAAGTAATGCAAGAAATAAAACAGCGGGGGACGTCCAAAGTTTGCTTTGGAATTTCTCCCGCTGTCTTTGCTTTATGCCACTTATATTCCAAAATAAACCGACCATAGAAAAAAGATTGAAAGAGGAAATTCTTTTTTCTATAATGGTTCCACTAGGAGGTGATTTGTTTTATGCAAGTTGAAATCAAAATTGATAATTCCTGCCTGGAACCAAAAATCATTATTTTGACGGCTTCTGTGACAGAAGATGTGAATGATATCATAAGAAGATTGTCAGAAGACGGGCCGAAGATTCTTTCTGGAAAAAAGTCCGAAAAGATTGAGGTATTAGAGCAGGCAGAGCTGATTCGGGTTTATGCCAATGAGGGGAAAGTATTTGCCGTAACAGACAAAGGGGAATACGTATTGCGTCTTCGGCTGTATGAACTGGAAGAACGGCTGGATATTAGGCAATTCGTCCGGATTTCCAATTCCGAAATTATTCATTTAAAGAAAGTGGATCACTTTGATTTCAGTATTACAGGGACAATCTGCGTTAGATTTTTAAATGGTACAAAAACATATGTGTCAAGGCGTTATGTCGCGAAGGTGAAAAAAATATTAGGGATATGAGGTGATAGAAATGAAAAAAAGAATGATAATGAGAGGCGCCTTAGGGATGCCGATCGGAGTGACAATTAGTTATTTTATCTCGATTTTTACATCTTTGATCTGGGCAGAAGGGTATTATTCCCCATGCGTACCGGAATTAGTGTCTTTTATGGGAAATGAAATCAATGCAGTGATTCTCCAAACTGCGCTGTCTGGCTTCTTAGGTATTGGCTTTGGAGCAAGTTCTGTTATATGGGAACTGGAGGAATTAAGCATGATAAAGCAGACCGGAGTTTATTTTCTGGTGAGTTCTGTAATTATGCTGCCATCTGCTTACTTTATGTATTGGATGGAACATAGTCTTATGGGATTTTTAAGCTATTTTGGGTTATTTGCCCTGATTTTCTTTTGCATATGGGCGGTTGCATTTTTTAGCGGCAAATATTATGTCAAAAGAATGAATGACAGCTTAAGCCAGATGAAAAACGATAAAAATTAAGGATGAAGTTAGGATCCGGCGGACGGGGGTATGCTGTAAATATAAATTGACAACTAATTTACGAAGTCTTATAATTTTAGATATAGAAGCGGGTCAAAAAAATACCGGGAGCATATTTTAGGGAACAGAAGGAAAGCTCCGCCAGGGAACGTAAGGAAAAGGAGAGGGATTGTTATGAAAGACAGTATTAAAAAAATGGTTCAGAGAATGTGCGCGGTAACCATTGCGGCAGCCATCATTTTTAGTTGTGCAGTATCGCCTATGAGAGCAGAGGCAAAGGGAACAGCTTTTATCAATAAGAAAGCATCAAGTATAACCCCAACCATTACATCTGCGAAACGCAGCAATGGTAAGGTAAACGTAACGGTCAGCGTTCCGGCTAATAAGGTTAAGAAATTAGGCAGCGTAAAGAAGATTACCGTATCCTATGGCTCTACTAAGAACAGCAAGAAATTTGAGGCAAAGGAGCTGCAGGTAAAGGTTAGTAAGAAGGGGAAAAATCAGTACACCTTTACAACCAGCAATAGGAATTTAACCTCCTATAAGGACGCTTACATCACCGTAAGGTTTGATGGGAAGAGCAACTGGTCTAAGCTGGTTAAGATTTCCGGTAAGGCTGTAAAAGCGGAAGAAAAAGGAACGGCTTTCATCAATAAGAAAGTATCAAGCATAACTCCAACCATCACATCTGCGAAACGCAGCAATGGTAAGGTAAACGTAACGGTCAGCGTTCCGGCTAATAAGGTAAAGAAGTTAGGGAATGTAAAGAAGATTACAATCTCTTACGGTTCTACCAAGGACAGCAAAAAGTTCGAAGCTGCCAAGACAACCGCAAAGGTTACAAAGAAGGGCAAGAACCAGTACACATTTACAATCGACAACACGAAGCTGGCATCTTACAAGAACGCTTACATGACGGTAAGATTCGACGGCAAGAGCAACTGGTCTAAGCTGGTTAAGGTGTCCGGCAATGCTACCACTTCTAAGAATAACAACCGTCCTAAGAAAGACAAAGACGGAACCTATGCCAGCGCAATCCACAAACGTTTCAACTGGGATTACAATGGGCGTAAAACAACTTCCTGTGGTAAGACACTTGGTACAGAAGACGACGGCGAAGGTTGGATATATGTAACTGCTCGTGCAAGTGAATGTGACGGCTGTGGTAAAACAACATTCTTTTTTGTAAGAGATAATTATATTTCCCGTGATAGTACCGTTAGTTGTTGTAACGGAAATTCTTGGGGTACTTACATCCAGATAGCCTTTGATAAAAAGACTGGCAAAGTAGTCTATGGAGCTCCTTTGGCATTGGAGAGGTACCCTATTGGAACATTCTTTATGGATGTTGACTAATAGTATTATATACAGCGTTTCATAGAAAGATCAGGCCTTACCAGGAAAGTTTGGTAAGGCTTGTTTTTTAGTCAAAGTGTAGCCCTTAAAAATCCCTTAATTCTGTAAATATCTTTTATTGGCAGCAGGGCAGGCAATGGCTCTGGCATGTGGGGGATGCCTGTTGGAAGGGTTTCCCCCACCCTCTGGATAGAAGTGCATTGGAATACCCCTTTTCCCATGGCAGGGCTGCTGCCTGGATTCCGCCCAGTCCCCCACTTTCCCTGTAAGCGCCTTCCGGTAAAGGGGGGCTGCAGGCTCCTTGGCCATGTCTTAAAAACTAAACAACGCATTAGTTCATAAGCAAAAAGCTGTTTAATTTGTATATTATTGTCAGATGAACAAAGAGCCTCACATTTACTCAAATATAACCATTGATGGGGACATCCTTTTCCGGTTGGGGCGTGTATCCCTTGTCCACTGAGGGTATCTGTATCATAAGCCGCCTCTGCCTTGGTATAGAATAAAAATCCTTGTTTATTATAGCAGATGTTTGAGTACTTAGCCGAAAAAATTATTGAAGTTAGAATCCGGCGGATAAGAGGACTCTATATCCTATTAGAACTTGCAATGCAGGTTCTAATAGGATATACTATCAGGGAGCATAAAACCAAGCCATACACAGGAAGTCAAGGAATCTGGAAAAATAATGTGAGGACAGTCAGATGTTTGCAAGGAAAGGGAAAAAAACAGCAAAGATCCCCTATGAGAAAGAAAAGCAGAGGCCGGTTTTAAAATGCAGCATCTGCACCGGGGAACAGGTGGCAGGCTTTCAGGACATAAGCACAGGAAAAATCCATGAAGTAATGCTGGTGAAGGACAACAAAGATTTGGAGGAATTTATGAAGCTATATGAACTGAAGGATATTACAAAAGTATATTAATAAGATGCAATGGGCTTTCAGAAGGCTGCCCAGGCAGCTTTAAGCATCGGGAACGGGAGGAGATTATGAAAGGCTTTTATGAAATTACGCCGAAGGAACAGGGACATTTCAGAATTGGCAGCAAAATGGGTGTGTTTATGGACTTATTTGTGGGAAAGGAACACGCCCTTTTATTTGATACAGGATATGGTTTTGGCAATTTGAAGGAAGAAGTGCGCAGTCTGACGAATTTGCCTTTGTATATCGTAAACAGCCACGGGCATGTGGATCATACCTGCGGCAATTTTCAATTTGAGGAAACCGTCTATATCCATGAACAGGATATGGAGATGTGCCGGGTACATACGGGAGAGCAGATGCGCAAAGGGGCCGTGGCCAATGCCAGGAATATGAAGGATGAGCATTTGGGGGTTTTTGGGGACATTCTGCCAAACGATTTCCAGGAGGAACAATATCTTAAGGGCGGAGCCGGGAATCTGGCTCCTGTAAAAGAAGGAGATTCCTTTGACTTAGGAGGCGTTACCTTGACGGTCTATGAAATGAAAGGACATACCCCGGGAAGTATCGGACTTCTATGGGAGGAAGAGAAGACCTTAATGGTAGGAGACGCCATGAACCCATTTTTGTGGCTGTTTATGCCGGAAGCCCTGACGCTAGACGATTACCGGAGGACATTGGTAAAAATCTGGAGTATGAACTTTTCTTATTTCTATATGTCTCATAGCTTAGAGCGGGAGAAAAAAGAAACTATGGTGGATTATATGGAAACGGCGCGGGATTTGGATTATGAGCAGGGCGTTTCCTTTGACAGTCCCCTGGCAGCGGGGCTTGACGCCAGAATCTGTACCCGGAAGGGCTATGGCGTTCAAGATATGGGCAAACCTGGATTTGCCAGCATTGTGATTTCAAAAGGACATTTTTAAGGAACGGATGACATTGGAGGAGTAGATATGGAACAGCGTGAGAAATTTTCTTCCCGGATCGGATTTATTCTGATCTCCGTGGGATGTGCAGTAGGGCTTGGGAACGTATGGCGGTTTCCATACATTGCCGGAACCTATGGCGGCGCCGCATTTGTACTAATTTATCTTATTTTTCTTGCAATTTTGGGACTTCCCATTATGGTAATGGAGTTTTCCGTGGGACGGGCCAGCCAGCGGTCGGCGGCAAAAAGCTTTCATGTATTGGAGCCTGAGGGCGCCAAATGGCATCTCACCAGTTATCTGGCCATAGCAGGGAATTATCTGTTGATGATGTTTTATACCACCGTGGGAGGCTGGATGCTGATTTATGTAAAAAAGATGGCTTTTGGGGAATTTTCCGGCAGGACGGCGGAAGAGATCGGAGGGATTTTTAACAAGATGCTCTCTTCTCCCACAAGTATGGTGGGAGGAATGCTTTTTGTGGTGGTTCTTGGCTTTTTAGTATGCAGCATGGGGCTGCAAAAAGGCGTGGAGCGCATTACTAAGTGGATGATGGGCCTTTTGTTTGTGATTTTGATAATTTTGTGTATTCGGAGTATGACGCTGCCGAAAGCAGGAGAAGGCCTTGCGTTTTATCTGATTCCGGACTTTGGAAAAATTGTGGAACACGGCGTCGGTGAAGTTGTATTTGCGGCTATGGGGCAGGCGTTCTTTACCTTAAGCCTGGGTATTGGAGCCATGGCGATTTTTGGAAGCTACATTGATAAATCCCGGGCGCTAACCGGAGAAGCAATTAATGTCTGCCTGCTGGATACGGTGGTGGCCATTTTAGCAGGGCTTATTATTTTTCCCGCCTGCTCCGCCTTTGGGGTGAGCCCGGGAGAAGGGCCGGGACTGGTGTTTGTGACGCTTCCGAATATTTTTAATCAGATGGCGGCGGGAAGGCTCTGGGGCGTATTGTTTTTTATTTTTATGAGCTTTGCAGCCCTTTCCACGATTATTGCAGTCTTTCAAAATATTATCAGCTTTTCCCAGGATCTGTGGGGATTCAACCGGAAAAAGGCCTCTTTGATCAACGGGATTGCAGTGGCTGTGCTAAGTATTCCCTGCGCTTTGGGCTTTAATGTCTGGAGCGGTATTCAGCCTTTGGGGGCCGGAAGTACCATTCAGGATCTGGAGGATTTTATTATTTCCAATAATCTGCTTCCTCTGGGAAGTATGCTGTATTTGCTGTTCTGTACCAGCCGCCATGGATGGGGCTTTAGCGCCTTCAAAAAAGAAGCGGATACGGGAGACGGCGTAAGCTTTCCGGGATGGGCCAGGATTTATGTATCCTATGTACTTCCAGTGATTGTACTGGTGATTTTGGTTATGGGATATTGGCAGAAGTTTTCCTAATTACGGGGAAGGAGAAGCGGTATGAGGACTACCTTTGTAACGCCGCCGGAATATGCCAGGGAGGCTCTCAGGCTTGCAGAAATCACTTTGGCGGTGGGAACAAAAAGGCCCCTGGGATTTTGGGAAGTGATGAAAAAGAACCGGGGTGCATTGGGAACGCTTACCCCTTTTGGGCCGTCTGGGGATGGGCTGGAGCCTAAAAATCCAGTGATTGTTGCTTTGGGAGACAGTGTGACGGCAGGGTATTTTGAAGCCGGGGCACATCGTGAAGAGCTGATCAAAAAAGCGGAAACGGCGGGCCTTGGGGAAGGGGATATTATAGAGATTACAGACGCCAGGGAATGTTATCTGGAAAAGTTTCGCCTGCTGCTGATTGAGCGATATGAGCAGACTTGTGTGAGTGTTCTCAACGCTGGAATTGCAGGAGATACCATGTACGGGATGCAAAAGCGCCTGTATCGGGACGTTATTCGTTATCAGCCGGATTTGGTGCTGATTAACGGCTCCCTGAACTGGGGAGAAGAACAAGGGGATACAAAAGATTACGAGAGAGTGCTGACACAGGTGGTTTTGACCTTAAAGGAGGAACTGAAATCGGATTTGGTGTTGATGACGCCCAATATGGAGCTGCCCACGCGGAAGCAAAATCCCCGGTCGCCTCTGAAAGAGCGGGTGGAGGTGATTCGCAGCCTGGCTCAGGAGCAGAGCCTTTGCCTGGCCGATACCTATAAAGTATGGGAATGCTATCAGAAGGCGGGGTATCCCCTGGATGCATTGCTGGCAAGTCCCGGGCATCCTTCTGTCACCGGACATGAGATGTATGCCAGGGTTTTGATGCAGCTGATGGAACCGTAAAGAAGAAGTTTTATTACTTCACAATATTTCATTGATATAAAGGAGAGGAAAACATGGGAAAAATTAATCTGCAGATGTATTCGTTTATGGATGGAGAGCATAATGATACCAAGGAGAATTTGAAACTGGCTTCCCAGATGGGCTATGACGGAGTGGAGCTGTTTGGGCCGAACTTAGAGCTTCCCCTTTCGGAGCTGAAGGGACTATTGGAAGAATACCATTTGGATGCAGTTTCTATGCATGTAAATGCAGACCAGGTGCTGGAACGAATGCCTTATGCCAAGGCCTTGGGCATGAAATTCATTGGAATTGGAATGCATCCTATGATGAATGAAGAGGAGGTTTATGCATTTGCAAAAACACTGAATGAGCTGGGAGAAGCCTGCGGCAAAGAAGGCTTGACGGTAACTTATCACAATCACACCCAGGAATTTGGCAGTTACGGCAAGGAGAGGATCATTGATATCCTGATAAAAGAGACAAATCCGGAGCATGTGGGATTTGAATTGGATGCAGGCTGGTGTGCGGCGGCAGGTGTGGATCCCCTTGATTTTATCAAGAAAAACAGCGGCAGAATCTGTCTGGTTCACATCAAAGAGAGCAGCGAGACCATTGGCGTACAGAAGTACGTAGATTATAAAGCCCTTGAAAAGGATGAAAACGGAGCTCCTATTTTTACGCCGGAGATGAAAGCAGATATGGAACGGGCCAAATCTATTAACTGTCCTGCAGGAGAGGGCCTGGTAGACTGGAAGGCTTTAAAAGAAACGGCGGACGCTCAGGGGTGCGCAGCCTATATTGTAGAGCGGGAACGCAGCTACGAAGGAAGCAGGCCGGACTGTCTGAAAGCAGATATTGATTATTATAGGACAGTTATTTAAGGATATAAAGAAGAAATTTATCCTATGGGGTGGGACATTTGTCCTACCCCTGACAAGATCTGATTTGGTATCATAAAAGAAAAACAGGAGGCAAAGATCATGGGTTTTGCAATGCGAATGAACTTAAATGGAGAGATCATAAAAAAGCAGTCCTTTCGGCCGATGTATATCAATGGGAAGAAGCAGGGTTTTTCTTTTTTGGTACAGCTGGGTTATTACAGAGGACATTACTTATCCACCATTGAGCAGTTAGAGGTGACGGTGGATGGGGAGACAATTCCCCAGGAGGCGGTAACCTTTGAATTGAATGGGAAAGAGATGCCTTTATACCGGCTGAAGTTTGCCACGACGGAATTCTGGAGCCAGGTGGTTCCGGCAAACATTCATGTGATTAAGCCCGGCGGCCTCTCTGTAGGAAGTCACAAAATCCAATTGAAGCTGATGATACGTATTCCTTATATGGCCATTGGGCCGGATCACAGTTATATGCCATTGGACAGCGGCGATACTGTAGAGATTGAAGTGACGGAATAAGGAGGGGAAACAGATGAGTGATATTAAATTAGGCGCAACCTTGTTTTGCTATACGGGAGAGTATGCGAAGTTCGAATATGATTTTGAAGAATGCGTAAAGCAGGCGGCTTTGGCCGGGGCTTCAGGGTATGAGATCGTGGGAACCCAGATGATTCCATCCTATCCTAATGTCAGTGATGAATTTCTGGGAAAAGTAAAGAGACTGAAAGAGACTTACGGTATCGGCCCTGTGGGTTATGGAGCCAACAATGACAGAGGACTTTTGTTTGACCGGGATTTGACAGACGATGAAATGCTGGCGGATACTATTATTGATTTAAAGACGGCTAACAAATTGGGATGCAAGGTTATGCGCTCCCAGTACATGCTGTCTGCGGCGGCCTTTGAACGTCTGGCGCCTTATGCAGAGCTTTACGATGTGAAGGTGGGGATTGAAGTCCATAATCCCGAAACGCCTATGTCCCCTGAAATGCAAAAGTATTTGAAAGTCATTCAAAAGACTGGCTCTAAGCATCTGGGGTTTGTAGTTGATTTCGGCTGCTTTGCCATAGCCCCCAATAAGCCTATGTGGGACGACGCCCTGGGCATGGGAGTGAAAGAGGAGCATTTGAAGCTGGCTGCAGAATGCAGGTATCAGGAGCTTCCCATAGAAGAAACCCAAAAGAAATTAGCAGAGGCGGGGGCTCATCCGGCAATTCAAAGAGCTCTTCAGGGCATGTATGGGTTTGTACAGTTCCGTTCCAAAGAAAAGCTTCCAAAGCTTTTGGAGGAATTGAGACAGATTCTGCCGTTCTGCTTTGAGATGCATGGAAAGTTCCACTATTTAAGTGAAGATTGTGTGGAACCCAGTATTCCTTACGAAGAGATTCTGACTATGTTGAAGGAGACGGATTATCAGGGATATATTGTAAGTGAGTATGAAGATGAAATGAATTGCGGCGGGTACGAATTTACCAGAAGGCATCTTGCTATGGAACGGCGGATCCTGGGACTATAAAGAAACAAAGGGCTGAGGTAAGAAACAAGGGCATACATCCGGCAGAGGTTTGAAGTTCAAATCCAGCGGATGTATGTTTCTTGTTTTGTTTCCTCAGTTTCTTCTATTGCAAGAAGGGGTGTATATGAATCAAAAGACATTGAAAAAAGCGGTGACGCCGACGATTGTGGTAACGCTGATATTCTTTTTAAATTATTGGGTGTTTGGAATGGAGAATACGATCATCGGACCATTTTTGACCCTGTCTTTCCTGAAATTCCAGGGAATGGAAGATTATCGGGGATGTATGCTGCGCTCTCTGGGAATCTACAGCGCCATGGCCCTGTTGGCCTGGATGGCGCTGCTGCATCCTGTGCTCTGCCTGATCGTGAACGCGGCGGCCTTGTTTTGGATTGGATATTTTTTGATTGATGAATATAATCCCCTGAATTACTTTCCGGCGGGCATGGCCTTGATTTTCTTTCAAAATTCTCCGGTTCACGGATGGTTTTTATTCCGGAGGCTTTTGGCTCTTGGGGTGTCCTTCTTGCTGGTATTTCTGTTTTTACAGGGGTTAAGGTGGGGGAAAAAACAGGAAGACATAGCTGTAAAGCGTCTGACAAAGCAGGGGCTCGCTACTGTAAGGGAGCTTATGACGTCTTTTCACCAGAAGAATCGACAAAAATCCAGGGAATTGTTGGACAGGCTACAGGAGATTTGCAGGGACATCAGCTTGAAATTATATGAAGCCAACCGGGCGTCGGTGAAGAAAGAATTGGAGGAAAATAAGTACTGCATCTACATTGCATACTTTCAAATGATGGGAGCTTTGGCAGATGTAGTCTTGTCAGGAGAAGCCGGCGGGGGAAGCGTACAGTTGGATCAGATGGAAGAAATGCTTCAGGAATTGGAAGAACGCTTTGAAAAAGAAAAGTGTTCAGGCGCGGCATCAGAGGAAGCTTTCCCTGGAATTGTAAAAGACCGTCTCCGGTTCCGGGAAAATCCTCTGGATATCCGTTCCTTTCGTCTCCGTTTTGCCCTGCGTCAGATGCTGGTGATGACGCCCTGTATGCTTTACGGGTACTTAGCGCCTTTTGGAAACAGCTACTGGCTGGGGATTTCTGTTTTTTTCATGATGATTCCGGTGTATGAAAGCACCCCGGGGCGGATATTGCAGCGGATTCGGGGCAGTCTGCTGGGCGTTGCGGTCTGCCTTTTGGCGTTTGCAGTGTTCCGGGGATTTTGGGCCCGGGTACTTTTGATGACGATTGCAAATTATTTTATTTATTGTTCCGGAGGTTATACCGCTATGGTTACCTGTATTACCTGCTCGGCCCTGGCCTTGAATTTTGGGACGGAATCTTATTTTTTGCTTTTGGGACAGAGGCTGCTCTATACGTTTGCTGGCGCTTTCATTGCCATGGGAGCAAATCTGTTGGTATTTCGTATCCGGGCCTTCCGTCAGTGCCAATACGTAATGGAGCTTTTGTCTGAATTGAAAGAAAAGATACAAAAGACGGCCAGGCAAAAAGGAATTGAGGGGCAAAAGGAGATGAACCAGATGATGGTGAAGTCGTATTTGCTGGCCAGCCGTATGAAAGAATTTCATGATTTATCCTGGGAAGCAGACAGGCAGCAGGGAGTAGAAGAGTTTTTGAAAGAGCATATGCAGGCGGTGTCCGGCGCCTGCCTGCAGGTATATTTAGCTCCTTATGGAAGAAATAAATTCCCCGGCCAATGACAGCAGAAAAAATAATGAAAATTAATTTGCAAAAAAGTATGTACAAATGTTGGAAATGCCGATAATATAAAGATAAGAGCTTGCACCGTCGGCGGGGTACTTTTACAGTTTACCGGAGAGGAAGGTCAGCCGGTGAAGTCAGGATGAAGGATTTTAAGGAGCGAAAAAGAAGGTATGTATTGTGGGAAAAAGGGTATGTGCAGTAGAATTAGTTTGAAGCGGTGGGTATTTTTACTGGTGTTAGTAGCGCTATTGGCGGAGCTGTCGGCTGCTTTTGATGTGCAGGCGTCTGTTCGGACATTGAAGGTAGGATATATTGATTACGACGGATTTATCCAGGAGGAGTATGGAGAATATTCCGGTTATGGCGTGGAATATTTGGAGCGGATTTCGGAATATACAGGTTGGGATTATGAATTTGTGTTTGATACATGGGAGAATTGCCTGGATAAGCTTTCTAAGGGGGAGATCGACTTATTGTGTACGGCGCAGAATACGCCGGAGAGGGCTAAGAAGTTTGCTTTTGCGGACATGCCTTTGGGATACGAGTCTACCATGATCTATGCTAAAAATGACAGCGATATCTATTATGAGGATATAGACGCCATGCAGCAAAAAAAGGTGGGACTGTTGTCGGGCAGTTTTCAGACAGAAGAGTTTGGGCGGTTTGCCAAAGAAAAGGATCTTGTCTATGAGCCGGTTTATTTTCAGACGGAAGCTGCCATACTGCAGGCGTTGGAACGGGGAGAGGTAGATTTGGCCGCTGTAGGCAGCCTTGCCCGCCATACAGGAGTACGAGTGGTAGGAAAATATGGGGCGGAGGCTTTTTACTGTATTACCTCAAAAGGCAACGAGAAGCTGGTTGCAGAAGTAGACGAGGCTCTTCGTAATATAAAAACGGAGGAGCCTGGATTTGAGACCCAGCTGCAGCAGAAATATTATGGGGACAGCCAGATGTCGGAAAGCCCTCTTTTTACAAGAGAGGAGCATGATTATATCCAACAGGCGGCGCCAGTCAAAGTAAAAATGATCCAAGATTACGCTCCTTTAAGTTATGTAAAGGACGGCAAATCTAGTGGGATCTTTGTAGAATATTTGAACAGGATTGGACAGAAAAGCGGATTAACATTTGAATATGAGATTGATATTATGCCGGAAGGCATTTTAAAGCCGGAGGTCTCTTCTCCCCAGAGGGGGCGTCTGGTGGTACGTTCAAAACGTTCTTTGGAATCTGAGGGGCAAAGGCAGGGGCAGATATACGGCAGTTTTATGGATTCCCTTTCTATGTCCTGTGTTAAGCGGCAGAAGGATGTTTTATCAGGAGGAAATTATAGTTTGGCTCTGACCAAGGAGATGCGTTATCTGGAAAAATTATTGTTTCAGGATAACAGAGAAGCCAGCATTCAATATTATGATACGGCAGAGGAATGCTTTCTGGCAGTAGCCAAGGGAAAAGCTGATATTGCCATGCAATATTCCTATGTGGCGTCATATCTTATGCAAAAGCCTATGTATGGGGAGACTTTGCTGGAGATTCCCGGCGGACTTTTAGAAAATGGAGTCTGTTTGGTTGCCGTGGAGGAGGATCAGATTCTTTTGGATATTATTAAAAAGACGTCCAATCATATCAGCGGCAGAGAGGAAGAGGATATTATTTCATCGGAGCTTTTGCGGCATCCCTTCCAGGAGGATATGGGTGATTTCCTGTATAAGTACCGCTATCCGATCGCCAGCCTGGGATTTGCGCTGCTGTTGATAGGAGCTGCTTATATTCTGGTGGTGCATTACGTTGCAAAGCTTCGGTTAAAAAAGAAAGAATATGAGATATTGCAGAAACAAGTGCAGCAGGATGAGCTTACCGGGGTTTATAATCGAAAAGCATTTTTTGAAAAGGCAGAGGAAATGGTTGCAAAGGGCCTTCAAGATACGTATATTGTAATGATGGACATCAATAATTTTAAGGTGGTCAATGATTTATACGGTATGGAAAACGGGGACCGTCTGTTATGTCAGATGGCGGAGGAGCTGCAGAAGCTGGGTGCAGGAAGGGAGCTTTTAGTTGCCAGGTTCTCCGGGGATCATTTTTATATGTGTATGGGGAAAAAGGATTTTCAGGAAATCCATTTCCCACAGCGTTTTAAAACTTTTTTAGAGGATATGGATATTAAAGCCGCCTATGGGGTATTTGTGACGGAGGGAGAAGAGCGGCTTCCAGTAAATATTATGTGCGACCGGGCAAGCCTGGCGTTACATACCAAAGAGCAGAGGCAGATGGATTATATCTTCTATTATAGTGGAGAGGAACGGGACAGGATCCTGCGAGAGCAGGAAATTGAGAACGAGATGGAGCAGGCGCTCAGGGAAGAACAGTTTTGTATCTACATTCAGCCTCAGTATGATGTATTCCAGGAGCGGATCGTAGGAGGAGAGGCTCTGGTGCGCTGGGTGCATCCGGAGAAAGGAATGATACCGCCGGATAAATTTATCAATGTTTTTGAACGGAACGGCTTTATTTTGCAGCTAGATTATTTTGTATGGGAGGAGACGTGCAAGCTTCTTTCCAGGCTGAAAAGGGAAGGGATTACCGGAATTCCCATCTCTATCAATGTATCCCGTGCTCATTTTTACGGAACAGAGCTCAAGGATAAGCTGGCGGGATTGATTCAGAAATATCATTTGGATCCGAAAGATTTGGAACTGGAGATTACTGAAACCATGTATGCCAAGGATCCGGGTATTCTTTACCAGAGGATTCATGAGTTGAGGGAGGCAGGCTTTAAAATTGCTATGGATGATTTTGGCAGCGGATATTCTTCCTTAAATATGCTGAAAGAAATGCCTTTGGATATTTTGAAGATGGATTTGAAGTTTTTAGATGGAGGGGATGACGGCGGAAAAAGCCAGTATATTTTAAATGCCTTGATTAACCTGGCCAAGAATCTGCAGTTGACGGTAATTGTAGAAGGAGTAGAGACGGAGATACAAGTGACGTTTTTGCGGAGTATTCGCAATCATTATGCTCAAGGATATTACTATTCCAGGCCTGTGGAGAGCAGCAGCTATGAGGCGATGCTGAAGAAGGATAAAGGGGTTGTGTAAACTTTAATAGATGATTGGGAAAGTGAAAGTTACGAGAATATTCTGACAATATAGTTCGGGAAAAGACTGTTGCACCAAGCATTCCAATGAGCCCAATGAAGCAGAACCCAGTCGGGGTTAGGCCCTCCTGTGTTCTATGGTCTCATTTCCATGGTGCAAATGTCTTTTCCCGAACTATATTGTCAGAATATTCGGGTAAGTTTTGAGTTTGGAATCATCTGTATAAATAGTTGATTAGCGAGAAGAGAGAAGATCTTCTCGTTGCAGCAGCGTTTTGGTAAACGCTGTCTGGAGGCGGATACCAAGGGCGATGCAGTCTTCATCCAGGGAAAAATTTCGGCTGTGCAAAGGGGCGGATATGCCTTGTTCTGGATTTCCGCATCCAAGATGATAGAATACTCCGGGGGCTTTTTTTAGGAAATGGGAAAAGTCTTCCACTCCCATTCCAGGGGCGGGCTTCCAAAGAACGTGTTCTCTGCCCAGGATAGGGGCGGCAGTATCTGTAAGAAGATCTACCAGGGCGTTGGTATTGATCAGCGCATCATAACCTGGAGAGAAGAGAGCCTTTCCCTGTCCTCCCATAGCGGCGGGAAGGGTTTGGGCCATTTGTGAAATCAATTCCTGTATTTGTGTACGGGAATGGGGGTCTGTAGTCCGCAGGATGCCTGTAAGTTCTACAGTATCTGCCAGGATGTTGCGGGCGGTTCCGCCATGGATCGTTCCAAGGGAAAGTACGCATGGATCCGTGGGAGAGACATTACGGCTGACGATTGTCTGAAGAGCAGATATGAGCTGGGCAGCCAATACAATGGCGTCCACTCCCGTATCAGGGTAGGCGCCGTGACAGCCCTTTCCTTTTAATGTAATGGAGACTTCGTCGGAGGCGGCATACAGCTTGCCATATTTTACTTCGATGGTTCCGGTTTGAAGATAAGGCGCTACATGCAGACCGATTACATAGTCTACCTTGGGCCGTTCCATACAGCCCTCTTCTATCATTCGCCGGGCTCCTCCAATGGTTTCTTCGGCGGGCTGGAAAAAAATTTTGACGCAGCCTGTAAAATCATTTTTATTTTCTTGAAAGAAGCGGGCCGCGCCGAGGGCGATGGCCATATGGGCGTCGTGGCCGCAGGCGTGCATTACACCAGGATTTTTAGAGCAGTATGAGTTACAGGGGTCTTCGTATATTGGAAGGGCGTCCATGTCTGCCCGGAGGGCAACTGTTTTTGGGGAAAGGCTCTCCGGAGAATTGTCTACGGGGGCGTTTCCATGGATTTCCGCCACGATACCGGTTTCGGCTACCGGGTAATCATAAGGGATGCCCCATTGTTCCAAATAGTTACGGATGAAAGTTCCGGTTTCATATTCTAATGTGGACAATTCGGCACATTGATGCAGTTCTCTGCGGATACGGATAAAGTCGTTGGTATGTGTTTGCAGGAAATCTTCTATGTTCAAATAGAATACTCCTTGTGTGCTTTTTCTATAACATATGAGAAGGGCGAAAAGGTTATGCAAAGGACTTGCAAAAGCAGTAAAAAAGAAAGAAAAAATTTTCCAAAAAAAATGCAAGGATTCTTTAGGCAGCGTCGTATTATAAGTAAAAGGACACAAACAAGGAGGAAAAAATGAAGAAAATTATAATTGCAGGGTTGGCTTGTCTGGTGGTGTGCGGGATTTCCATTCCGGTAATTGCTTCTAATATTCAACAGAAGAAAGCGGCTCCCCAGGAGGAAATTCTTGTGGAAGCAGCTGGAGTGGAAGAAACTGATAAGGACAATGAAACGCCGGAAACACCTTCGGCAGCTGAGGAAGAAAAGTCACAAGAAAGCAGCGATGCAGATACGACTCCGACAGAAGAGCCAGCCACAACAGAAAATGAGAAGCCGGCGGAAGAGCCGACAACAACAGAAAACGAGCAGCCAGCGGAAGAGCCGGCGCCCACAGAAAGCGAGCAGCCAGCGGAAGAG
>CAMNQH010000031.1 GCA_946549035.1 uncultured Lachnospiraceae bacterium | reverse complement strand
ATCAGAAAATACATAATCGTATATGGTTCTGTAATTGGCTTGGTATTTGTCTATGAGTTAAAGAGCAAGGGAGAAATGGGGTATTTCTGCGTGGATGATAAACTGCTACTGCACCGAGGCGCATCACCGGCGCTGGGAAGATGGCTGGTGTTTGACTGATCCCCAAGGACGCAGAAAAGCCGGTTGACCGGCGATATAAGAAACGAGGTGACATTTTTGCTACACATAGCAATATGCGACGATGAGAAAGATTTTGTCGCACACTTGGCAGGCCTATTAAATCAATACGCCGCTGAAACCGGCGAAGAAATAAAGATCACTGCTTATTACGACGGAATGGAGCTGGTGGAAAAGTACGATACTTCCATTGACCTGATTTTCCTTGATATTCAAATGCGGCTGGTAAATGGCCTGCGGGCTGCCGAGCGTGTTCGTCAGATGGATGAAAAGGTAGGCATTATCTTTTTAACCGCCCTCACTCAATACAGCTTAGAGGTTACAAAAGCATGAAAGAAATGGAACAAGAATTACAGGGAAAGGGGTTCATCCGCTGCCATACCAGCTATCTTGTGAATTTATTCTATGTAAAAGGCGTCAATAAATTAGAAATCGATTTGCTCACTGGCGATACCATCCCCATCAGCCAGCCTAAAAGGAAAAAATTTATGGAAACGCTCACCGAGTATTGGGGGGATATGCTATGATACGATTTCTCGATATTCTTTCGCTTCTATTAGAGTGGGGATATGTGTTTGTTTTCTTTTGGATTCTGCGGACATTCCTGACTCTGCGGAAAAACTGGCCGATGCGGATATTAGCATTTGGGTGCAGCAGTTTATTGGCGTGTGTTGTTGTTTACTCCAACGATTTTGCAAACCTTTTTGGCGCATTGCTGGGGGCTGCTGTTTATGTTGCCGTCTTTTATAGTGACAGATGGATGGAAAAAACAGCGGCCGTACTTGTATTTTATCCGGCGGTGATTGCAGTGAACTACCTGATGCAGGATATTGGATGCCGCCTGTTTTTTAATCTGACCGGAGTACCGGGTGACATGGATTTGGGTTGGACTGAAAAACAGTATTTGATCAGTACTGCCGTACATACCGTTTCTCTGTTGCTGCGGCTGTTGTTCTGGCTGGGGGCTTGGAGAGCTTTGCGGCGTTATCTGGTGAAGATTACTTCTAATCTGACCAGGAAAATGTGGATGCTGATAGATGTTCTGATGCTTGCGCCGTTCATTGCAATTTTTACGATTATTTATTTTCTGCCGGAGGGACCGGCTATTGTATATCCGATTTGCAGTGCATCTATTTTTTCCAGTTTTGGATGTATGTATCTGGCATCTTATATTTGTGAAACAATGAAGACAGCTAATCATGCGCAGAAGTTGGAAATGCAGCGTAACTATTATAAAGATCGAATACGAGATGAAGAACGGGTACGAAGTATTTACCATGATATGAAAAATCATTTGTTATTGTTACAGGCACAGGCAGGAAACGGTCAGGATGTTCAAAATTCTATTCAGGAGTTGAAAGATCAGATCCAGGAATATGAAAACTACTATCATACAGGAAATGAATTTTTAGATATTATCATTCGGGATAAAGCAAAAGCAGCTAAGGAAAGAAGCATAGATTTCAGTGTGGTGATATCTTTTGAAGCCGGTTCTTTTATAGAATCACTGGATATCAGTACGATTTTTGGAAATGCGCTTGACAATGCGATTGAAGCAAGTGAAAAGTTGCCCGAAGATCGAAGGCTGATTACTGTGCGCTCTAATCGTGTCCGGGATATGTTGGTTACGACTGTGGAAAACAATGCTGCTCCTGAACAGGCCATATCCGGGGGAACCACGAAAGAAGATACTTTTTCACATGGTTTCGGACTGCCCAACATTAGAAAGGCTGTGGAGCGATACGGCGGTCAATGCAGCATGAAAGCCGAAAATGGTATGTTCATACTGAAAATACTAATTCCAATTCCATAATTTATAGATGCCGCTTTCCATACAAGGCGGCATCTTTTTGTGTCCGTATGTTAGATTTTGCATTGTGGATGTTAGTTTTCTCATTTGCTATTGTTCCTTTTTTTCTGGCCAATATAATGAATTTAGTTCCAGCAGAAACCAATAAGCAAGAAACGAGGTAAACGTTATGAGTATTCTAAGCACCATTCATTTGACAAAACAATACGGCCAGGAACCAAATATTGTAAAGGCTCTGGATGATGTGAGCATTTCCATTGAGCCAGGGGAATTTGTTGCTATCATCGGCACATCCGGTAGCGGCAAGTCTACGCTTCTGAATATGTTGGGAGGGTTGGATCGGCCCACATCCGGCAGCGTAAGGGTGGACAAATTCGAGTTGGGGAAACTGAAAGACGAGGATTTAACCGTATTCCGACGCCAGCGAATCGGCTTTATCTTTCAAAATTATAATCTGGTTCCCATTTTGAATGTATATGAGAATATTGTTATGCCCATCCAGCTTGACGGGAAAAAGCCGGATGAGAACTTCATCAAAGATATTGTGGCATTACTGAGATTGGAAAAGAAGCTCTATCATATGCCAAATAACCTTTCCGGCGGTCAGCAGCAGCGTGTTGCCATTGCAAGAGCTTTAGCCAGTAAACCGGCGATCATTCTTGCCGATGAACCAACTGGGAATTTAGACAGTAAGACAAGTGATGAAGTGATTGAACTTTTGAAAGTTACCAGTCAGAAATTTCGCCAGACTATCGTTATGATTACCCATAACCCGGAAATCGCGGAGCAGGCAGACAGATGCATCCGTATTGAAGATGGCCGGATTGCGGAGTAAGGCGGTGATAACATGAAAGAACAAAAAACAGTGATTCATACTCTGACAAGCCGAAGTTTTAGGAGAAATAAAGGGCGAAATCTGGTTGCAGTGCTGGCAATCCTTTTAACGACCATGATGTTTACAACCCTTTTTACTCTGGCGCAAAGCATGGGAAAAAATATGGAAGAAATGTATCTCAGGCAGGCTGGAACCTGCGCCCATGCAACGACAAAATACATTACGGACGCAGAAATCGAGGAGATTGCAAGCCATCCCGATATCGTGACCTATGGAAAGTCGATTGTGGTCGGCCTTGCCGAAAACAAACATCTTTCTGGGCGGCAGGTAGAAATACGCTTTGCCAATGACCAATATGCAAAAGATGATTTTGCATATCCTACTACCGGAAAAATGCCGGAAAAGTCAGATGAAATTGCATTGGATACTGTAACAATAGAGCGTTTAGGTTTGCCGCTGGAATTGGGGCAGACGGTAACTTTGGAATGGAAAAAAGATATCACTTCGTCTGACATTACAACCAGCACATTTACCCTTTGTGGCTGGTGGGAGGGGAATCTTTCTGTCTATGCCAGCATGGCATGGGTCAGCCAGGACTTTGCTTTGGAATCTTGTAATTATGTTTCAGTTCCGGCAGAGGGACAGATTTGCGGTCTGCGTATGATGGGAATATCTTTTTCCAACAATAAAAATATTGATGCTAAGACAGCAGCCGTCCTTGAAGATTGCAATCTGACGAAGATAGAGTTTAACACAAATATGACTTACACTCCGGAAATGAAGTCCAGCATTTTCATGGAGAACCTGCCGATGTACGGAGGAATGGTATTGGTCTTTCTGGCAGGATTTTTGATTATTTTTAATGTGTTCCAGATTTCCGTAGCTGCGGATATTCAGTTCTATGGAAAATTAAAAACACTAGGCATGACAAAAAAACAAATTAAAAAAACGATTTATGGGCAAGGCAACAGGCTCTCCCTGATGGGTATTCCGGTAGGAATGATTGTTGGTTATCTTTTGGGAATTGTATTGGTTCCGGCACTCATTACAACTACGGGAATCCCCCCTGCTGTGTCAGCGAATCCCATGATTTTTATTGGCTCAGCTTTGTTTTCCTATATTACAGTAGTTGCGTCCTGTATGCTGCCTGCTCGTCTGGCGGGAAAAGTGTCGCCAATGGAAGCATTGCGCTATACAGATGCTGATCCCAACAATAAGAAGAAAATCAAGAAATCAAAAAGCGGTGCTTCCCTTTCCAAAATGGCATGGGAAAACCTGTGGCGTAATCGAAAACGGACAGTTATGGTAATCTGTTCCCTTACATTGGGGCTTGTGTTAATGAATTTCTTCTATGCAAGAAACGCCAGCTTTGATGTAGAGAAATATCTGATGGATCTAACTGTGTCCGACTATGAAATAGACGATGCAACGAACAACGTTTCCGGCGGATACAATCCAAAAAGCCAGACGATTAGCGGCGAATTGCTTTCTGATATTGAGGCTTTGGGAACTGTTGAGGAAACGGGACGGTTATATTCCGGAGAAGTAGACCTTATAATCAGCGAACAGTCACGAAACAACCTGAAAAAATATTATACCAAAGAACGTCTGGAAGAGTTTTCCTCCTATGACCCAACCTTCCCGGCATGGAAAGAGGGGTTTGATCTTGCGCTTGCAGGTAAAAGCGGCAGTTATACGGTCTATGGTGCGGACGGAATTATTTTAGATGCAGCCACAAATGACAATTACCTTTTATCCGGATACTTTGACGCAGAAAAATTTGCGTCGGGCAATTATTGTCTGGCAATCGGTCCGGCGATTGAAGCAGGGAATGATATTCCTACCTATTCCGTTGGGGAGAAAATCAGAATAGCCGACAGGGAATTTGAGGTGATGGCTGTGTTACTGCCATTGCAGCCAATGGTGGATGGCAGTAACCCCGTCTTTGATCTGCCGCTTGTAATACCGGCAGACATCTTTCAGGAACTATGGCCGGAAAATAACCTGCGAAAATTCTATTTTAATGTTATGGACGAAAGTTTGAATGAAGCTTATTCCTTGTTAATGGATTATCAACAAAGCAGCTCCGTTGGAATGAACATTGTTTCCAGACAGACAATGGTGAAGCAATATGAAACGGAAACGCGTTCTGCTGCTGTTATGGGATATACGATCAGCATTATTATTGCCCTGGTTGGTATCCTGAACTTTGTAAACAGCATGGTAACGGCAATTATCACAAGAAAACGAGAATTTGCTATGATCCAGAGTATTGGAATGACAAAACGACAGCTGCGGAAAATGCTCATGTTTGAGGGGCTTTATTACGGAGGAATGACTTTGGCTGCATCCTACATTTTTGGTTCATTAACAGTGGGTGTCATTGTTCGTGCAGTGGTGGCCGGAGGCTTCTCCACATTCCATTTCACGCTCATGCCCCTTGTGATCTGCACACCGATTTTGATTGCTTTTGCAATCCTGATCCCATATATCTGTTTTATGAATTTGGAAAAGCAAAGCATTGTGGAACGATTGAGAGCCACAGATTAATCTTCCTTTCATGCAACCGCAGAAATTTTCTGCTGGTTGCATGAATTATCAAAGAGTCAGACGGTAAGAAGCTGGAATAAGAAAGGGGGATTGTACTTGTATGGATTACATTTCCATATAAATCAACTGCGATAATGTGGAACATATCTTTCAGATTTCTTGACATATAAATGGAATTATGATAGGTTATTATAAAAGTTTAGGAGAACATGGAGATGCAGAACTTACATTTTACAATGAATTATATGTACATGTATTATGGACATACCTGGAAGTAATTGGTGTTTGATTGGATGCACAGTTACTCAGGTAGGTCTGATATGTCTGTGCATATAAATCTGTAGGTGTAAGTAGTAATTATGATAGAATGCTTGTAATAGCCGATGATTTTAGAAGTGCACTGGACATATTGTATGTTTAAGTGCATTTTTTGTTTGGAAAGGAGTTTTTTATGAAATTATCAAATGGAACAGAGGTTATTGCCAAGCCTTATCAGGAAGAAGATGTAGAAGAAATTGTCAATTTGATTATCCGAAATTTTAAAGAAGTCAATGTGAAAGATTATGGGGAAGAAGCAATAGCGAATCTTTCTGCAACGCATGATGTAAATTGGTTTAAGGGTGTTGCAGAATATGCACATGTGTATGTGTTTTGGAATAAAGATAAGATTGTGGGCGTTGGGTCTATATCAAGCTTTTGGGGAAGTCCTACGGAAAGTATACTACTTACGATTTTTGTGCTGCCAGAATTCCATGGGCAGGGAATTGGCAGCTATATCATTGATACCCTTGAATCCGATTTGCTGTTTTTAAGAGCAGAAAGAATAGAAATTCCTGCATCAATTACTGCAGTAGAATTTTATCGAAAAAAGGGATATGAGTATAAAAATGGAATAAAAGAGCTGGATCACGAGCAGCATTATCGCTTGGAAAAATTTACAAGCATTGGCAATAGAAAGCAAAGAGAGGACGAGAATGAAAATTATTGTTGACAAAGAGGAATACAAAAAAGGGAAGGGATTTCTCCATTATGAGCAGAGTAAGGGCTGGCTTAGTTCCAGCCCTTGCTTTACTTTTGGCTGCAATTCTACAAACTGGATTTGTCTTACATTGTATATAAAGTTACGGTTGCTTTCTAAATGTAATAACAAATGCTCCTTTAACCTGCACGGATGTTGCCATATAATCGTATGTTACAAGTTCCCATCCATCAGCAGCTCTTTCATTAAGTAGACGGTCCAATGCATTTATGTCATTTGCATCTGCTTTGTCGGAAAACCATTTTGTTCCTACTGTTAAGATTTCTGTTTTATAAGTATACATGATTTGTTTCCTCCTGCTATTAATAAAAAAATTTTAAAATACAAATCCCAGTTTGTTGCTGCTTGATGATATATCCTTGTGAAGTGTAAATCACTTTCCTACATAATATAATTTATTTCTTTTTAAATGTCAAGTATTTCATACTTAAAAAGAGAAAAAAATACCATGCTCCTTTAGGAAATTATGAGCATGGCTTACTAAGTGTGTAAGAAAATTATCTGACTTTTCTTAAAATAAGCAATACAATATCAGCCGTTAAAAGAAAAAGGGTATAGACTGTCTGCACCCCATTTGCTAACCGGACGATGTTATCCATAGACCATGTTAAGAGATATCCGAAAATATTCATGAGAAAAAATAACACAGCAAAAGAAATCAGTGAAGCCGTAGCAATAAGCCCTCGCCCTCTTTCATCTTTTCCCTCTTTCGAAAAATAAAAGTATATGAAAAAGCCTAAAAGCAGGAAACCAAACCCTGCGTTTATTTTCATAAAAATTCTGCTGTCAAATAAATTGTTCAACCATTCAACCATTTAATGTTCCTCCCTAAAGTCAAATAGATCTTCAATCGTAACCCCAAATACTTTTGCAATACTGTATGCCAGGAGCATAGAGGGATTATAACGATTTCGTTCAAGCTGCATAATTGTCTGTCTTGATACACCCACCAAATCAGCAAGCTCTTGTTGTGTCATCCTCTTTGTAGCCCGATATATATGAATTTTACTATCAAATTGATATTTGCTTTTTTTAGCCACAGGCTCACCGCCTTTCACTGTTTTTGCATGTCTTACGCGATTACAAGTATAGCATATTCCTTGCATTATGTCGAATAAAGATTTTTGGGTATTTGTCGCTGACAGAAGCAGAAAATGACTGTCGGAATAAAATGATCCATTTTACAGACACTGGTAGAGAATATACAAAGAGCATGATTCTGCCTGCCGCCAATGCTGACATTGAAGCTAAGGCAGAATTGGAAGATAAGGATATGATTGAGCTGGCGTCTGGTAAATAATAGGCTGTATTTTGGCGATTGGTAAAATGGAGGTAAAAATGATTATTCATACAGGAGGACGGACAGATACCGTCCAATATTATACAGAATGGCTGTTGAACCGCTTTGGGGAGGGATATGTACTTTCACGCAATCCACTTTTCCCAAATAAAGTAACACGCTATGAGCTGACCCCGGACGTGGTGGACTGCGTTGTTTTCTGCTCTAAGAATTACAAGCCCATACTGCCGCGCCTGCATGAGATTACAGACCGTTTCAATACTTATTTCTACTATACGATTACAGCTTATGGAAAAGATATTGAGCCGGGTGTTCCAGGCATAGAGGAAAGCATGGAAACCTTGATAAAGTTGTCTGAGCTTGTGGGAAAACAACGTATTGCATGGAAATATGATCCTGTTCTGCTGACAAAGGAATACACCATGAAACGACATTTTGAAACCTTTGAGGGGATGGCGAAAGTGCTTTCTCCTTACATTGACCGGTGCATTTTTAACTTTGTGGAAATGTATGGCCAAAAGGCATCACGTAAAAAATTGGAAAGCAATATGCCAGAGCTTATTCCACTATCTAGTCAGGATATGGACGCACTGGCCCGGGGCCTTGGAGAGATTGCGAGAAGAAACGATATTTTTATTCAGACCTGCGGAAGAAACGATGATTTTTCCCATTATCATATTCATTCTTCCGGCTGCGTGACGCTTGAAATTTTGGGAAATGCCAACAATATTACATTCAAGGATTTAAAACATAAAGGAGCACGGCAGGGCTGTCATTCCATCGAAAGCCGGGACATAGGGGCTTATGATACTTGCATGAATGGCTGTAAATACTGCTATGCCAATAAGAATCCACAGAAAGCATTTGAGAATTATAAATATCACGACAAAGATTCATCTCTGCTGATTGGTGTGGTAAAGCCGGAGGATTGCATGATACAGGGGGCGCAAAAATCGTTTCAAAAGAAGAAAAAAGGCATCCGAACCGATGATCTGTAAGATTGCTGTGAAAAACGTCCTCAGAAAAACGGATGCCCTATTTTGGGGGCTCTTGCCCCTTACATTACGTCATTATTTATGATGCTGTTCAAGAGCAGTATCACCCCTTAAGCACTTCATGATTTTCTGACAAGGTTTCCATAAGAGTAAAAAAATGTTGCGCTTCTCCGGTATGGAAATACGTATACCATGCGTCTAAGGTACTCGTCTGAAAAACCTGCAATTCTTCTATAATCTGCTTTGCCCACAGCAGGGCGCCTGTAGAACCTGCGGTAATCAGGTTGTGATCCGCGACGGAGAGTTGGTCAACATAGAAGTCATGTCCTTTGTAGCTGGGGGAGGCCATTTCAAGATAACCTGCCCCGTTGCTGGTGTGCCGTCTTTGATCCAGCAGACCAGCATTTGCTAGGGCGGCAGTGGCGCCGCAGATGGCGCATACCGTAGCCCCTGCAAGAAGCAATTCGCCCGCTTTTTCAATTATAACGTCATGCTTGGGGTTTTCCCAAGTACTTGCTCCCGGTAACAGCAGTACGCTTTTTTCGTTTACTGCAATATCCCCAACGACGCAATCAGGAACAATGGTGAATCCACCCATTGTTTTGACAGGATCCATGGAAATGGCGGCTGTTTGAACGGATATCTTCGGGGCGTCTTTTTTGAAAAAACGTCCGGAAGATAATTCTGCCGTAACATACCCCAGCTCCCAGTCGGCCAAGGCGTCAAGAAGGTATACATAGACTGTGAACATAATTTCCTCCATTTTCTTTCGTGTTTGATTTGTTTACGACTTTATGATATCACCTGATTGTTGACAACAATATGGCAATAATCTATTATACTTCATAAATAATAGGTTAGATAATTGCGAAACTCAAAGTTGTGAGAATATTCTGAAAATATATTTCAGGAAAAGTCTGTTGCACCAAGCATTCCAATGAGCCCAATAAAGCAGAACCCAGTCGGGGTTAAGCCCTCCTGTGTTCTATGGTCTCATTTTCATGGTGCAAATGTCTTTTCCTGAAATATATTTTCAGAATATTCAGCCAAGTTTTGCGTTTTGCAATCACTTATTTCATAAAAAATGATGGAAAGGCGGCTGCCAAATGAAAGTTGACAGGCTTGTTAGCATTATTATGACCCTTTTGGATAAAAAGCGTATAGGCGCGCGAGCGTTAGCAGATATGTTTGAGGTTTCGATGCGCACAATTTACCGCGATATAGAAGCAATCAATCTGGCAGGGATTCCCATTCGTTCTATATCAGGTGTTGGCGGCGGCTTTGAAATCATGCCGGAATATAAGATAGATAAAAAGGTTTTTTCGACGGCGGATCTTTCTGCAATTTTGATGGGGCTTTCTGGCCTTTCAAATATGGTGCAAGGCGAAGAACTGGCAAACGCTCTTGCAAAGGTGAAAAGTTTTGTTCCTGCCGAGAAAGGGAAAGAAATTGAAATAAAGATCAATCAAATCTGTATAGATTTAAGTCCGTGGATAGGCAATCGAACAATACAACCATATTTAGAAGTGATAAAAACGGCATTGGAGCATCATAAGCTTCTGTGTTTTGAATACACGGCCCACCATGGAAATGGAACCCAACGGATCGTTGAACCATATCAGCTTGTATTAAAAGGCAGTCATTGGTACGTTCAAGGGTATTGCTATAGCAGAAATGATTACCGTCTGTTTAAGCTATCCCGTATGTCCCAGCTGCAAATGAAGCAGGAAACCTTTATTCCGCGAGAGTATCAAAAGCCGGTTTTGGATTTCCAGGATATGGCGGAAACCATGCAAACAGAAATTAAAATTCGCATTCATAAATCAGTGTTGGACAGGGTACTTGAATATTGTTCCTATGACCGCATTGCGCCAGATGATGACCAGCATTACATTGTAAAATTTCCATTTATTGAAAACGACTATTATTACGACATCCTTCTTGGTTTTGGAGATAAATGTGAATGCCTTGAGCCGCTGCATATCCGCACAGAGATCAAGAGTAAAATCCAGAATATGGCTGCAATATACAAGTAGTAAGATAGGCGATATGAAGGGCAACCTATATCTATTTTTACGCTTACGACAGATTTACGCTCATTTAAGAAAAAAACAGGAGCAGGAATAAAAACAGCGTATAATGAGCTTACATCATAAATGATTGCGAAAGGATGGCCATAGTTATGAAAAAGACAGTTGACGTTATAATGTTGGAATTTGTGAAATTGTTGAGAAAGAGAGAGTTCCTGCTAGGACTGATTCTGGTGTTGGTTATGGGGGGAGGAATGGCGTACGGCGCGTATACCTTCCCGGAAAGCTTTGGGGTGCACAACGTCATTGCATTCTTTGGAAACTTTTCCAGTATTTTAATTATGTTTTTGGCGGCAAAGAGTTTGGGAGAAGAATTTGATTTGAAAACAGCGACCTTTGTTTTTACCTCCAGGAGCACTAGAATCCAGATTATCACCGCAAAAATTGTGAGCATAGCTCTTGTCAGTATGGTGATTGGCTTCTGGGGCGGGGTCCTATACGATATGGCATGGATCCTCTGTAAACAGCCTTATACAGCGGCCATGCTCCTTGGAATCATTGGAAAAGAAATCCTGATTTATATGATTTATGGTTTTGCCATAGGAGCGACGGCCATAATGCTGATCTGTTTTTGCCAGACAACCATAACGCCTTTTATTTATCTGATGATACTGTTTTGGATTATGCCGGGGCTTTTACAGATGATAGGGCAGAAAATAACCGCCCTGGGAAACGTAATGGATTATGTGCTGTTTTGCTTATCTGACCAATTTCTGATGTATCAGGATTGGAGTATCAAAAATATTGCGGTGTTTGTGGTTACCGGCATGGTATTTTCAATCATTGGCATGACGTTCATGGAGAAAAAAGATTTATAGGAAACGGCCTGGGCTTTGATGGGGCAGATGATTCCCATAAATATGTACCTATGGAGGATTTATGATATCTGAACTTGCTGTATGAATAAGCCGTCTTGGATTAAAGTTTCATGGTAAATAGTATCATAGCGGTTTAAAATTTCAGACACATTATAAAGGCCGATCCCATGTCCGGCCTTTTTTGTGGTCACGCCTTTTTTGTGCATCTGCGCTACAGAAAGCCCTTTGTCAATAAATGTATTTGATATGATAAATACGGTATCCTGATTCATTTTGCCCAGATGAAAATGAATGACAGGATGCTCTGTTTCCAGACATGCCTCTATGGCGTTATCCAGAAAAATGCCAAGCATTCGGATTAGGTCCACTGAATCCATGTCAATGGAGTCAATTTCGTCTGGAATGTCAATATTCACTTCGATGTCCTGATTGACGGCTAAAAGCAGTTTGGTATATAAAATACTTTTCAGCTCCAATATTTTAACACGTAATAAGTTGTTCAATGCTCCATTTTTTTGTGTAAGGTTTTTTTGCATTGGTAAAATAGATTCGTAGAAAAAAGTTTCCAGTTCTTGATACTTTTTCTCATCAATATAGGCGGCAAGAGAAGCCATGATATTGATGTAATCATGTTTGAAAGAACGCAGGTTTTCATATACCATTTCCAGGTTTCTGGTGTATTCATTTAAATTTTCCAGATATTCCACTTTTTTCTGGGCTTCGTAGCTTTTTTTGGTTGTGTGAAGCACGATAAAAATCATACTTATTGTGAACAGAGAATAAAGGACAAGAGAAGAGGCCATTAAAAAATATTCTCTGTGGGTAATATCTATGTTATCAAAAAAAGAAGCCATGGTGAGAATCATAACGGCACAAAGCAAAAGCATGAAAGCGATTAAAGTAAGCAGCTTTTTACTCATATTTTCAAAAATATCAATAAGATATTTTTGAAGCAATCGCCGAACCAGGTAAAGAACGGGACAGCTGATTGTGATTGTGCAGATGAAATAGATGATGGTAATTACAATATCGGCGTTTAATTCTTGGACAGTGATATCCCACAGTATATTAAATAAAAGCCCTGTTACATTGGCTAAAACGCAGTTTACAATATAACCAAAGGGAACATAGAAAAAGGAATAAAATTTCTTGGTGAAATTCACTAACAGGAAAGAATTTATTGCCAGTACCACAAAGATTAGGGGATACCATGTAAAATATATCAGGATAAAAAACAGTGTGAAAAATGACACAAAGAGTACAAGGTATTTTTTTATGGAAAGTTTTGGGTGTGTTAATATGAAGATATCACAAACCATCATAATTGCAGTAACGAATGAATCAATCAAATATAATCCAAGCATAAAAAACTCCTTAAAGTCCCATAGTTTATGTCATTTGTGCCTGCGGAATGTAGACATAAAATATATTATACTCCATCGTAAAAAAATTGGCAAGAAGACCACGCTTATGATTTAAAAAGGGGCGTTTAAGACAGAAAGGATAAAAACAATGATGTTTGTTTTATAATTATAATTGCGCAGGGATTTTTAATATGAAGTTGTAAGGAAAAAAGATAATTTCAATCACAGAATTAGGAAGGGATGGAATATGAATACCGTAGTAAGAGTAAACAATGTCAGTAAAAGAGCAAAAGATTTTCAGATTTTAAATAATGTGTCCTTTGAGTTGAAGAGAGGGGAGATTGTTGGGCTGATTGGTCCCAATGGAGCCGGAAAAACCAGTATTATGAAAATCTTAGTGGGATTGACCAGAAAATATACCGGGGAAGTGGATGTAAGCGGCGTCAAGGATATTGGATGCATGATTGAAACGCCTAGTTTTTATCCATACAACACGGGCTATCAAAACCTGATGTATTTTGCAGGGCTAAACGGCGTGGCAAAAAAGAAGGTGGGAGAATTGCTGGAATTGTTGGGGCTTAAGGATGCTGCAAATAAAAATGTCAAGGCATATTCCCTTGGCATGAGACAGAGATTAGGAATTGCCCAGGCGCTATTAAAGGATCCGGACGTTTTAATATTGGATGAACCTACCAATGGACTTGACCCGGAAGGAATTTATGAAGTTCGGGAATATATCAGGAACATCGCAAAGGAAAAAAATATTACGGTGTTGATTTCAAGCCATTTATTGGGTGAATTAGAAAAAATGTGCGACAGGGCGATTATAATCAAACAAGGCGAAGTAATTCAGTTTATGGATTTCCATAATGACAGGAAGGCGAAAAAGATAACTTATGTAATTGAAAGCCTGGATACGGAAGCCGCACAAAAAATTCTTCAAAAACATGGATATTATGTGGTGTCACAGAATCGGCAGGAGGTACGAATTGAGATTGACCCTAGGGAAAAGAACGACGTGGCGAAATTACTGGTGTCCCACAATGTGGTAATGACAGGACTTTATGAGGCAGGGGAAACGCTGGAAGATACATTTTTGGAGCTTATGAAGGCCTGAAACATTGTTGACAAATTTTGGGCCTTCCTATAATATCAAAAAAGAAATGTCTCTGGTACAGAAAAAAGCTTTGTTTTCACTATGGTAAGGAGAAATGGCGGCATGTTAAAAATATATATATGTGAAGATATAGAAGCAGAAAGAGATAAAATGCAGCAGGTGGTTGAAAATTTTATCCTTATGGAAGACTTGGATATGGAGCTTAGCTGTGTTTCTGAAGATCCCCATGAGATTCTCGAAAAAGTGAAAGAAACAGAAGAGGTTGGAATTTATTTTCTGGATATTGCCTTAGGTGCGGATATGACAGGCTTGACTCTGGCACAGGAAATCAGAAAATATGATCCGAGGGGATTTATTATTTTTGTTACAACCCATTCCGAAATGAGCTATATGACCTTCATTTATAAATTAGAGGCATTGGATTTTATTTTGAAGGACGCCCCGGAAGAATTGGGAAAACGAGTCTGTGATTGCATTCTAAAGGCAAATCAAAGATTTGCGTCTGTAAATAATAAGGTGCATGTAAAATTTTCCGTGAAGGTGAATGAAAAGGTATTTACCGTAGATTATGACGATATTCTCTTCTTTGAGACCTCTCCCAATGTGCATAAGATTATTTTGCATTGTAAAAATCGTCAGATGGAATTTTTGGGAAAAATCAAAGAGATAGAAAAAGAGGTGGATGGGCGGTTTTATCGCTGCCACCGCTCATTTTTGGTGAATAAGGACAATATCAGGGAGATTGATTTTCAAAATCGTGTGATTTACATGGTCAATGGGGATGAATGTCTGCTTTCCTCCCGCATGATGAAAGGATTAAAATAAAACCTTTTCATGGGGCATGATGCTGGAGGAAAGAGAAGGGATGCTGTAAAATCGTATTCTGGATGCAGGGAAACCCCTTGCAGAATTAGAAGGAAACGAGTATTATGAAAAATATCATACCATGACAGAAGGAGGCGTCGTCCCCATGAAACAAATAAAAACCCAAAACGCCGTAGGACAAATCCTTTGCCACGACATTACGCAAATTATCAAAGGCGTAACCAAAGATGTGGTTTTTAAAAAGGGCCATGTCATTACAAAAGAGGATATTCCAGTTCTGCTAAGCGTGGGAAAAGATCACGTCTATATCTGGGAAAAGGATGAAACCATGCTCCATGAAAATGAAGGGGCCCAGATTCTGTATGAAATATGCAAAAATGAATTTATGCGACCTACTCCCGTTAAGGAGGGGAAAATCGAGCTGGTGGCAGAGTGCGACGGGCTTTTTAAAATTGACCGGAAAAAGTTAAACCAGATCAATGCCTTAGGGGAGATGATGATTGCTTCCAGACATGGAGATTTCCCAGTAAAAAAAGGAGATAAGCTGGTAGGCACAAGGATTATCCCCCTTGTAATAGAAAAAGAAAAAATGGAAGCGGCCAAAGCCATTGGAGGGCAGGAGCCGATTTTTGCGCTGAAGCCCTTTCTAAAAAAGAAGGCTGGGATTGTGACTACCGGGAATGAAGTGTATTATGGGAGAATCCAGGATACCTTCACCCCCGTGATTTTGGAGAAACTTTCAGAGTACGATGTGGAAGTAATAGGCCATGAGGTCAGCAATGATGAGGTGGAGCAGATTGCCGGAGGAATCAAAAAGCTGCTGGAGGCCGGAGCGGATATGATTATCTGCACCGGAGGCATGAGCGTGGATCCCGACGACAAAACGCCGGGAGCCATTGGAAGCGTAGCCTCTTCTGTTGTCTCTTACGGAGCTCCGGTGCTGCCGGGAGCTATGTTTTTACTGGCTTATTATGGAGATATTCCTATTTTAGGGCTGCCGGGCTGCGTCATGTACGCCAAAAGAACGATATTTGACCTGGTGCTTCCCAGAGTTATGGCGGGTGAGCGTCTTACAAAGGAGGACATCGACTGTCTGGGAGAAGGCGGTCTTTGCTTGTCCTGCCCGGTTTGCACGTTCCCCAACTGCGGGTTTGGCAAGTAGGAGGGATACATGCAGGGATTTCATAAAGCAGTCCAAGAAGCGGATGGGACGAAACGCAAGCTGCTGGCGTTTGTATTGGCGGGGCTTTTATGTCTGTCGGCCTGCGGGAGGGGAGACCTTGAAGCAGGAAAGCAGACTACTGGGGGAAATGAGAATCAGGGGAAAGCTAAAGAAGAGAACGTAGAGATACAGATTTTTATTGCAGCCAGCTTGGATACCGTAATGACGGAATTGGCCCGAATATTTCAAAAAGATCATCCCAATGTAACGATTACTTATAATGTGGGAAGCTCCGGCACCTTAATGACGCAGATAAAAGAAGGATTTTCTTGTGATATATTTTTTTCCGCATCTCCAAACCAGATGGATCAGCTGGAGGCGGAAGGGTTTGTGGAAGAAAACAGCCGCAGGAATATAGTGAATAATCAGGTGGCGGTTGTGACGAGAAAAGACAGCGGCACTAAAGCAAGGGGACTTTCTTCCTTAAAAGATGCAACAAGCATCGCCCTTGCAGGAGAAAGCGTTCCGGTAGGAAGATATACCAGACAGGCCTTGTTAAATCAGGGAATTTTAACGGGGGAAGATCCTTCTGCTATTACTACAAAGCAGGTGTCCCAGGCTTTAGGAGGAGTTGTAATCAGTGAGCAGGACAATGTGAGCAAGGTGCTTCTTGCCGTCCTGGAGGGCTCTTGTGAAGTGGGGACTACGTATTATTCCGATATCTATGGCTATGAGGAGGAGCTAAAGATTTTGGAGCTTGTGGATGCAGAGCTGACAGGGGAGGTTCTGTATCCGGCTGCCAGAATAAAAAATAAAGAAGCCGGGGAGAACCAAAGAGAGGCGGCGAAACAGTTTCTGGACTTTCTGTTGTCCCAGGAGGCAAAGGAAGTGTTTGAGTCTTATTATTTTGATACGGATGTGGAATAGATATGGATACAATGGCGGATATTGTAACGAAACTGGATTGGAGCCCTCTGTGGATTTCTCTGAAAACAGGTGTTGTGGCGACGATCCTTTCCTTTTTTCTGGGAATTTTTGCAGCCCGGAAAAGTCAAAAGCTTGGGGGCGCGGGCCGGGCAGTTCTGGATGGGATTTTGACGCTTCCTATGGTGCTGCCCCCCACGGCTGCAGGGTTTCTTCTGCTGCTTGTCTTTGGAATGCGCAGGCCCCTGGGGCTGTTTCTTTCAGAATCTTTTGGCGTGAAGGTGGTTCAGTCCTGGCTAGGATGTATTTTGGCAGCCACAGTGATAGCGTTTCCATTGATGTACCGGAATGCCCGGGGAGCCATGGAGCAAATTGATATCAATCTGGTCTATGCGGGCCGGACGCTGGGAATGTCAGAAACAAAGATTTTCTGGAAGGTTGTTATGCCTTCCGCCGGGCCGGGAATTGTCTCCGGTACGATTCTCACCTTTGCCAGGGCATTGGGAGAGTATGGGGCCACCTCTATGGTAGCGGGAAATATTCCCGGTAAGACAGGAACGATTTCCCAAAAGATTGCCATGGTCATACAGGATGGAGATTACGGCACGGCGGGATTTTGGGTGATGATCGTATTGCTCCTGGCGTTTGCCGCGGTAGTTTTTATGAACCTGGGCATGGCAAAAGGAGGAAGGTCAAAACGGCGCTGGTAGGAATGGACAAGTCCTTATAGGCCTAAGAAGGAGCAAAAATGGGGATTGACATAAAGATTCAAAAGAGGCTGGGAGCGTTTCAGCTTATGGTACAATTTCATGGAGCTTCCAACCGGATCGGGATTTTAGGAGCCTCCGGATGCGGAAAAAGCATGACGTTAAAATGCATTGCAGGAATTGAGAAGCCCCAGGAAGGGTGGATTCGCCTGGGGGAGCAGGTGTTGTTTGACTCCCAAAGAAAACAAGATGTAAAGCCTCAAAAACGAAATATTGGCTATTTGTTTCAGAATTACGCCCTGTTTCCAACCATGACGGTGGCGGAAAACATTGGCGTTGGGATAAAAGGAAGCCGGGAAGAAAAGCGAAAACGTGTGGGAGAAATGATAGAAACATTCCGGCTTTCGGGGCTGGAGCATCATTTTCCCAGAGAATTGTCCGGAGGCCAGCAGCAACGGACGGCCCTTGCCCGGATTATGGCTTATGAGCCAGGGGCGATTTTATTGGACGAGCCTTTTTCCGCCATGGATGTATTTTTAAAGGATCAGCTGCAGCAGGAGCTGGCGGAAATGCTAAAGGATTATGCCGGGACTGTGATTTTAGTGTCCCACAGCCGGGATGAAATCTATCGGTTCAGCCAGGAGCTGTTGGTGATGGACCAGGGAAAAGATGTGATTTTCGGTGAAACAAAAGAGATTTTTCAGCGTCCCAGATACCGGGAGGCGGCCAGGCTTACCGGGTGTAAGAATTTTTCCAGAATCAGGCGGGTGAATCGTCATCTTCTGGAGGCTTTGGATTGGGGAATCATGCTTCAAACCAGGCAGGAGGTTCCCAAAGAGGCTGGCTGGATCGGTTACCGTGCCCATGATTTTGTGCCGGTATGGGGAGAACGGCAGGAGAACTGTCTGAAGGTTTGTTTGGAGAGTGTGGCAAAGCTGCCCTTTGAATGCAATTATTATCTGCGGCCGGAGTGGGGGGAGGTTAGCCAGGAGCGTATTTGTTGGTTTTTGCAGCGGGAGCGTCAGCAGGAGATCGAAGAGAAGGGGCTTCCGGATTATCTTGCATTTCGGGAGGAGAAAATGATGTTTTTGATGTGAGATTCATAAAAAAGTTCATACAGGTAAAAATGAGGTCGGGAATAGTTTACTATGGATTCCCGACCTGCGTTTTGCTTATGGTTCGTGCTATAATTATGAAGCTCATTTGTTGAAATGTGGTAACATCCCAAGATCAGAGAGAGAAGGAAGTGATATTTATGGGGCGAGGGCCCTTTTGTAATCGAGAGCACAGCAGGCGTAAAACGGCAAAAAAGAGATGGGTATGGTATCTGGCTCTGGGAGGTGTGGGAGGAATAGCGTTTCTTTTTTTGCTGGCGTCAGTGGTAATGCTGTATCCGTATCTTAATTTACCCAAAGTAACGGCTGCAGATTTAGACAGGCTGCATCTTGAAAATTATAAAAAAGTCATGATTGTTGCACATCCTGACGATGAACTGCTTTGGGGCGGGAAGCATTTGCTGGAGGAAGATTACCTGGTGGTTTGTCTGACCCGGGGATACGATAAGATCCGCAGGGCAGAATTTGAACGCGTCCTGAAAGAAACCGGGGACCAGGGATTGATTCTGTCCTATCCAGATAAAATCGGTAAAAGGAAAAGCGATTGGAAATTCTGGCGTCAAAAGATAGAATCAGATCTGAAGGAGATTCTAAGCTATCAGGACTGGGAGCTGGTGGCGACCCATAATGAAAAAGGAGAGTATGGACATCCGCAGCATAAGATGACTCACGAAAGCGTGAAAAAGATGTATCAGGAAACTGGATGCAAGGCAAAGCTGTTTTGGTTCGGAACTTATTATGTGGACGATAAGGTTCCTTATGATCTTATGGAAATGGAAAAAGAGGTGTATAACCAAAAACGCAGGCTTGCAAAGATTTACAAAAGCCAGCGGGCTGCCATCCGCAAGCTGTATCATATGCTTCCCTACGAATATTGGGAAGATTTCACCTCCCAATTTTTACAGGAGAATCCTTGACGGAAAATAAGGGAAATGCTAGACTATTATGTGACAAACAGGCCGGGAGAGAGGAACCTTACGTTCCAGAGACCAAGGTCAGAAAGGGTGATCAGCAATGCGGGCATATACAGGGTTTGCCCAGGTATACGACCTGTTCATGGACAATGTCCCCTATGAAGAATGGGAAGTTTATGTAACAGGGTTGCTGCAGGAATATGGCGTAAAAGATGGCATTGTGCTGGATTTAGGCTGCGGCACCGGTAAGATGACCCGGCTGTTGCAAAAGCGAGGCTACGATATGATTGGCGTGGACAGCTCTGAGGAAATGCTTCAGGCGGCCATGGAGCAAGGGGCGGAAGGGATTTTGTACCTTTGCCAGGACATGCGGGAATTTGAATTGTACGGAACCGTGGCTGCAGTGGTAAGCATTTGCGATGCCATAAACTATATATTAGAAGAGGACGAGCTGCGGGAGGTATTTGCACTGGTAAATAATTATCTGGATCCAGGAGGAATATTTATATTTGACCTTAACACACTGTATAAATATGAAATGGTGCTGGGAGATACGGTGATTTGTGAAAATCGGGAATCGGGCAGCTTTATATGGGAAAATTATTATCATAAGGCGGAGCAGATCAATGAATATGATTTGACCCTGTTTGTACGGGAAGAAGGAGAGCTTTACCGGAAATATCAGGAGACCCATTATCAGAGAGGCTATGATCTGGAGGATATCAGGCGGCTGCTGCAAGAGGCGGGGATGGAGTTTGTAACGTTTTACGACGCGTTTACAAAAGAAGCCCCCGGAGGGGACAGCCAGAGGATTTATGTGATAGCCAGGGAATTTGGAAAAAGGGGGATAAAACAGGCGTGAATATGACAGATTATATTGTAAGGGCAGTGGCGGCCAAGGGACAGATTCGGGCGTTTGCCATTACGTCCCGGGAGCTGACGGAGAAAGCCAGAAGCTGCCACAATACCAGTCCGGTGGTGACGGCGGCGTTAGGGCGGCTGTTATCTGGAGGCGCTATGATGGGAGTCATGATGAAGGGGGATAAAGATATCCTTACCATTCAGGTGAGAGGCAGCGGCCCTATGAAAGGGCTCACTGTGACGGCGGATGCTAAGGGGACTGTCAAGGGATACCCCTTGGTGCCGGATGTGCTGATTTCTGCCAATGAGAAGGGGAAGCTTGATGTGGCAGGCGCTTTGGGCCCCGGATTTTTGCATGTCATCAAGGATCTGGGATTAAAGGAGCCCTATGGAGGACAGACGGAGCTTTCCACCAGTGAGATTGCGGAAGATTTGGCTTACTATTTTGCAGCTTCCGAGCAGGTGCCTTCCGCCGTTGGACTGGGAGTGCTGATGGAAAAAAATAATACGGTGAAGCAGGCCGGAGGGTTTATCATTCAGTTAATGCCTTTTGCAGAGGAGGAGGTGATCAGCCGCCTGGAGCAAAAGGTGACGGCGGTGGATTCTGTAACTGCTTTACTGGAGCAGGGGCATACGCCGGAGACGCTGCTGGAACTTTTATTAGGGGATCTGGAGCTTCAGATTACGGATCGGATCCCGGCCCGCTTTTTCTGTAATTGCTCTAAGGAGCGTGTGACAAAAGCGATCGTCAGTATTGGGGAACAGGAGATAAGGGAGATGATTCAGGAGGGGAAACCCATTGAAGTGAACTGCCATTTCTGCAATACCAACTATACCTTTACCCCGGAAGAATTAAAGGAGATTATAACGTGAGACATGGATTTGTAAAAGCTGCGGCAATCACGCCAAAAATTAAGGTTGCCGACCCAATATACAATAAAGAAGTCATTTGTGAAAAAATGGAAGAGGCTTTTGGCCGCGGGGCTGTTATTTTGGTGTTTCCGGAGCTTTGCATTACCGGATATACCTGCGGGGATTTGTTCTTGCAGGAGCTTTTGCTGAGACAGGTCAGGGAGCAGCTGATGGAGATTGCAGCCCGTACCAGAGGACATAACGGAATTGTCTTTGTAGGGCTTCCCCTGATGCATGAGGGGAAATTATATAATGTGGCGGCAGCCTTGGGAGAGGGCCGGGTGCTGGGATTGGTGCCTAAGACCTTTATTCCTATGTACAATGAATTCTATGAAGGCAGGTATTTTGCTTCCGGTATGGAAGAGCCGGTGGGGGTTCTTCTGCCAGGAGGCCAGTCGGCGCCTATGGGAAGCAGCCTGCTGTTTGTGACGAAGGAAGTACCGGAATTGAAGATTGGGGTTGAAATTTGCGAGGATTTGTGGGCGCCCAATCCCCCCAGTATTTCCCATGCATTGGCTGGGGCCAGCGTGATTGTAAATTTGTCTGCCAGCAATGAAACCACCGGAAAGGATCTCTACCGGGAAGCCTTGGTGAAGGGCCAGTCGGCAAGGCTGTTTTGCGGGTATGTCTATGCCAGCGCCGGGGAGGGAGAGTCCACCCAGGATGTGGTATATTCCGGCCACAATATAATCGGAGAAGGGGGAACCATCCTTGCGTCTTCCAGACGGTTTACAAACGAGACGGTCTACGGGGAGATCGACGTACAGAAGATGGTTGGAGAACGAAGAAGAATGAGTACCTTTTTTACCCAGGGAAGGGGCTACCTTCAGCTTCCCTTTGGACTGGGGCTTTCAGAGACTCAGTTAAGCCGTCCGGTGCTGCCCCTGCCTTTTGTGCCAAAGAGCGTCCAGCAGCGCAAAAAGCGGTGTGAGGAGATATTGGCGATTCAGTCCATGGGACTGAAGCAGCGCCTGGAGCATACCGGGTGCAGCAATGCAGTGGTGGGGATTTCCGGCGGACTGGATTCTACCCTAGCCCTTCTTGTTACGGTAAAGGCCTTTGAGCTGCTGGGACTGGATCCCGGAGGCATCTGGGGCGTGACGATGCCGGGATTTGGCACTACAGGACGCACCTATGACAATGCGGTAAAAATGATACGATGCGTGAAGGCATCGTTTTTGGAAGTGGATATTCAGGAAGCGGTGAACGTGCATTTTAAGGATATCGGCCAGTCAAGGGACGTGCATGACGTGACATATGAAAACAGCCAGGCCAGGGAGCGGACGCAGATTCTCATGGACATTGCCAATCAGAAAAACGGCATGGTGATTGGAACCGGGGATATGTCGGAGCTGGCTTTGGGATGGGCTACCTACAATGGAGACCATATGTCCATGTATGGTGTGAATGGATCGGTGCCCAAGACGCTGGTGCGCCATTTGGTTGGGTATTATGCGGATATCTGCCAGGATGAAGAGCTTCGGACCGTGTTGCTGGATGTATTGGATACTCCTGTGAGCCCGGAGCTGTTGCCGCCTGAGGAGGGCCAGATCTCCCAAAAGACGGAAGATATTGTGGGACCTTATGAGCTCCATGATTTTTACCTGTACTATATGCTGCGCTTTGGGTTTACGCCGTCTAAGATTTTCCGCCTGGCCTTGATTGCTTTTAACGGCATCTACCGGAAAGAGACGATCTTAAAGTGGATGCAAGTATTTTACCGGAGATTTTTCAGTCAGCAATTCAAGCGTTCCTGTCTGCCGGACGGGCCGAAGGTGGGCAGCGTGGCAGTTTCTCCAAGAGGGGATTTGAGGATGCCCAGCGACGCCTGCGGGCGGATCTGGCTGGATGAGGTAAAGCGGCTGTAAGCTGCTGCGGGGGCCCTTGCTATGTTTGGATATGTGGTTGTAAATAAACAGGAATTGAGGTTTCGGGAATTTGATTTGTACCGTTCCTATTATTGCGGGTTGTGCCGGGAGCTAAAGCATTCTTATGGGATGTGGGGGCAGTTGACCTTAAGCTATGACCTTACGTTTCTGGCGCTGCTTTTGAGCAGCCTCTACGAAGAGGAAACAAAAGAGGGGGAATGCAGATGCGGGATGCATCCAGTCAGGCGGCAGCCGGTCAGGCGAAACAGGTTTACGGCTTATGGGGCGGATATGAATCTGCTGCTCACGTATTATAAGTGCCAGGACGACTGGATGGATGAAAAGAAGTGGTCCAAAAGAGCCTTAGGGGGTATGCTAAAAAGGAACGCAGAAGCCGTGAAGGAACGATACCCCAAAAAAGCCCGGGTGATTCAGGAGTGTCTTGCCGGAATCGGAGACTGCGAGACCCGGGGCAGCAAGAACTTGGACGAAGCTTCCGGACTTTTTGGAGATATTATGGGAGAGGTATTTGTCTTCCGACAGGACGAGTGGGAGGGAGAGCTTCGGAGAATGGGGTTTTTCCTGGGAAAATTTGTCTATTTGATGGATGCCTATGAGGATGTGGAAAAGGATACAAAAGAAGGAAATTATAATCCCTTTGGAGCGTGGTATCAAAAGCCGCAGTTTGAAGAAGACTGCAAAGGAGTGCTCACGATGATGATGGCGGAGTGTTCCCGCTCATTTGAACGTCTTCCGTTGGTTGAATATACGGAGATTTTGCGGAATATATTATACTCCGGCGTCTGGCTCCGGTACGAGCAGGTGCAGGAAAAACGCAGGGAAAAGAAAGGAACAGAGCATGTATGATCCATATAAGGTGTTGGGAATAGACAGGACTGCCACAGAAGAGGAGGTCAAGAAAGCATACAGAGGACTGAGCCGGAGATACCATCCGGACGCCAATGTGAATAATCCCAATAAGGACAAGGCGGAAGAGAAGTTTAAAGAGATACAGCAGGCGTATCAGCAGATTATGAACGAACGGGAACGGGGGCAGTCCGGGGGCTTTGGCGGTTATGGCCGGGCGGGAAACAGCGATTCCGGAGGATTCGGCGGTTACGGCGGCTTTGGAGGATTCGGCGGTTTTGGCGATTTCGGGGGCTTTGGGAACCGGGAAACCCAGGGAGCGGACGAGGAGACAATACGTCAGCAGGCGGCGATAAACTATATCCGCAGCGGCCATTATAAGGAAGCATTGAATGTTTTGAACAGTTTGGCCAGACGGGACGCCCGGTGGTTTTATCTTTCTGGGATAGCCAATTCCGGAGTGGGTAATAATGTTACGGCTCTGGAGCACGCCAGGCAGGCGGTCAATCTGGAGCCAGGGAATTTAGAGTACCAGCAGCTGGTACAGCAGCTTTCCGGGGGCGGAGGCTGGTATCATAGCCGTAGGGAGCCATATGGAGGGTTTGGAGCAGGACAGGAGGGATATTGTTCCAAGTTATGTTTTACATACCTTCTGTGTAATTTGTGCTGCGGCGGAGGTATGTGCTGCGGCGGACCTTACGGGTATTACCGCTGACTATGGGCGGCTGTTTTGCAGGACGGTTGTTAGGTGATTATGTTTGACATTGGGAAGGAAGTAATCAATTGGAGGCACAAAGGAGTAAGAAGAAAAGCTATGAAATAGATATGTGCAGCGGGGCGCTGCTGCCTAAGATCTTGATGTTTTCCCTGCCGCTGTTGATGTCGGGAATTCTGCAGCTTTTGTTCAATGCGGCGGATATTGTGGTAGTGGGGCGCTTTACCGGGAGCCAGGCGTTGGCTGCCGTAGGATCCACCAGCGCTTTGATTAATCTGCTGGTGAATTTGTTTATCGGTTTGTCTGTGGGGGTCAACGTAATGGTGGCCAAGTATTATGGAGCCAGAAGAGAGCAGGATATTTCCGATACGGTTCATACGGCAGTTTTGACGGCTATTGGAGCGGGTGCGGTGCTGACAGTCCTTGGACTGCTGCTGGCACAGCCTATGCTGCGGCTCATGGGAACGCCGGAGGATGTGATTGGGCAGTCTGTACTGTACATGCGGATTTATTTTTTGGGAATGATTGGGGTGCTGGTGTACAATTTCGGAGGCGCGGTATTAAGAGGGATTGGAGATACCAAAAGGCCCTTATATATTTTGTTTGCCGCAGGAGTTGTAAATGTGATTTTTAATCTGATTTTTGTTATTACGTTTCATATGGGAGTGGCCGGGACGGCGGTTGCCACGGCGATTTCTCAGTTTTTGTCGGCGGGACTTGTGTTGTACTGTCTGGCAAAATCGGAAGGCAGCTATCGCCTTGATATCCGGGGACTTCGGATTGTGCCAAGGAAACTAAAGGAGATGGCGGGAATCGGCATACCGGCAGGAATGCAGGGGGCGGTATTTTCCATATCCAACGTATTGATTCAGTCTTCCGTGAATTCTTTTGGTTCCATTGCCATGGCCGGAAATACGGCTGCTGCAAATATTGAGGGATTTGTTTACATAGCCATGAATACGTTTCACCAGGCTGCATTAAGCTTTACCAGCCAAAATTACGGCGCTCGCCAGTATAAGCGTATTACGAAAATCATCATAATCTGTCTGGGACTGGTAGGAGCTACAGGGCTGATATTGGGAAACGGCGCATATTTGGCAGGCAACTGGCTGCTTCGGATATACTCTGCCGACCCGGAGGTAATCTCTTATGGAATGCTGCGGCTTTCTATTATTTGTACCATGTATTTTATTTGCGGCCTGATGGATGTGATGAGCGGCGTTTTAAGAGGACTGGGCCATTCCGTGTTGGCTATGGTAGTATCCATGATTGGAGCGTGCGGGCTGCGTATTGTGTGGATTTATACGATTTTTGCCCTATTCCGGCAGATGGACGTATTATTCTTGTCTTATCCGGTGACATGGGCCGTGACGTTTGGCGCGCATATGATTTGTTTTCTTGTAGTAAAAAAGAAACAGCTTCGGGAGCTTTAACCAGTATCCCGAGGCTGTTTTTTTAACAGTTTTTTTATTTTACAGGTTTTAGGAAGATTGGACGGATGTTAAGATACGATCCAGTGTGGCTAAGAGTTTTCCAATATCAATGGGCTTCGCAATATGTCCGTTCATTCCACAGGAAAGAGCCATTTGCCGGTCTTCTTCAAAAGCATTGGCTGTCATGGCAATGATAGGAATGGATGATAAGGAAGGATCTGGCAATTTCCGAATGGCTTTTGCCGCTTCATAGCCGTTCATCACCGGCATTTGAATATCCATCAGCACTAACTGGTAATATCCTGGCTGGGATTTTGACAACATATCCACAGCAATTTGCCCGTTTGGAGCAACCTCTGTTTCAAATCCGGCGTCCTCTAAAATGGCCACGGCAATTTCCTGATTCAGTTCCGTATCTTCTGTTAGTAAAATACGTCCGGTACGAAGGTTTTTTGCCTCTTGATCCGATGAGGAATGTTCTTTGTCGTCTGACTTTATAACGGACTGAAGGCAGCTTCTTAGTTCTGATAAGAACAAAGGCTTGCTGCAAAAAGCCGTGACTCCGGCTTCCCGTGCTTCTTCCTCAATGTCGGACCAGTCGTATGCAGTCAGAACGATGACAGGTACATTTCCGCCGGTTTCTTTTTGAATCCGTCTGGTAACTTCTACGCCGTTCATATCCGGAAGGAGCCAGTCAACAATGTAGACTTGATAGCTGTCTTTGCGGGTAATGGCCTGGCGGGTACGAAGCACCGCTTCCTTTCCGGATAATGTCCATTCTGCCCGCATACCGATTTGCTGCATCATATAAGATACGCTGTCGCAGGTGTTGAAGTCATCGTCTACAATCAGAGCGCGGCAGTTTTTTAATTCCGGGATCTCCGGGGGTGTTTTTGTCTCAGGAACCAGCTGGAAGGTGAAAGAAACTAAAAATTCTGTGCCGACTCCCTGCTCGCTTTCTACCTGAATGGTACCGTTCATCATATCCACGATGTTTTTGGTAATGGCCATACCCAGCCCGGTTCCCTGAATTCCGCTGGTGGAGGTGTTGCTTTCTCGCTCAAAGGGTTCAAAAATATGCTCGACGAACTCTTTGCTCATGCCCATTCCGGTATCTTTGATGTGGAATTCGTAGTTGGCGTAACCGGAAGGCGCGTCGTTTTTTTCGATGATCCTTAGACTGACGGAGCCTCCGTTGGGCGTATATTTTACGGAATTGCTCATCAGATTTAAAAGAACCTGATTCAAGCGCAGCTTGTCGCAATAGATCTGTTCGTCTAACACATTTACCGTATCGATAAACAGATCCAGCTGTTTGGCGCGAATATCCGCCTGAAGGATGTTTCGCAGGCCGTGAAGGATATCCGGCAGGCTGCAGGGCTTTTCTTCCAGATGGATTTTGCCGCTTTCAATACGGCTCATATCCAGAATGTCATTAATTAAGCTGAGAAGATGGTTGCCGGAGGCATTGATTTTTTTCAGGTATTCTTCCACTTGTTCCTTCCGGTCGATATGAGTGATTGCCAGGTTGGTGAAGCCTACGATGGCGTTCATAGGGGTGCGGATGTCATGGGACATATTGGAAAGAAATATGCTTTTGGCTTTGCTTGCCCGGTTTGCCTGAGAGAGGGCGTCTTCCAGCAAATGTTTTTTCTCCATTTCTTTGCGGATTTCTTCGTCTACGCTGCGAAAGCCCATAACCAGACCCCGACTTCCGTCCCAGGCTCCGGCGCGTACTACTTTCATCTGGAAGTAACGCGTTTGGCCGTCCATGACCGTCCGGAAATTTACATAGTGGAGCTTATGGTCCGCCAGACGTTTTTTCAGGCAGTCCAGAGATGAGGCCTGACGCATGGGTTCTCGGTCGTCTTCGTGGACGTATTGGCTGATAAAGGTTTCCATACTTTCTGCAAGGGAAGGCTTTTTCGTAAATGTGGCGTCAAACATATTTTTGTAAGCGCCGTCCGTCCGAAGGGGAGTTCCTTTGCCGGTGTCAAGGTCAAAGAAACAGACAAAATTATAGTCGATTCCCAGAGCCTGTATTAATTCTGCCTGGTGCTTGGCTTGCTTCTTTTCCTGCAGCTTCTGGGCGGTGCAGTCAAGAAGGAAGCGCTGACAGACCAGTTTTCCATGCTCTTTTACCAGCTTGACATTGCCCATGACGTGGAGAATATCTCCATTCTTGTGCTGAACCCTGTATTCAACGCTGACGCTGTCATTTTCTTTTGTCAGTATTTTGATGCTGTCTAGCAGTTTTTTCCGGTCTTCCTCCAGGACGGAGCCTGCGATCATGTCAAATCCTTCCGACATCAGGGCTTCTCTGGATTCATAGCCTAAGATTTTTAACGCGGCGTTGTTGATGCCAAGAAGCTGCGAGCCGTCTATCGTGTGGCGCATAACGCCGCAGTCTAAAGTGGTAAAAATAGTCTCTAAGGTATGGTTTTTCCGGATGATTTCCTGTTCATAGGCCCGCTCCTGGGTGACGTCGATTGCTACGCCTACCGTGCCCATTACGCTGCCGTCTATGTCATACAAAGGAGACTTGTAGGTGGTCAAAAGCCGTGTTCCATCTCCGGTCTGGATGACTTCGTTGGAAATACATGTTTCCTTTTTTTCCATAACAATACGTTCGGATTCGATGCAGGCGGGATCATCCTCCTCTACATCCCAAATAGAAGCGTGGCCCTGGCCCTCTACTCGTTCCCGGGGTTTATGTACGGTCTGGCAGAAACTGTCGTTTACCTTTTTATGAATGCCGTTTTTGTCTTTGAACCAAATAAGGTTTGGGCTGTTATTGATGGCAGCTTCAAAATAGTGGTTGGTCTGCCAAAAGTCTTTGCTCATTTTGTAGGTTTCCTGCCAGCGGGAAAAGTAAAAGCGCAATTCATTCTCAGACAGGGGCATTTTCCAGATATCTTGGATCTGAGAATAGGAGCCCTCCAGAGACGGAATCTGCTCCTGATTCGCCAGCAGGATGAGCTGGGTATCTCTGCCTTTGGCAGAAATCAATGCCTGCAGTGTTTGAATTACATCCGTCTGTCGGATATCGGCCAGAATAACGTCGGCTTTGGCTGCCAAATCAACGGAGGGATGGCTGCTTTCCAGGAATTCATGGGTAAAATGTCCAAGGGGGGACATTTCCTTTATAATCTCAAATGTGCGACGCTCCTGCCCCATCAGATAGAAGTGGATATGGCAATGGTACATGATGATTTCCTCCCCATGTTCTGCTAGTATTTTGCCTTAGTATTCATTATTGTAACAAGGAGAAGAGTGTGTGTCAATATTTTGAAGAGAAGTAAACCGGGGTTCCAAAAAACGAAAAAAATCATATAATATTGTATTGACAAACAATATTATATAGCATATAATATTAGCAACAAAACAGTAATACATTTTAAATAGTAATATGTTTTAAATAATATTAGATAGTGAAGAAGGAGTGATTGCATGGTATTTAACACAGGTGCGGCTCTTCTGGATGCAATCGTACTGGCAGTTGTCAGTAAGGAAGAAGACGGCACATATGGTTATAAAATCACCCAGGATGTACGAAAGGCCATAGAGGTCTCGGAATCCACGCTGTATCCGGTACTCCGGAGGCTGCAGAAGGATGACTGCCTGGAGGTTTATGACGTGGAATGTGGCGGCAGGAACCGCAGATATTACAAGATTACAGACAGGGGAGGCGTACAGTTAAACCTGTATAAGACGGAATGGGAGAATTATTCTTCTAAAATTTCATTACTGTTTTCGGGAGAGGAGATTATATGAGCAGAAAAGAATTTATGGAACAGCTTGAAAAGCTGCTGATGGATATCCCCCAGGAGGAACGGGAGGAGGCCCTGACCTATTATAACGGGTATTTTGAGGACGCCGGAGAAGAAAATGAGGCCAGTATTATACAGGAGCTGGAATCTCCCGAGAAGGTGGCGCGGATTATTAAAGCGGATGTAGGCCCGGAGGAAGATCTAGAATATTCAGAGTCCGGCTATTCAGATACCAGATTTCGTCGGAAGGAAGAAGTTGGAAGGCGTGAACAAGACGAAGGAACCAGAACGAATTCTAAGGAAGGCGGCAGGAGCAATCCATCCAGTTTTCAGTTTGAATCTGAAAAAACAGCGCCGCGAGAGAAGGACAACAGCAGGACAATTCTTCTCGTTATTCTGGCAGTAGTTACCTGTCCCATATGGATTGGGCTTTTAGGCGGACTCTTTGGGCTGGCAGTTGGGGCTGTGGCTACCGTATTCAGTTTTCTTTTAGTGATAGTGGTTCTTGTATTTGTATTTTATGTGGTTGGTTTTGTATTAATCGGCGTGGGAATCAGTATGTTTACCCTTGGAAGCATTGGAGTCAGTATGGGATTGATTGGCGTAGGCTGCTTGATGCTGGCTGTTGGTATTCTTGGAACGGTGGCCAGCGTATGGCTTTTTGGCAGGTTCTGTCCCTGGATGTTTCGGGGAATCGTGTCGCTTTGCGGCCGCTTATTTCAGAGAAGGGGGAAAATGGCATGAAAGGATTTACAAAAGTTTGCCTTGTGATTTGCACCGTTTTTGTGGTGCTGGGTATGATTTTATGCGTTGCCAGCGCCAGTATGGGCTTTGGATTCAGACAGTTCTGGCAGATGGCAAAGGCTGGGGCGTTCCAGATTGGGCCAGAAGAATTTAGTTTTTGGGACGATGATTTCTGGGACGATGACGGCTGGTCCACAATAGACGGCGATAAAATAGAAGCAGAAAGTAAGGAGGGGGACTGGGTGCAATCAGAGGAAAGCTGGCCGGCGGCTGATATTCAAAATCTTAATGTTGATTTTAATTTTGGAAGATTGGAAATTTTACCTTCAGACAGTGATGAAATTCAGATGGAGGTTTATTATCGAAGTAATTGGGAAAAATATCAGAGGGATATTTACTGGACGCAGGATAACGATACATTAGAAATACATGATTCTACGGATCGGAAGATATTCAGATTGTTCCATCACGGAGTAGGAGATGCAAAGCTTGTGCTGCGGATTCCAAAAGATAAAAAGTTTGAAGAATTAAATTTGGATATTGGCGCAGCGGATGTGGATGTTTCTCTGGATACCCAGCTTTATGCATCAGAACTGAATATTTCCCTGGGAACCGGGCAGCTGTTAGCAAGCTCCTCCCAGGAAAATGAGGTAATCTTAAACGCTAAAAAGCTGAATCTGGATATTGGGGCAGGAAGATTAGAGTTGTCTGGTATTCTTGCCGACAGGCTGAAAGCAGACTGCGGTGCAGGAGAATTGTCTTTAAAAAATGTGACGGCTAAGGATGTAGATCTGCAAGGAGGCGTAGGAAGAGTTGTTCTTGAAATGACCGGCCAAAAGGAGTATTATAATTATGATGTGGAATGCGGCATCGGACATGTGGTAATTGGAGATTCCACTTATACCGGCCTGGCGGCAAGCAAAACCATCGACAATGGCGCGGATAGAGATATGAATATTGAATGCGGCATTGGGGAAGTGGAAATTTCTTTTACCAAGGAATAATATGTAATGTAACTATATTTGTATAAGGTTAGAAAAGGGGAGATGGACATGGAACCTAAAAGACTGTATAAATCCAAAACCAACCGAGTATTATTCGGCGTATGCGGCGGCCTGGGAGAGTATTTCAATATTGATCCTACGATTTTCAGACTGGCTATGGTGTTGTTAATTTGTGGAGCCGGAAGCGGGCTTTTGGCCTATATTGTGGCCGCCATTATTATACCGGAGCAATATTAATTTGAAAGGGATGCCGGCCTGTGGCCGGCATCCCTTTCAATAACGCCATTTTTTCCAGAATAGGCGGATTACGCTAAAATTTAGCCGTCATCATAATATGAAAAATGCCGCCCTCCAAATAACAGCCTACCGTGCCGTTCATTTTTTTTGAGAAAGCCAATATGCTTTGCATCCCCAGACCGTGGTTACCGTTCTTTTTGCTTTTAGGCAGATTTGTAATGGAATCCAGGAGAATTTCTCCTTCGTACTTATTTTTCGTCTCAATGAATAACTGGCTTTTTGAGCAATGGATATTCATTTCTATTTGTCTTCGTTCTGTTTCAAAGCTTTGTACACATTGAATGGCGTTTTCAAGTAAATTTGCGATCACTAAGGCAAGCTCATAGTCGTTGACCGGAGTTTCTTTTGGAACCCTGGCTGTAAGAGAAACCTTTATTTTAAGAGAGTGGGCTTTGACAATCATATTTGAGAGTATGGTATTGACAATAAGATTGGAGCAGTATTCCTCCAATTGATTTTCATCGGCCATATGGCTGATATGTTCAGTAATTGCTTTGATTTCCTCATACTTCTTTTGTTTTAGGAGAGAGTCAATGATTTTGGAGTAATGGCGGATATCGTGATTCAAGATTTTTAGATTTTGTTCGGCGCGTTCTACAAAATAGTACCGGTTTTCCAGTCCTTGAATGTAAGACTGCTGCAGCATATTTTCCCAGTAAATCGTGTTCTTTTTGGACTCGCTTTGCAAGTAGCGAAGCACCACAGTATAGGATACAAACATGGTGATAACAACAAATAAAATTCCCGGAACATTTTCGGGATTTTCATAAAGGGTGTGGGGGAAAAATCCAATAAAGGAAAAACTACAGTAAAAAAATACAGGAATCAGGCAAAGCTCCCACCAGTTTCGATCATAGCTTTTTTCCTGAAAGGAAATACATATGTTTCGGATACTCGCAGATAAAAACAACAAAATTCCAAGATGCACGGCGAAGCTGCCGACTAAGGCCAGAAGGGAGCTGCCGGAGTATATTTTTATAATGGCTGCAGAGATGGCTCCTACAATGACGTAGCTGGAAGCGCTGAGACCTACGAACAGCGCCTGGCTGCTTTTTGTTTTCGCATTGAAGAACGCCGTGGATTGCGTCAGTATGATTTGAAGAATGGTCACTAAAACATAACAGAGGCTGCTGTCAGGGAATAAAAGCAGTTTAAAGCCGTCTAAGATACTCAAAGACAGAAATAAGAAAAGGCAGCTTAAGATGGTTACAATTTTAGAATAGCGGTGTACAATAAACAGATAAATAAACAGTATCAGGAAAATATGGCTGATAATATAAGAAATTATGTTAAAATAATGCATGTTCTCTCCTCATTTGTATTGATTGGAAATAAAGAAAAGGTATTCTTTTTTTACATTTAATGCTCGTCTTCTGCTGACAGGAATACGGATTCCGCTGTTTAGAACCACATCGCTTTGATTTAATTTTTGGATATGGTTCATGTTAATTAAAAACGATTTATGGACACAGATAAAGTTTTTGGCTTGAATCAGCTCTTCGATTTCTTCATCAAAGGATTTTCGCATAAAAATACTTGTGATTTTTTGGCCGTTTGTGAGATGGATTTCCAGTTTGCGGGAAGAATTTTCGATGTATTCGATTTCAGAGCAGGGGACCGCCTCTAAGCCTTCTTTTGTTTTCACCAGAAAGACGGATTTTTTTCTGAGCTTCATCTGGGATACGGCGTAATCAAGGGCCTCAAAAAGATCACGTTCCCTGGTTGGTTTCAGCAAATACCTTATAGCGTGGAGATCATAAGCTTCCATGGCAAAGCTGTTAGAAGAAGTGATATAAATAATCATGCTATTTCGGTTGTTTTTGCGGATGATTGTTCCTAAATCAATGCCGGTCATATTGGACATAAGAATATCCAGAATGTACAGATCCGCCTGTTCCCCTTGTTGCAGTTTACATAAAAGCTTTGTAGCTTCTGAAAATGTTTCTATTTCTAAACGGATATCAGAATTTCGGGCGTTGTATTTTTGTAACATCCCTTCTAGAACCGTCAGATCTTTTAAATCGTCATCACAAATAGCAAGCCGCATATGTATCTATTTCCTCCCAATGTTATCTTTCTTGTTCTCCTGAAATGTTTTTGGCGGTAAAAGCAGAGTCAAATTTTTCATGTTGTCTTTGTCTTGAAATTCGCCTAAATGAGCATTATACACTATTTTTAGGAAATGTAAAGAGGCGGATATCATGCCCAATTATTTCCAGGATTTTTTGCGAAGAAGCAGTCATAAAACGTGAAAAAATGGATGTGGAAAATTGGTATGATTTGCTATAATGAAATAACATTTTTTGCCTTTTCATGTCAAAAGCCGGCTTATTTACCACTTCTCCAAGGCTATTTATCCAAATCGCTTTCACCGGAATTGGTAAAAAAAGAAGTAGATCCGTTTTTTATAAAAAATACAGAAGCCTAAAAACAGAATCCAGATAGTAAAATCCAAGGGGATGTGGTAAACTATAAAAAGTGTATGATTTTATAAAAGCAAACGCAGATTTTGGATTACTTGAAGGAATGATGGAGGAATGCCCTTAAAAACAGTTTTGATCGACAGGAAAGCATTGATATCTCACGGAAATTGGTCTGAGTCGTTAAAGGCGCTTCTGCTAAGTCTGCATGAGTATCAGGTGGCAGTGGTAGACATTGCAGGCGTAAAGGATGTTTGGAACGAGGCTTCAGAGATGGAGCCGGGGAGTTCTTTTGACGACTGTCTGATGATTGCTGACTGTCAAGAGAGTGTGGAACAGGCTAAGGAGTGGGGGACGGCAGTTTTAGGCTATGAGCCTGAGAGCCGGAATGCTTCAGAGTCCTTTGGATTCCACCTGCCGATGATCGTAGAAGGATTTGAGGAAGTCGATTTTTATTTTTTGGAGCGGGTGTATCAAAGATATCATCACCTTCCCTGGACGGTGATTGAAACGAAACGGTGCTTCCTGCGGGAGATTACATTGGAAGATCTGGACGACTTATACCGGCTGTATGAACCGGAAGAAATGACGCGTTATATGGATGGATTGTATGAGAACCGCCAAAAAGAGGAAGAATATACCAAAGCCTATATGGAGCATATGTATCGTTTTTACGGATATGGACTGTGGCTGGTGGTGGAAAAGGAGACAGGTGAGATTATCGGCAGGGCGGGGCTTGGCCATCTGGAAGTAGAGGAAGAGGTTCAGCTGGAGCTGGGATATTTGATTGCAAGAAATAAGCAGCGGCAAGGGTATGCATTTGAAGTTTGCCAAGGAATTTTGGATTATGCAAAAGAGGCGACGGATTTTGATTCTATTCACTGTCTGATACAAAAGGAAAACTTTGCTTCAGTCTGTCTGGCAGAAAAGTTAGGCTTTCGCTGGGAAAAAAGTGTTGCATGTAACGGAAAAGAGATGCAAAGATACGCGAAAATCTTGCAAACTTAGACAAGATTGCTTATAATAGTAAAAATAATTGTAACTTGGGAGGAATCATACAGTTACAAAAACTGATATCTGGACGAAAGACGGGAGAATCATTTATGGTGGATAGAAAACTCATTGAGAAGGAAGAGCAGAAAGAGGAGCTTATGCGGACCGGCCATATCAAGCCTACCAAGGAATTTGCAAGTCCTGAGAGCCTGTACGAAGAGCTGATTGGCAGCGTGAGGCGCTACCACCCCTCTGCTGATATTTCTTTAATAGAAAATGCATACAAGATTGCCTACCAAGCCCACGAGGGACAGGTGCGTAAATCCGGGGAGGCTTATATTATCCATCCTCTGTGCGTTTCCATTATTTTGGCGGAATTGGAACTGGATAAGGAGACTATTGTGGCGGGACTGCTTCACGACGTGGTGGAGGATACGGTCATGACGGACGAAGAGATCGCTCAGCAGTTCGGGGAAGAGATCGCCCTTTTGGTGGACGGCGTTACCAAGCTGGATAAGTTGTCTTACGATGCGGATAAGGTGGAAAAGCAGGCGGAAAATTTGAGGAAAATGTTTTTGGCCATGGCAAAAGACATCCGTGTGATTTTGGTGAAGCTTGCAGACCGTCTCCACAATATGCGTACCTTAAAATATATGACCCCAACGAAGCAAAAGGAGATTGCCAGGGAAACCATGGACATTTATTCTCCCATTGCCCAGCGTCTTGGAATTTCTAAAATAAAGATTGAATTGGATGATTTATGTTTAAAGTATCTTGAGCCGGAGGCTTATTACGATTTGGTAGAAAAGGTAGCCGTCCGCAAAAGCGCCAGAGAGGAGTATATCCAGGAGCTTGTGGAGGAGGTGCGGGAGCATATCACTAAAGCGGGAATCAAAGCCAATATTGACGGCAGGGCAAAGCATTTTTTCAGTATTTATAAGAAAATGATAAACCAGGAGAAAACCCTGGATCAGATTTATGATTTGTTTGCTATCCGGATTATTGTAGCCAGCGTCCGGGAATGTTATGCAGCCCTTGGGGTCATTCACGCTAAGTACAAGCCGATTCCGGGGCGGTTTAAGGATTACATTGCCATGCCAAAGCCCAATATGTACCAGTCTCTCCATACGACGCTGATAGGTCCCATTGGCCAGCCCTTTGAGATTCAGATCCGCACCTATGAGATGCACCGTACCTCCGAGTACGGCATTGCGGCCCATTGGAAGTATAAAGAATCCGGGGGAAGCAGCAAAGGCGCTAAAAGCCAGGAGGAAGAGAAAATCGGATGGCTTCGTCAGGTGCTGGAGTGGCAGCGGGATTCTTCCGATAACCGGGAATTTATGAGCCTTTTGAAAAGCGACCTGGATTTATTTGCAGATACAGTATTCTGCTTTACCCCCACCGGGGATGTAAAGACGCTGCCCAGCGGTTCCAATCCCATTGATTTTGCCTATGCCATTCATTCTGCCGTAGGAAATAAGATGATTGGAGCCAGAGTCAATGATAAACTGGTAAATATTGACTATGTGATTCAAAACGGGGACCGAATCGAGATTCTTACGTCGCAAAATTCCAGAGGGCCCAGCCGGGACTGGCTGAGTATGGTAAAAAGTACTCAGGCTAAGAATAAAATCAATCAGTGGTTCCGCAGTGAATTTAAAGAGGAAAATATTTTAAAAGGTAAGGACTTGATGATACAATATTGCAAGTCAAAGAATATTGACTGGCCTGAACTGAACAAACCGGAATATCAGCAAAAAATCATGCGAAAATACGGTTTTAGGGACTGGGATTCCACCCTGGCGGCTTTGGGACACGGGGGATTGAAGGAAGGTCAGATCATCAATAAGATGCTGGAATATTACCAGAAGGATCATGCCGGGGTATTGACGGACGCCGATATTTTGGAGCAAGCAGGTGGCGGAGTCTCCCAAGGGGGGAAAAACAGGCCGGAAGAAGGGAAACATTCAAAGAGCGGGATTGTGGTTCGGGGAGCGTCGGATGTAGCGGTACGTTTTTCCAAATGCTGCGCTCCTGTGCCGGGAGATGAGATCGTAGGCTTTGTGACCAGAGGCCGGGGTATTTCCATTCATCGAACCGACTGTACCAATATGCTGAATCTTTCAGAACTGGAACGAGAGCGGCTTTTGGAAGCGGATTGGGCCAGGGAAGAAGGAGAAGCGGGCCTGTTTATGGCGGAGATTAAGATCTACGGCAATAACCGCACCGGGCTATTGGTGGATGTGAGCAAGATTTTTACTGAACGGCAGATTGATATAGATGCCATACATTCCAATACCAGCAGGCAGGGAGTGGCAACGATTACATTGGCGTTTCACATCAAAGGGAAAGACGAGCTGCGGGCTTTGGTGGACAAAATCCGCCAGGTAGAGAGTGTGATTGATGTGCAGCGCACCGCCGGGTAGTTGCCAAAACCTGCAGAGATTTTGGCAGGGACGAAAGAGGCGGAGTGTCATTGGACGGAAGAAGGAGGGCGTATGCTGAAGCTAGAAGTGGAAGGATTTTGTGTAGGCGAAGTGCAGACCAACTGCTATTTTGGTGTGAATAAAGAAACCAAGGAGATGTTCGTGATAGATCCCGGCGCATCGGCTAAGATGCTGGCCGGGCGGATTCAGGAAAAAGGATACCGTCCGTTAGGGATTCTTTTAACCCACGGTCATTTTGACCATGCAGGAGGCGCCAGGGAGCTGGCGGATCTTTTGGGAGTAAATATCTATGCCCATGAGGCGGAGAAAGAAACCCTTGAAGACCCGGCAAGAAATGTTTCCGGTATGACGGGATTCCGGGAGAGATATGAGGCTGATATTTATGTAAAGGATGGACAGACGCTGCATTTGGCCGGCTTTGATTTGCGGGTGCTTCATACGCCGGGACATACGCCGGGAGGGTGCTGCTATTATCTTCCTGAGGAAGCGGCGTTGTTTTCTGGAGATACCTTGTTCTGTCAATCTGTTGGCCGGACGGATTTTCCAGGGGGCAGCATGGGACAGCTTGTGCGGGGAATTAGAGAGAAATTGCTGGATTTGCCGGAATATACCAAGGTATATCCGGGACATATGGAGACGACCACCATAGGCCAGGAGAAGCAGGGAAACCCATTTTTATAAAGTTATATTTTTGTGACATAAGGCAATTTGGAGCTGCTCTGAATTGCCTTCCTTTTAGAAACAGACGCCTGGGAGGGGCTTTAGAAGATATTATGATACAAGTGCAATTAAAGGAAAGGAACTTTGAGTACGATATCCATTCCCTGGTGAAAGCCTTTTTTCCAAAGGAGGAGGTACAGGTGACGGCAGAGGAGAAACCTTTGACAGAGCCGCCTTCTTTTTTTATGGAAATTCTGTATGGGCATGAACCGGATGAGATTATAATTGTAGTAGACGGAGAAAAGAAAAAGCAGGTCCTGGTAGATTACCAAGATCGTCCTGAGACGAAGAATCGCTTAAAGAAGGCGCTATATGAGACCCTCTCAGACTATACAAAGACGACGCTCCCCTGGGGGACGCTTACCGGGATTCGCCCGACCAAAATTCCCATGGCTTTTTTGGAGGAGGGGAAGGAGGAAGCGTGGATTCGACGTTATATGGAGGAGACGTACTTTGCCAGTCCTGAGAAAATAGAGTTAAGCATAGAGGTAGCCAAAAGGGAAGCGGCTCTTTTAAAAAAGCTAGATTACCAGAAGGGATATAGTCTGTATCTGGGAATTCCTTTTTGTCCCAGCACGTGTTTGTATTGTTCCTTTACCTCTTATCCTCTGGGAGTGTGGGAGAAGCGGGTAGAGGAGTATTTGGAAGCCTTACAGCGGGAGATTTGTTTTACCGCGGAGCTTTATGGTAACAAAAGGCTGAATACCGTTTACATAGGAGGGGGTACGCCTACCACGCTGACGCCGGAACAACTGGATTGGCTGCTTACCAGGGTAGAGGAGGCGTTTTCCTTTGACCATCTTTTGGAATATACCGTGGAGGCCGGAAGGCCGGACAGTATCACCAGGGAAAAGCTCAAGGTATTAAAGAATCACAGGATTTCCAGGATCTCCATCAATCCTCAGACCATGAAACAGGCTACCTTGGATTTGATTGGCCGCCGCCACACGGTGGAACAGACGAAAGAAAGCTTTCAGATGGCCCGGGAGCTGGGATTTGACAACATTAATATGGACCTCATTGTGGGACTGCCTAAGGAGGATTTGGGGGATGTAGCTGATACCATGGAGGAGATAAAGGCCTTAAGGCCGGACAGCCTGACGGTGCATTCTCTTGCCATAAAACGGGCCTCTAGGCTGGGGATGAACCGGGAAGCCTATGGGGGCCTTTCCATGATCAATACATGGGAAACCATCGGCTTAACTGCCAGGGAAGCCCGTAAAATGGGGCTGCTTCCTTATTATTTGTACCGCCAGAAGAATATGGCCGGGAATTTTGAAAATGTAGGCTATGCCAGGGAAGGGGCACAAGGGCTTTATAATATTTTGATTATGGAGGAGAAACAGACCATAGTTGCCTGCGGAGCCGGGGCGATCAGTAAACGGGTGTACCCGGGCGGAAGGATCGAGCGGTGCGAGAATGTGAAGGATGTAGCGTCTTTCATAGAAAGAATCGACGAGATGATTGAGAGAAAACGGAAACTTCTTGAAGATTAAAAAGAGTTTCTGTTGTACATCAAAATGGGGTTAGTACAGCATGATACAGATCCACGATCTGCTGTTTAAATTCCGGAGTGTAAGATTTTTGAT
>CAMNQH010000030.1 GCA_946549035.1 uncultured Lachnospiraceae bacterium | reverse complement strand
AAGGATTCTTACACAGGAGGTACTAAATGGCAAAAAAAATATTTAACAAACAAAATGGGATTGATATGCCCACTCTTCTATTACAAAACAGAAACCTTACAACATTTTCATCAGCAGCAAATGGAAGTTCCAATACAGAAACTGGCATAAATTTAAACGCAACAATATGGTTTTCCTATAATAAAAATAAGAGAGCGAACAAACCAAACGGTTCATCCGCCCTCTTACAGCAACTATTCAATAACATGATACAAAACGAAAAAATGATACTTTCTGTCTGAGTCTCTCCTATTTCACCGCACCGGAGGTTACACCTTCCACGATATAACGCTGCATGAAGAGATATAAAATCAAGATCGGCAGCATCGCCAGCACCAGGGCTGCCATAATCAAGCCTACATCCGTAGAATATGTACCGTAGAATACCTGGGTTGCAATGGGAATCGTGTATAATTCCTTCTTAGCCAGAACCAAGCTGGGCAGCAGGTAGTCATTCCAGAATGCCATCGCGTCAATAATGGCAACAGTAGCAATGGTGGGTTTTAACAACGGAAATACGATTTTCCAATAAGTCTGCCAGCGTCTGCAGCCGTCAATGGTAGCGGCCTCTTCCAGAGAAACCGGCACGTTGGTATGGATTGCCCCATGGAACATAAACGTAGCCATGGACAAGGAGAAGCCGACATGCATAAAGATCAACGTAGCACGATGGCTCAATACGCCCAGGATACCGCCGTAGAGAGATACCAACGGGATCATCAATACCTGGAACGGAATCACCATAGATGCAATCATCAGTCCGAACAACAGCCCGCATGCTTTCCACTTGTTACGCACAATCACAAATGCCGTCATAGAAGACAAAAGAATTGTGAATATGGTGGACAGAATCGTAATGATAGCTGAATTTGCAAAGGAACGCCAGAAGTTCATCTTCTCCATGGCTTCCGGAAAATTCTCCAGAGTAAATCCATGCTCGCCTACCAGAGACAAGGGATTCGTGGTAATATCTGCTTTTGTCTTAAATACGTTTAACAACACCAGAATAAACGGAAAAATAAAGCAGATGAACAAAACTACCAGGATAATAATTTTAATCGCATGATTGATTTTCTTATTGCGAGCAGCTTTTTCATTCATACCCATTATGCCGACACCTCCGCTTTCTTACCGATGTATACCTGCAATACGCCGATTACCGCGCATACAATAAAGAGAATCAAAGCCTCTGCCTGGCCGGTACCGTAATTCTTGTAGGTAAACGCCTGGTTATACACATGCATAGCCGCCATGACAGAGCTGCCGAAGGGCTCGCCCTTTGTCAATGACAAGTTTACATCGTATACCATGAAACATCTGGTGATGGTCAAAAACAGACATTGTACAAAAGAAGAAACCATCAAAGGAACAGAAATATGTACCAGAGTCTGAACATTGGTACAGCCGTCAATCTGGGCCGCTTCCAATACATCCGCCGATACGCTCATAAATCCTGCCACGTAGATCAGCATCATATATCCTGCATACTGCCATACCGACACAATAATCAAACAAAACATGGCGCCGCCTGAGGTGGCAAGCAGAGAAGTAGACAACGCCCCTGCGGAAAGAGATTCTCCCAATGCTACCAGGGCACGGTTAAACACGAACTTCCAAATGTAACCAAGAACGATACCGCCGATCAGGTTGGGAATAAAGAAACCTGCACGGAAGAAATTCTGTCCTTTTACACCGCTGGTAACCAGAAACGCCAGGATAAACGCTACTACGTTTACCAGGATTACCGCGATAATCGCATAGATAAACGTCCGTCCCAAAGCCTGCCAATAAGCTGTATCCGCAAAGGTGGATACATAATTTGCCATTCCAACAAAAGGCTTCTGGGTTGATACGCCGTCCCAGCTTGTAAAGGTCAGATACAAACCATACAGAAACGGTATAATCACAACTGCGGCAAATACAACTGTCGTTACTCCGGCAAACATGGCAAATTGCTTGCACTTATAAGACATGGTATTTGTTTTCATAATTTCATTCTCCCTTCTTACATGAAACCGTCCGCGCTCTTAGATTCCGCCCTCTGCCGCAGTCACTGCAGCAAAGGGCGGCCTTTTTGGCCAAACGGACAGCTCTGACGACTAATGCTCTACAGGAGTGGTGGAGGACCAGTAGCTTTCGATCTCTGCAGCCAGGCCCGCGCGGTCTACCTGTCCCGCCATATATTTCTGGAAGGAAGCCCCGCATTTGGAGTAATGATCATCCGGCAGATAATCATAGTTTGCAATCAATTTTCCTTCATCTGCATATTTCTTTACAGAAAGAGACAAAGGATCCAGAGACTGTGCGTCAATGTTGCTGTAAGCAGGAACCAGATTACATTTCTCAGTAAGGAATGCGTTTCCTTCTGCATCAGATACCAGCCAGTTCAGGAAATCCTTGGCTGCCTGACGCTGTTCGTCAGTCGTATTATCAGAAGAATCGATAAAGAAGTACTTGGAGCCGCCGCCTACCAGCTTCTCATTGGTTCCGTCTGTAGCTGTCTGAGGAAGAGGCATCATACCCATATTCTCAGAGTATTCATAAGCGTTAATCATGGACCAGTCCCAGTTACCGCCGAACATGAAAGCAACTTCGCCTTCTGCCAGCTTCTGCTCGGAAACTTCACGTTCTGCTGCAACGGGTGAATCTGCTGCATAGTTGTATTTTAACAGCAAATCAAAGGTATCCATTTTTGCATTCCATTTGCTGTTGTTAGCCAAGTCAGCTTCTCCTTTGTACAAAGCCTGTACAAATTCTTCCACTTCCGGCTGTTCTTCATAAGTCTCAGACAAGAAATGTCCGGCCAGTGACCAGTCTTCCTTCATAACTGCAGTAGGAGCCGCCATGCCGCCTGCTACCAGTTCTTCCAACAGGGCTGCGAACTCTTCCGTTGTCTTATAATCCTCCGGATTGAAATCCTTCCCTGTGATATTCTTAATTGCGTCTGCATTGTAAATCAAACCTCTTGCTTCGATACATACCGGGAAGCCAACTACCTTGTCATCTACGCTGATGGCATAATTTGTCTTTGATACCCAGTCCTGATCGCTCAAATCAACTGCATGTTCTGCTGCCAGAGAATAAACGTCCTTTGCATCTACCATAGAGAGGGTATAAGGATCGTTTGCAGAATAGCGTGTCGCCATATGAGCCGCTACCGTATCATTGGAATAATAGACTTCCACACCTACGCCGGTCTTTTCACTGTACTCTTTCGCCATCTCTTCAAATTGCTCCTGAACCTCAATCTTGGAGTTGAAGATTGTGATGTTCACGCCATCGCCGCTTGCTCCGCCGCCGTTGCCGGAATCTCCGGAACCGTCCTTGCCGCCGCCGCACGCCGCGAGAGATACAGCCATCACTGCTGCCAGTGTCATTGCGAGAATTTTCTTTTTCATTGTATGTATTTCCTCCTTCATGAAAATAATATAGTAATGAAAATAAAAATAAATTGATGTTCTGAGTCTGAAAGCCTTATCACAATTCTCCTCCCCTACTCATGATACACATCACGTTGCATGTCCCCGACAGCCCATGTTCCCGCAATTCAGTCAAAACCACCAGAGACAGCAAGCTTTATATATGGATAATAGCACTAATACACGAATATGTCAATCGTTTGTTATATTTTTCTTCATCATTTCATCTAAAATTCATGTATTTTTCTGTCACCCCTGCTGATTTTGTCAATTTTTCGTGGTTTTTGTTGATTTTTGTTCGTTTTTTCTATGTCAACGGGTTGACATTTTGTTGGTTTTTCCAGCCATGTTTTAGCAATAAAACAGATTTTTTAACCATATTTTAAATTACAATAACTAAAAATACCCTTTTCCAGTCATCAAAACCGTCAATATTCACATTCTATGATTGCGTCTGTTTCTTTTTTTTGCTATAATCTCCTATAGCACCATGTAAACGTTTTATATAATAATATTTTAGAAAGAAGTGATTCTTATCCTGAATAAACTGTTTCGCGGCGATCACCCGTTCTGGATTGGAATGGGGCGTATTTTTGACGTATTTGTATTAAACATTCTTTGGCTGCTCTGCTGCCTGCCGGTGGTTACCATCGGCCCCTCCACCACCGCTTTTTTTTATGCCATGATACAACTGGTGCAGGGAGGAGATACTTCTGTATCCAAGGACTTTTTCCACTCCTTTCGGCAGAACTTTAAGCAAGGGCTTCTGTTGGGCCTTCCCCTGACAGCCGTAGGCGTATTTCTGGCTCTGGACGTATCTATGAGCTACCGGGCAGGTACCGGCATCTATACTTTTTTTATGGTATTTTTTGCAGTTGTATTTTTGTTTTGGGCATTTCTTACTTTATATGCCTTCCCGCTGCTGGCAAAATTTGACAAAAGCAACAGGGATATCTTAATCTTGGCCTTCACCCTTTCTATTAAGCATATTGGAAAGACCCTGCTGATGATGCTTACCCTGGCTTTTGGTCTTTGGGCCTGCCATATACTCCCCGGCCTAATCTTCATTGCTTTCGGCCTAGTGGGAGAATTGATCGCCTCCATGATGGTTTCCATTTTAAAACCTTACCTTCCTAATGTAGAGGAAGAGGAGGAACTAAAACCTCTTTCTTTTCCGGAAGGGGAAGAGAACCGTTCTGTTCCGGAAGCGAAGGATAGCAGTTCCTTATTAAATAAAGAAACGAGTATGCCCCAGGAAGAAGTCCCGGCAAAGGAGACAGAAGGAAGGACGCCATGAAAAAAAAGAAGCCCTCCTCCATCCTGATGATGGAGTTAAAGCAAGACTGGAATACGTTCCGGAAACTTTCCGGAAAAAGAAAGGTAGAATTTATCTGGGATTATTATAAGTGGAAAATTCTTGCCATCTTCGCCGCCGTCTTCGTGCTGTGCCTGTCCGCCCACATCCTTTGGGAAGGACAACGGCCCTGTCGTCTCAGGGTATGCGTCGTGTTAAATACAGAAGACGACTGCAGTAAATGGTTTCGCAGCTTTACAGAGAACCTTATTTCCGACGGAAAGCCCGGCGCCGTGGACGTCAATTTGGACCAGCCCTTCGACTATGACAATATGTATTATTATGTCCAGGAAGCCGAGGTAATGACCACCATCTCCTCCGGGCGGATGGATCTGGCTGTCTGCGGCAGCGATATGTACGAATATCTTTTAGCCCTAAACGCCTGCCTTCCACTAGATACCGGCCTGTCCAAAGAATTGGCTGACACATTAAGCGCCCAAGGGCGTCTCGTGTACGGAACCGCAAATCTGACAGAAGACAAATATGGGCAGGTGAATCCTAAAGACGGCATCTATGGATGTTATGCCATAGACCTGGAAGGAACGGATTTTTCCCTGGAATATAATCAGACGGAAGAAAAAGAACCTCTCTATGCCATTGTAATCCGGAACACCCAGCATCTTACAGACTGTGAAGCCCTGATTCAAGAACTCATAAAGCCGTAAAAAGAGGCTGTTACAAAAGGCGTTCCCTTCACAAGAAATTGTTATCCATTCCACACAATTTACCTCTTTCTTGTAAGTGTCCGCCATTTTGTAACAGCCTCATACTTTATTCTATTATACTGTTGTCTCTCGCTCAATCAATGCCACCGGAAGTACCGTCCGCTTAGGCACTAATTTACCGGATACTGCATCGTGAAGCAGATTTATTGCAATCTCCGCCATCTCTCTCACCGGCTGATGAATTGTGGTCAACTGAGGCGTTGTCAAAGTAGCGATCCGCACGTCGTCAAATCCCACAATTTTTAATTGATCCGGCACGAAAATCCCCAGCTTTCTGCAAACCTGCAGAGTCTGAGCCGCGATTACATCGCTGTTTGCAAACAGCCCGTCCGTCTCCGGATATTTTTGCAGCGCTTCTTCAATCATGTCCGTATAAGTCATGCTATAGTAATGTCTCTCTTCTGTCATTAATTCCACAAAAGTCACGCCATTCTTTTCACATACCTCCCGGAACCCTTCTGTGCGGATGTCCGCCGGCATCTCAATGGAACTGATATTCCCCACATGAATCAGATGCTTACAGCCGCAGGCAATCAGCTTCTCTGCTGCCAGAATTCCGCCCTGCTTGTTATCGCATTCCACGGAAGCCGTCCCGTTATCCAGAAAACGTTCCATGGTAATCACCGGAATATCCGTCTCGCCGAACAATCTCACGGACACGGAACCGCTGCAAAGAATAATGCCCGCCACTTGATTGCCGGTGCACATATTAAGATACTCCTTCTCCTTCTCATCAATACTCTGTGAATTGCACAACATGATTTTATAGCCTTTTTTGTAGGCCTGATCCTCCAAATTGCTGATCATCTCTGAAAAATAGGGATGCCTGATATGGGGGACGATAAGCCCAATGGTATTTGTGCTTTTCCTATGGAGGGAACGCGCTACTTCATTCGGCTGATAATTCAGCTTCTTCATAGCGTCGTCCACCTTCCTGCGTGCATCATCACTGATATAACCTCGATTGTTTAAAACCCGGGATACCGTACCTGTGGCTAACCCTGTTTCTTTTGCTACATCTTTTAAGGTCGCCATGTATTACTCTCCATTTCATTCCAATTACATTTATTACTCTACTACCCAATTTCATAGACGGCATACTCCGCCATACCTTCACAGGAAACCTGAAGGCTTGGTATCGTGTCTTTCACTGAAAAAGTCCCCGCCCGGATACCGTCGTCAAAAAAGATTTCCAAAATATTATCATCTGCAATCATCAGAACCTTCTCATGATTGCAGCCCACCTGGTATTTTTCGTCATCCACCATGAGTTTTCCCGACTCTGGAGCATAGACGATCCGGCTGCCTCCAATCTCCCAAAGGAAATGACCTTGATAGCCCTTTTGAGCCTTCATTTCAAACACCAAAGCTTTCTTAGGGCCTTCCTGTGTATAACAAAGAGCGTCTTCCTCCTGAACAAAACAATCATTTACCGGCCGGGCCTGTTCCATCAGCTCCCTCACGGGCGTCTGCAAAAGCAAAAAGCCCTCCTGGGTATGGATACAGGATAACTCCACCGGAATCCCATAAGCCCCGGTAAAGCTTCTTCCGTCGTTTGGAAGTCTCAGCCAGGGAATCATCACAATGCGTCCATCGATCCCCGTATAAGTCTGGGCCGCATAAGGAATTGTGCTTACATAGGCATGATGACGTACCCCGTCCGTATGGAAACGATACCCGTCAAATTCTCCTGTATAATAAAACCCGTCTGCAGTCCAAAAGAACCAGCAGCTCTTCCCGTCCGGAGCAGTCAGCCGGAAAAAGTCCGGGCATTCCCAAGCCTCTTCCAAGGTAAACCGGTCTGTCTCCTCCCAATGCTCCAAATCCTTAGAGCGATAGATTCCATAGTCATTTCCTTTTAAAAACAGCGCCATTACATATGCGCCGGTTTCTTCATGCCAATATACCTTAGGATCCCGGTTTTCCTCACATAGCATAGGCAGGCAAGGTTCTTTTTTCTTCACCAGCGTCTTACCGCCATCCAGGCTATAGGCAATCTTTTGAGTAAATCCCTGGCCCTGGCTCCATGCATTGGTGTCTCCGGCTGCCGTATAATAAAAAAGAATCGCGTCCTGGGGAAGCCCCAGCAGCTTCCTCTCGTTCTTGATTGCGCTTCCAGAAAACATGGTACCGCTTTCATCTGGAAACATCACGGAATCCTCCTGGCTCCAATGGAGCAGATCCCGGCTTACGGCATGGCCCCAGCTCATATTGTTCCAGGCGATGCCAAAGGGATTATACTGAAAATACAGGTGATACACACCATCCGCATAAATTAAGCCGTTAGGGTCATTGGTCCAGCCGGCATTGGCTGCAAAGTGAATCACCGGCCTGTCTTCTTGATCCGTTACGCGTTTCTTCTCATTTTGGATGCCTTCCAGAAATGCACTGGGAGCTTCCGCCCGTACCAAAAGCCGTCTTCCCACAAATTCTTTTACCGGAAGTTCGGCATAAAAATCAGCTTCGTATTCTTCCTGTCTTTTTTGACACACCGGAACCATAAATTCATAAAGCTTTTCAAATTCTCCCTCTTCATTTTGGAAAATTTCAACTTTTACTTCCTCCTGGCCCGTACGGATGGGGAGATATAAATACTCCTCCCGGACCGCCAACTGTCTCTCCATTTCAATCACCTCGCTTACTCACACAAAAGAAAGTTCCTTTTGAATCTCCTCCTTCTTCGGCATTACCCGCAGCGCGCCTTTTTTCGTAGTAATAATAGAAGCGGCCGCATTGGCAAATGTCAGCATTTCCCGGAGTTCTTCTTTGGAATACTCCTTCCATCCATGTTCTAAAATATAATGCAGTACACACGCGCAGAACGTATCGCCGGCTCCAGTAGTCTCAATGGTATTTTCCTTCAAAACCCCTGGCTGTTCCACCCGGCAATCCTTCGTATAAGCACGGCTTCCCTCTTTTCCCATAGACAACAGGATCAGGGGAATATGATACTGCTCTTGCAGCTTTTTTATTCCGGCGTCATAATCCTCTTCTCCGGTAAACCACTGGATTTCATTATCTGAAATCTTTAACACCTGACAGTGTTCCATGCCATAGGCAACCTGCTTTTTTGCCTCCTCCAAGGACTCCCACAAAGGCTCTCTCAGATTGGGGTCAAAGGAAATCAACGCCCCCGCCTCTTCTGCCAGAGAAATGGCCCGGCATGTGGCTTCACGGCAGACTTCATGGGTCATGGACAACGTGCCGAAATGGAAGATCTGACAGTCAGATATCAATCTCTCCTCCAGATCTTCTACGGACAGCATCATATCAGCCCCGGGATTCCGGTAGAAGGAAAACTCCCGGTCCCCGTCCGGCTGGGTATGTACAAACGCCAATGTCGTATGCACGGCGGGATCCTTTTTTAATCCTGCCGTATCAATTCCCACTTCCCGGATCGCCTTCTCCAACTGAGCGCCAAACATGTCGTCTCCTACTTTTCCCATAAACGCCGTCTTATGGCCCAAATTACCCAGCATGGAAAGCACGTTACAGGGCGCTCCTCCGGGGTTTGCCTCCAAAACAGGATTCCCCTGGGGGCTTTCTTGACATTCTGTAAAGTCAATCAGCAATTCCCCCAACGCAACTACATCATATCCTTTCATCCCAGTTTCCTCCTTGTTGAATACCCAATCTATGTCATGTTTATCGATTGTCACACTACAAGCCACTTTTATTATAAGCTTTCAGACGCTATTTGTAAATTCCCTTTTTCTTACTGGCCCAAAAGAACCCATGACCAGGAACAATGATATTGCACAGACGCATCTTTTTTCCTGTGATAAGATCCGAATATTCTCCTTCTTCCTCCATCCAGGCCGTTCTGTCTTCATCAGCAAAATTAAACAATGCAATAAAGCGTTCCTCTTCATTCTCTCTTATGATGCCAAGAATTGCAGAATCCTTGACGTCATAAGTATAAGTTGCCACTCCGCTGTCAAACACGCTCCGGGACTTACGAATCTCTTCCAGCTTTTTCAAGCCCGTAAACATCCGCTCCTGAAGGGTGCCTTTTTCTTTATGCTTCTCCGCCAGCTCCCACTGGAACTTGCCTCTGTGGAGATAGCGGGAATCCTCCCTTTTTTCCGGGTCGTCCCTGTACGTATAATCGTTGATCTGTCCGATTTCATCCCCGCTATAGAGCATAGGGATTCCGGACTGAGTCAGCATATAAGCGTGAAGCATCAAATCCAGTCCGATGGCATTGGAAAGCTTCTCTTCATTTTTTTCATACAGAGCGCTTTCCACACCGCACATAGAAGCAGTGGTGCCGCAGAACCTGGCGTCCTGGGTTATGGGATCATCGTTATACAATTCTCCCCGGCTCTCGCTTCTTTCATACCTGCCGCTGAAATACTGATTCAAATAACGCTTATGCTCCGCCTCCTTCATTCCCCAAGCTTTTAGAGTTGCAAAGTCCAGACCCCAGCCGATGTCGTCATGGCATCTAAGATAATTCAAAAACAGATAGTCTTTGGGAAGGCTGTTTACAATATCCATCTGTTTTTTCAGCAGCCGCACGTCTCGGGTAGCTAAGCTGTTCCAGGTAGTGGCCATCGTGGTAACATTGTAAAGCATATGGCATTCCGGTTTTTCTACCGTCCCAAAATACGGCACTACCTTCTCCGGCTCCATCACTACTTCTCCCAAAAGCAGGACGCTGGGACAGACAATTTCACTGATGATACGCATCATGCGGACAATAGTATGTACCTGGGGCAAATTCCGGCACTGGGTACCCAGCTCCTTCCAAATATACGGCACTGCATCAATTCGGATAATATCCATGCCCTGATTGGCCAAAAACAGGAAATTATACATCATTTCGTTGAATACCCGGGGGTTTTTATAGTTCAAATCCCATTGGTAGGGATAAAACGTTGTCATCACATAATTGCCCATTTCTTCCAGATACGTAAAATTCCCCGGCGCCGAAGTAGGAAATACCTGAGGCACCGTAGCGTCGTACTGCCTAGGGATCTGCGGATTATCATAGAAGAAATAGCGGCTCATATACTCCCCTTCCCCGGACCGGGCGCGTTTGGCCCATTCATGGTCCTCGGAAGTGTGGTTCATTACAAAATCCATACACAGATTTATGTTCTTTTTATGACAGGCCTTGGAAAGCTCCACCAAATCCTTCATGGTGCCAAGATTCGGCTGTACCTTTCTGAAATCTGCTACCGCATATCCTCCGTCCGAGCGGCCTTTGGGGGACTCCAAAAACGGCATCAGATGAATGCAGTTCACATTGCAGGCTTTCAGATAATCCAGCTTTCCTTTCACGCCTTTTAAATTCCCTGCAAAATTATCAATGTAGAGCATCATGCCCAGCATATCATTTTTCCGGAACCATCCCGGATCTTTTTCTCTTTTGCTGTCCAGGCTTCTGAATTCCGGCGCCCGCTCCATGGCAAACCGGTACATCTCGTCGCAAAGCTCCGCAAACATGTCGCTGTTTCCATACAACTCCATATACAGCCAGCGAAGTTCATCGTGGCGGGCAATTAAACGTTTCTGAAAAATTTCTTCCGTTTTCATGGCTTAAACTCCCTTCCCTATGATACTTTCACAAAATGCATTTGATAAGACTGGTACTCCCCAAGTTCTGTGGGAAGCAAAATTCCCGTTTCCATCAACGCATCTGACGCATATTGTTTCTTACTCTCCTGCTCCTGGTACATGCACCCCTGAGGCAGTCCCTTCAGGCGAATATAATTAACCGTCATATTTCCATGTATTTCCAGCATTACGGCAGAAACCAGGATTTGGGAACCGTCCTCCGAAAGGATTTCCCATGCCCCCACTTCCTGGATAAAGGGGTCCGTCAAGCGGAAATACAAACCGTTTTGAATCAAATCTCCGAATTTATGGTAGGTTTTAATCTGAGATACCATCTCCTGTTTCTCTGTTTCAGAAAGCTTCCTGGGATCCAGCTCATACCCAAACGTCCCCGCCATGGCGACAATCCCTCTCGTCTGAAAGGGCGTCACGCGGCCGGTCTGGTGATTGGGAACCGCCGATACGTGGGAACCCACTGTGGAGACGGGATATCCGAAAGAGGTTCCGTACTGAATTCTCACCCGGTCGATGGCGTCGCTGTTATCACTGCACCAGATTTGGGGAGAATAATAAAGCATCCCTGCATCAAAGCGGCCGCCGCCGCCGCTGCAGCCCTCTAACAGTATATTGGGATACCGCTGCACCAAACGTTCCAACAAATCGTACAATCCCAATACATAATCGTGCATCACCCTGCCCTGATCCTCTGTCGCTCTGGAAAAGCAATCGGACAGGCTGCGGTTCATATCCCACTTCACATATTCGATATTCCCCTGATCCAGCACCTTACATATTTCCTGAAACATATAGTCTACTACATCTTTTCTGGAAAAGTCCAGCACCAGCTGATATCTGGCCCGCACCGGATTGCGCCCCGGAACCGTCAGCACCCAATCCGGATGGAGACGGTACAATTCACTGTCTTCATTGATTCCCTCCGGCTCAAACCAAATGCCAAACTTCATGCCAAGTCCATTGATACGGCCAATCAGATGCTCTAAGGTCTCTCCCAGCTTCTCTTCATTCACCTGCCAGTCTCCCAGGCCGCTGAAATCGTCGTTGCGTTTCCCGAACCAGCCGTCGTCTAATACCAGCATTTCAATGCCCAATTTACTGGCCTCTTTGGCAAATTGATAGATTTCCTCGCCGTTAAAATCAAAATAAGCCGCTTCCCAGCTGTTTAAAAGAACGGGACGAACACAGTCCCTGTATTTGCCTCTGCATAAATGAGTCCTGAAACAGCGGTGCAGATTTTGGGAAAGCCTAGAAAGCCCCTGGCTGCTGTAAGTCAATACTGTTTCCGGTGCAAAAAATACTTCTCCTTCAGACAGCGGATAAGAAAACAACTCATCGGAAAGTCCCAGCTGCACCCGCGTCTGCTGAAACTGGTCTTTCTCCGCCTCCCCCTTAAAGCTTCCGCTGTAGACAAAGGACATGGCGTAGCAGCTTCCCGCATCCTCCCAAGTCTCCCTCTGGGCTACAATCATCATAGGGTTATATTGATGGCTGGAAGTTCCTCTGCGGCTTCCAATCACCTGAGCGCCATGGGCAATGGGAGTGCGCTGGAAATTCCGCTCCATAGCATGGCGGCCGTAAAAAGTAATCAAGTCATACTCTCCCCAAACCCAATCAAGACAAGCGGTCTGTATTTTTTCCAGATAGATTTTTCCTTTTCCGCCATTGGTAATGCAAAGGCTTCGTGTAATAATATCAAGTTCCGGCAATATACCGTAAAAAAGCGTAGCCGCAACCTTAGTAACAGGATCCTCCAGATCAATCTCTAACGTCTGGGCTTCTTCTTCCTTGGCATATACCGCCGGAAGCCCCGGCAGGCTGTATTTTCCCGGAACAATACGGTGCCCTCGATAACGGAAATCGCATCCATAAGAACCGTCTCCATTTTTTATGATAACCGCTGGAGAACGATAATCCCCGGTCCCGCTGCTGGGAAGCTCCTGGGGAAGCACGTCCAGTGAGTAGGTACGGTCCTTCTCTGCTTCATAAGGATTTCCGGAAAACCCCCGGTCGGCATAATGGAGCAGATAGTCCATACACCCTTCGGTCCTGCGCCCATAATAAAGATGCAGCAAAAAGCCATACTGATCCACTTTCATCTGGTATGTGGAAGCCTTTGTGTGAAGCGTAAAAACCTTCTCGTTTTCCATAAATAGTATGCTCATAACCGGTCTCCTTTTCATGTAAACATATATGTCATTCGATTTACATATAATCTTAACTGAATTTTATCATAAAGCGCCCTTCTTTGGTAGAGGGAACATATGTTTTGAATGACAAGTTCAGAATGAAATGATAAGATATAGAAATACTAAAAATCAAAAGAATTTCAGGGAGGTTAAAACCGTGGCATCTATCGACTACACCGCCGCATTAAAGCTGGGCCGGCGCAGCTACCGGACCGCCCTTACCAAAGGGACTTATCCGTACCTTCCGGTACTGGATGATATTTTATCATATACCGACATTGTACAGACAGTAAACCTGGGGCTTATGGACATCCCCCTTTCCCGGATCGTGGGAACGAAAACCGCCGGCCGCACCAATGCGTTCGCGAATAATTTCATGCCTCTTCTACCAGAGGAATCGGAATTCAGTATAAAGTGGTCCTCTCTTTTCAACCACCAGATTGAAGAGGGCATCCAGGATCCCATTGTCGCTTATGAATTTATGAACCGCTTTTACGTAATGGAAGGCAATAAGCGGGTCAGCGTCATGAAATACTTAGACACCTACAGTATCCAGGGAACGGTAACCCGGCTGGTTCCAAAACGGACAGATGACAAAGAAAACCGTCTGTATTATGAATTCCTGGACTTTTTTCAGGTCTCAAACCATTGCGACATCTGGTTTACCAAAGAGGGCAGCTACAAGAAGCTTTTATTAATCATGGGAAAGAAGGAGGGAGAAGTCTGGAGTGAAGAGGAGCAGGAACGCTTTCGTTCCGTCTATCTTCGTTTTTCAGAAGCCTTTCAAAGCTCCCACAGCGAAAAACTGTCCTTAACCGTATCCGACGCTTTTCTGGCCTATGTAGAAATCTACGGATACGACCAGGCCAAAAGCGAAACCACACAGGAAATTTTTCACGCCCTGCAAAAGATCTGGATGGAGATTCTGCTAGCGGACCGCGGAGGCCAGGTAGAACTGGTTCAGGCGCCCACAGAGGCAAAAACGACTCTTCTGAACCGTCTGATCCCCTCCGGGACCACTCCTCCGGAGACTTTTAAGATTGCATTTATCCATACCAAGACCAAAGATACCTCCAGTTGGACCTACGCCCATGAGCTTGGGCGGATGTATCTTGAGGAAGTATTCAAGGGCAAGGTCAAAACCATGTTTTTTGACCAGGCCAATACAGACGCTTTAGTGGAAAACGCCATTGAACAAGCCGTAGCCGCAGGCTGCAACTTAATTTTTACCACAGCCCTTCAAATGGTAAATCAAAGCGTCCGCTCCGCCATTAAGCATCCCAAGGTAAAAATTTATAATTGTTCCGTCAAAATGTCTTACACCTCCATCTGCACCTATTATGCCAGAATGTATGAATCTAAATTCCTGATTGGAGCCATTGCCGCCGCCCTTTCCAGAAGTAACCGTCTGGGCTACGTAGCGGACTATCCTATTTACGGAACGATTTCCAACATCAATGCATTCGCCTTGGGCGCCAGGATGATCAATCCCTATGTAAAGGTATATCTGGAATGGTCCAGAACCAAGCATACCAACGCTCGTCAAAAGCTTCAACAAGAGGGAATCGTTTTTATCTCCGACAGCGACATGATTACCCCCCAGAATGCTTCCCGGGAATACGGTCTCTACGAAAAAAAGGAAAACGGAGACCTGGAAAATCTGGCGACCCCCCTCTGGCACTGGGGCAAATTCTATGAACGAATTGTGCGCAGCCTCGCCAGCGGGATCAATGAAGCCAGCGCCCAAAAGGGGAAAAAAGCCGTCAACTACTGGTGGGGCTTATCCGCAGACGTCATCGACATCATCTGCGCCCCGGAAATACCAAGAGGCGTCCACCAGCTTATTATGTTTTTGAAAAAATCCATCCGGGCCGGAAGCTTCCACCCCTTCGATGGAGAAATCTACTCCCAGAACGGCGTATTAAGAAGCCGGGAGGGAGAACGGCTGGATGCAAACGAAATCATTACCATGGACTGGCTGGCTGAAAATGTAGTCGGACAAATCCCGGAATTTGAAGAACTGACGGAGGAAGCCCAGGCGTTAGTACAGCTCCAGGGCATAAAAATCGATGAAACCATCACAGACAAATGACCATTTAAAAATCATGGTTCTGACAGACCATGAATCCAAATTATTATACGATTACTACGACCCGGAACGTATGAAGGATATTGACCTGATTATCTCCTGCGGGGATCTGGCGCCAGAGTATTTAAGCTTTTTCGCTACGCTCTGCCACGCCCCTGTCCTGTATGTCCGGGGGAATCATGACAATAAATATGAAAAGCGCCCTCCGGAAGGATGTATTTGTATTGAGGACAGCATCTTTAACTTTCAGGGAATCCGTATTCTGGGGCTGGGAGGCTCCATGCGCTACATCCCCCATGCTCCCAACCAGTATTCGGAGCGGGAAATGAAACGCCGGGTCAGAAAGCTGCGCTTTAAGCTCCTCCGCCATAAAGGCTTTGATATTTTAGTGGCCCACGCCCCTGCTTATCAGGTCAACGATATGGAAGATCTTCCACACAGAGGCTTCCAAACATTTCGCACCTTAATGGAAAAATACAAGCCAAAGTTTTTCCTTCATGGGCATGTTCACGCTAACTATGGAAGAAACTTTAAGCGCAAGGATACCTTTTTAGAGACTACGGTTATCAACGCCTATGATTTCTATGTCGTGGAGTACCCTATACCTCAAATAAAACCCAAAAGAAAAGCCTCTCGTTCCTGAGAGGCTTTTGCCCATGAATGAAGCATATGTAATTCAAACATTTATGATTCTTTGGGAATTTTCTGATCGGAATTCAAAATATGGTTAATCAGCCATCCCAGCAAAAATTCCATCAGGCTCTGCATATATTCCTGAGGATTCCGGCTAATTTCTGTTAAATCAAGGCTCTCTACCTTACCGATAAACGCCGTATGGGCCCGCTTTTGGGCTGCAAGCCCTTCATAGGCCATCCGCTCCATATATTCTTCCTCATCTGCAAAATGAAATTGCGTATATGTTTTTAGCTCCTGAAGAATCTTCCAGATTTCATCCAGGCTGTCTTCCTCTACGCCTTCCCGTACCAGCTTATTGGCTCTGCCGATAATTTCAAACAGCATCTCATGTTCTTTGTCAATCAAGTCAATTCCAACCAGATACTCCTCTGTAAACTCACAGGGATTCTCCCGGATCATCCATTCCTCCAGGGGCGGAAGCTTCCCGATTAATATATCGCTGCCAATGATATGATGATACAGCCATTTGGCCAGATAATTGATCAGCTCCTCCAAAAGCTCTTGCTGCACCTGGGGTTCGTCTATATCCTTCAGCCCAAAATTCCGAATCCTCTCCCGAAACGCCATATGCTGGGACCGCTGCAGGATCAACTCCGGATCCCGGATTTGTTCCATATAGGCTTCCTCATGGGCAAAATGCAGTTCTGCATAATCCTCCAGCTGCCTCAGCATATCCTTAATATCCTCATATCGATCCCAAATATACTGATTTTTCAGCATTTCCATACCCTGGCCCAGCAGCTCAAATAACCGGCGGTGCTCGTTATCAATTTCATCCAATCCCAGAATACAGTCATCTGTAAATTGAAACATATCCTAATACTCCTTTTCCGCTATCCTCTCTTTCTATCAAAGAGAGGATAACTGTTAGATATTTTCTATAGTTTTTCTTCCAGCATCTCACTTAAATTCTGATTCTCAACATGCATACGAAACAGCTTGCCCATATGGTATCGGTTTAACTCCGTATTATAAGGCCTCACCAGCACATCGTCCGCCCCTGTCTCAAACGCCTCGCTTATCAGCCGGGGCTGCTCTGTCTTAAGCAAAAGAATCCATAAAGCTTTCTTTTTCTGTTTTTGGGCATTCTCCCGGATAAACTTCATCCCTGTATCTTTCACTTCATCATAATCTAAAAATACCAGGGAAAGCTCTCTTTTGCCTTTCAAAATCTTTTCGGTTTCCTCCCGTCCATCCGCAAACACAATCTGGTAACCTTCATCAAACAAAGCGGAAACCTCCTGCCGCACCATAGGATTTCTGCTCCAAATAATAACCGCATGCTTCGCGCTCCCTGCCCGGCGGGAAATCTCGCTTCTAATCATAGGCGCATAATTCCCCAGAATCTCCCGCCTGGACTTCATTTCATACATTTTCCGGTCTGCATGGCTGACACATTCATCCAGATCCTCCATCTGGTCAGCCTGTCTGTACTCCCATCCAAAGCTGGCTGCAATCCGATAGGGCAGACTGCTGTTACGGTTAAATTCACTCATACTGTCTACAAACCGTTGTTCCATCTCTTCCGGGACGGGGCTTTCTTCTTCTAGCTCCGCTAAAACCGTAAACTCATCGCCCCCTGTCCGGGCCACAATGGCAAACTCCGGAGCTGCAGCGCGAAGCTGGTCTGCAATCACCTTAATGGCTTCATCCCCCTCTTTGTGGCCGCAGGTATCGTTAATATGTTTCAGGCCGTTTAAATCCGCCACGAAGGTGTACACATACTGTCCCTTTTTCTTCGCTTTCTCTAAGAGCTTCACCCCAAGATATGCCAACCCTTTTCGATTATACAGCTTCGTCAGCTCATCCGTCATGCTTTGTCGAAGCAAATTACTATTGTTATCCTTAAGCTGCTCGATTAGCTTTTGATTCTCCTCTAGTACCCTTATCTCCTTAATCTTCCGCTCATGAATATCCCGGAACATATAAAGAAGCTTCTCATATACCCCAGGATGTTCCGGTTCTTCCACCCGCCGAAACACCAATTCTATCCATCTGAATCCTGTAACAGGATTTTTCATACGGCACTCTATCATAACAGAACGATTCTCCCTAAGCCGTCTTTGTATTTGCTCAAGCTGCATAAACTGATAAAATTCCTGCTGGTCCTCCGGATGCACTTCCTTCAGCACTTTAGCGGAAAACACGTCAAACCCTTGAATATTGGAAGGAAACTGTCTGCCGCCGTCATTATAATAAACGGGAGAGCAGTCCCCGCTTTTCACATCCACAGACAAAATGAGATAATATACGGATTGTATTGCAAGCTCACGAGCCGTCATCTGCTGCCGGTTCACAGGAAGATATGCAGACGATACTGCTCCGCAGATATTTCCGTTTTCATACACTGGAATAATATTTCCTTCCATTGTAAATCCATGCTTCTCCATAGGCAAATAGTTATGGATACACTTCCCGGTCTTTAAGACCTCATCCAGCTTTCCGGTGGGATCACAAAATACATCTCCTACGCAGATTCCATCCCTTCGTCCGTCTTCCGGATATATATATTGAACCACGCAATCTTTATTAAAAACAGCATAATAAACATCTATGGTAACCAGCCTGCGTACAATCTCAAGTATTTCTTTCAGCTGTTTTAATTTTTCCTTTGTCATGAAGTCCCCCTCCATCCCTGGATATGGATCGCCTTGCTATACGTTTCTTATTATACCATTGACCGGTACTTTCTACAATGATGAAAAATGTTTTTCAAAAAATTGAATGGAAAAATCTTTTTAAGTATGCTACAATGATGCTGCCATTTATTCACCGGCGTATCATAATAGAGGAGACTGCTATGGAAAAAGAAACTCTTAAGAAGCTTATTCAAACCGCTTCCGGGGAAATCGAAGCTGAAACCGTTATCAAAAACTGCCGTGTTCTGGATGTATTTTCGGGAGAATTTATAGAAGGGGACATTGCTCTTTTTGGCGAATACATCGCAGGCGTAGGAGCCTACCGGGGCAAACAGGAAATTGACGCCCAGGGACGGTATGCAGTTCCCGGCTTTATCGACAGCCACATCCATATAGAATCCTCTTATCTATGTCCGGAAGAACTGGGACGGCTTTTGGTCCCTCACGGCGGGACTACGATTATCGCGGATCCTCATGAAATCGTCAATGTCTGCGGAATTACGGGGCTTGATTATATGATGCAGGCAGCAAAGCATACGGCGCTGGATATCCAGTTTATGCTTCCCTCTTGTGTGCCGGCGACGCCCTTTGAGCATTCCGGAGCCGCTATCTTTGCTCCAGAAATGGAGGAACCCATACAACGCCAAAACATTCTGGGGCTTGGGGAATTTATGAACTTCCCAGGCGTTGTCTCTGCAGAAGATTCCGTTTTAGACAAGCTGCTTTTAGCCAAGAAGTCAGGTAAGCTGATTGACGGCCATGCGCCAGGACTTACCGGTATGCAGCTAAACGCCTACGCAGCTGCCCGCATCCAGAACGACCATGAATGCGCCGCCCCGCAGGATATGCAAACCCGCATTTCCCGAGGCATGTACGCCCTGCTGCGGGAAGGCTCCGCCTGCCACGACCTGCGAAAGCTTTTAAAGGGCGTTACTCCGGAGAACAGCCGAAGATGCCTTTTGTGTTCTGACGACCGCCAGCCCAAGACGATTCTGGAGGAAGGCCATCTTGATAACCATCTTAAAATCTGCGTGGAAGAAGGAATTGATCCCGTTACCGCACTGCGTATGGCTACGCTCAACGCCGCCGAATGCTTCCGTCTCTATGACCGGGGAGCCATCGCTCCCGGATACCGGGCAGATATTGTCCTTTTAGACGACGTAACGGATTTTACGGTGGACAAGGTATGGATTCGGGGAATTTTGACCGCGGAGCGAGGCGTTTATCTGCTTCCCGTCACCCATGAAGACATTTCCGCCGTAACAGGCAGCATCCATTTGAAGGATTTTTCCAGAGAAACATTCCGTATGCGCCTTAGCGGCAATCAGGTGCATGTAATTGAACTGACCCCAGACGGCGTTGTAACAAAAAAATCCACTGCTGAAATCACTTTAGACGATCAGGGCGAATTCGTCTGGTCCCCAAGAGAGGATATCGCCAAAATCGCCGTCTTGGAACGCCATAAAGCAACCGGAACCGCAGCCTGCGGATTTTTAAAAGGCTATGGCATCCAACAAGGCGCCATTGCCCTTTCCATTGCCCATGATTCCCACAATATCATTACCGTGGGCGTCAGCGATAAAGAAATGGCATATGCCGTAAACTGCCTGGCAGAGCAAAACGGAGGAATCGTCCTGGTGAAGGATGAAGAAGTTGTGGCATGTATGCCCATGCCCATCGCCGGCCTGATGTGCAGTCTCCCTGGCCATGAAGCGGCCAGGCAGTTAAGCCGTATCCACGAAGCGGCTTATGGCCAGCTTGGCGTCAATCCCCATGTAGACCCTGTAATGACATTATGTTTTATGTCTCTTGCAGTCATTCCGGAACTCAAGCTTACGGACATGGGGCTTTTTGACGTTACTTCTTTTTCATTCATCCCAGTCGAGATATAAACATACAACAAAGGAGAGTAAAAAATGAACAAAGGAAATTCGTTGGTCCCGTTTTTCCGCCGAGGCGACATCGGCGGCCTTTCATATTCGGTTACCAATAACATTGTGAACTACCTGATTGTCATTGCCACCCTGACAGGAGCCCTGGGCTGGCCTTCTGACATCGTGTTTGGCTTTGTGGTTCCGGGCATGTCCATCGGTCTGATGCTGGGCTGTTTGTACTACGCATGGATGGGATACAAGCTGTCCAAAAAGGAAGGCCGCGCCGATGTAACGGCGCTTCCTTCCGGCGTCTCCACCCCCGCCATGTTCGTCATCCTCTACGGCGTCGTCATGCCCTTAAGCTATGCCTTAGAAGATCCGAAGCTTGCATGGTCAGCGGCTATGGCTGCCTGCTTTATCGGCGGATTCGTGGAATTTCTCGGCGGCTTTATCGGCCCCTGGATGAAAAAACGCATTCCCCGGGCAGCTCTTTTGGGTACCGTGGCGGGCATCGGCTTTATCTGGATGGCCACCCAGGGCGTCTTTGATATCCTGGGAGATCCTATGGTAGGGCTTCCCGTACTGTTTGTAGCCATGGTAGGCGTCTTTGGCGGATATTTATTCCCCAAAAAGATTCCCCCCCTGGTGGTAGCCATTGTAGGCGGCATTATCTATGCATTCTGCTTAGGACGTACCTCCATTGATTTCAGCAGCGTAGGATTCTATTTCCCCAATCCGGCAACCAGCATCCAGTACATGATCAATGGATTCGCCATTGTAGCTCCTTATCTTACCATTATTATTCCGGTAGAAATCTATAATTTTATCGAAACCATGGACAATGTGGAAGCTGCCAACGCAGCCGGGGACGATTACAACGTGCGGGAAGCCCAGTTTGCCGACGGCGTATGCACCATGATTTCCGCTTTGTTCGGAGGCATTATCCCCAACACCGTATGGCTGGGACATGCAGGCCTTAAAAAATCCAACGCAGGCATCGGTTATTCCGTGATATCCGGAATTATTTTCGGCTTGTCCGGTATCTTCGGCTTGTTTACCTTTTTCAGCAATCTGGTTCCCCCCGCGGTCTGCGCCATTACTTTTTTATGGTGCGCAGTCGTTATGGTGGCACAGGCCTTCGACGCCTGCGAGAAAAAGCATTATGCCGCCATCGGCGTTGCCATGGTTCCCTCTGTGGCAGATTACTTATATACTCAAGTTACCGGAGCCGCGGGCCTGGCCGGACACTATACAGAAGTGCTTCCCTCCGGTATCAACGATTTTACCAGCGAAGTCTCCCAGATGCTTATTGATGCAGGGGTTATGTGGAACGGTGTGGCTGCCACAAAAGCAGGCGCTATCCTAATCGGCATATTGCTGGGTACTATGACCGTCTTTATCATTGACAAACGCCTGGATAAAGTAGCGATTACGGCGTTGGTAGGCTATGTACTTGCAGCCCTTGGATTTATCCACAGCGCAGCGTTGGGCCTTTACTTTTTGTCCCCTTATGCATTGGGATATCTTTCGATTGCCATCCTGTCATTCCTGCTTCATTTGGGCAAGAATTCCTGGTTCAAGGGTCCGGACAAATTTGACTATATTTAAGCAGCGCAAAAACCGCAGAGACCCTCTTTGGGACGCTGCGGTTTTTTAATCAAAAAAGGAGAATTTCATGAAAGAAGATATTTCTACCATCCCATTGATGGACGCTTTCAAAGCCGGGGATGAATGCCCCTTTTGTTATCTGGAACGAAAAGCGGAGCAACACGCTATTTCTTTTATTTTAGGTTCCGCTTATATGGAGGATTATATTCGGGAAAAAACAGACGAAGCCGGATTCTGCCGCCATCACTTCAAAATGATGTATGACTATGGAAACCGCCTGGGAAGCGCGTTGATTTTAAGCACTCACATGAAAAAGCAAAATCAAAAGCTTGCTCAGGAATTAAAAGATTTTGTCCCGGGGAAGTCTTCCATCATGAAACGAATGAAACGAGCCGACACCAACGCCGCCCCTGCCAAGACCTCTTTGGGGGCATGGAGCTCTGAGCAGGAACATTCCTGCTATGTGTGCAGCCATTTTCAGGACATCTATCATCGGTACTTGGATACTTTCTTTGCCCTCTATCGCAAAAACAAGGAATTCCGCTCTCTGTTAGAGCAAAGCAAAGGCTTCTGCCTGCCCCACTTCGGCGACCTGGTGGAATGTGCAGAGGACAAATTAAGCGACGCTCAGAAAAAAGAATTCTACCCGACTGTTTTTGCTTTGATGCAGGAGCATATGAACCGGGTTCAAGAAGAGGTCGCCTGGTTTGTGGAGAAAAACGACCACCGCAACAAGGACAAGGACTGGGGCAATTCCGCCGACAGCGTTCCACGGGCCATGCAAAAATGTACCGGCGGCTATCCGGCGGATCCTATTTTTAAAATTAAGCCTTAATGGAATTCTTTTCCTGAAAACAGGCTGCCCAAACCGGCTGGGTGTGATCTTTCTATGTCACGGCGACTGCAAAATCACCCGCCGATTTGTACCATTTTATGCTCTTCTGTCACCTGGGACAGCTCTTCAAAGCAATGCATCCCTGGTTTTATGGCAACCGCTTTTTCCAATAGCGCCCGGATCTTATCATCCTCCCCTGCCCGGGCCGCCTCACGAAGGGAAACCGTATCTTTATAGCACAAACAAGGCTTAAGCTCCCCGGCGGCGGTAAGCCGGATACGATTGCAGCTTTGACAGAACTTTCCATGGATGGCGCTGATGAACCCTATTGCTCCCTGAAATCCCGGAATTCGATAATATACCGCAGGGCCGTTTCCGTGAACGGAAGCATCGAAAGAAATGCCCGGATACTGCTGTCTCATCTGGGCAAGCAGCCAGTGATTGGACACAGCCTCCTGATTTTTTCCAGATCCTATGGGCATCAATTCAATAAACCGTACGTCTACAGGATACGCTTGGGCCAGCTCCGCTAATGCCTGCCATTCTCCCAGATTCACATTCTTTTGCAGTACGACATTGATTTTTACCCGTAAGGCGCCTGCCGCAGCCGCCTCAATGGCCAAAAGGACACGGGACAGCTTGTCAAATCCGGTTATCTGGCGGTATAATGCAGGGTTTACCGTATCCAGGCTGATATTAATTCCATCCAGCCCCGATGTTAAAAACCGGGGCAGCGCCTCCTGCAGCAGTACTCCATTCGTCGTCATTGTCACCTGCCTCACCCCTGGAATCTGTTTCAGGCCTTCCACCAGTTGATAACATTCCTCTCGTACCAAGGGCTCTCCTCCGGTAATTTTATAGTTTGAAATACCAAGGGCCGCTGCCTGACTGCATACCCTGATAATCTCTTCATAGGTAAGTATTTCCTCCCCAGGAATCCCTGGGATTCCTTCCGGCATACAGTAACGACACCTGAGATTGCAGCGGTCTGTAATGGAAATCCGCATATAATCTATGATTCTTCCGTATTTGTCCTGCATTTCGCCGCCTCCCACAGCCCGCTTTTCCCTCCGGATTTTGAAAGCAAACGTATCTGATCCATATGCATCCCCCGGTCTACAGCCTTACACATATCGTAAATCGTTAAAAGCGCCACGTTTACCCCGGTCAGAGCTTCCATTTCCACACCCGTTTTATCCACTGTCTTTGCCGTACATTTCGCTTCAATGGAACATGTGGCCTCCTGGAGTTCAAACTGAATCTCCACCTGGCTAAGCTGCAGCATATGGCAAAGAGGAATCAGCTCCCCGGTCTTTTTTGCCGCCATGATTCCGGCAATCCGGGCTACTCCTAGCACGTCTCCTTTTTTCATGCTCCCTTCTTTTACCATCCCAAAGCATTCCCGGCTCATAGTAATGGTCCCTGCGGCCACAGCCACCCTGTCCGTATCTGTTTTCTCCCCTACATCCACCATAAAAGCGTTGCCTTCTTCATCAAAATGAGTGAATTTTGGCATCAACGCCATCTCGTCTCCTTCTCGAATGGTTCCCCCCTGAAGAACCCGGGCAAATACTCCTTCCCGAGGCATAATACAATCTCCCATGGTTTGGCGGATGGTGCATCCGTGATGACATTCCTTGCCAATTTGAGTGATTTCTAAGATAACGTCTTTACATTTAAATTTCGTCCCCACTGGAAAGCTTTTAAAGTCGAATCCTTCTACCAGCAGATTTTCTCCGAAAGCTCCGTATTCAATGGGAGCGCCCTTTTTCTTAAATTCCTCAAACTGCTCATAAGACAACAGACTTACCTGCCTGTGCCATTTTCCTGCATGTGCGTCCCCTTTCAGTCCATATTCCTGTATCAGCTCCGCTTCGTGAACATTGGTCTTTTGCGTCCCCTTCCGTGGACTTGTACAAACGGCAATAATCTTACCCATACTTCTTCCCCCTTCTTGTTTCATTGATTTCATCTGTTGCATATCGTTCTCTTCCGGCTGTGGAAATACCCCGGCAGGCAACCTCCGCTCCTTTACACACGCCAGCAGCATTGCCGCCAGATCCTGGGGACGGTTCAAGTCCAATACCGTCTCTTCCCTGCAGTTTTTTAAAACTTCCTGACTGTCCGTAACAATCCCAAGTCTTCCCTCCGGATTGGAACAGGGCGCTTGCCCGATTCCTTCCCGGATAATCTCAAGCTTTTGAACAGGCAGCTCCTTCATACCTTCCACTAAAATCAAATCTGCCTCTGAAAAGGATTTTATCACTTCCGGCAGCGTGGTACGGCTTCGTTTATGAATCAGCACTTGTTTTTCTGAAAAAACAGCGGTTCCAAATGCGCCGGCTTCATACAGGCGAAAGCTGTCCGTCCCCGGCACATCCCCGGAGAATTCATGGCCGTCATGTTTGATCATCGCGACTTTCACACCCGCCTGGGACAACCTTTTCACTACCTGCTCCAAATACGTGGTTTTCCCTGAATTTTTTTTACCGCAGACCGCCAACAAAGGAGGCCCCTCTTCCATCCATAGCAGCTTGTCCAAAGAAAGTCCCTTTTGGGACACCTGCTCACTCCTTTCCATGGCTGGCTCCATGGGGGTGGGCGTCCCTTGCACAATCAAAAGATGCTCCGGTCAAGATCTCCACCCCATGTTCCAGATGGGGATAAATATACTCCAGCACTTCCTGAATCGCCTTCGGGCTTCCCGGAAGATTTACAATCATCGTCTCATTCCGAATGCCTGCAGCCCCACGGCTCAGCATAGCGCGTCCGGTAAACTGCATACTGTAAGCCCGTATGGCTTCCGGGATCCCCGGTACGTTCCGCTGTGAAATCGCCGCTGTAGCCTCCGGCATACAATCACGTTTGGAGCATCCGGTTCCCCCGGTGGTTAAAATTAAATCCGCCAGGCCTTCATCTGCAATGCATACCATAGCTTTCTCCAGCTCCTCTTGCTCGTCCGGCAGCAATGCATAAGATACTACCTGGCCTCCCAGCCTGGCCACAATCTCCTGAATCAACGGCCCGCTTTTGTCTTCCCGCGTTCCGGCCGCCCCAGAATCACTGGATGTGATAACTGCTACTCTCATAAGTCCCTCCTTTTGTCTATGTATCCGATAGGTAACTGAAAACTCAAAACTTAGTTGAATCTTCTGACCATATAGTTCAGAAAAAGACATTTGCACCATGAAAATGAGACCATAGAACACAGGAGGGCTTAACCCCGACTGGGTTCTGCTTCATTGGGCTCATTGGAATGCTTGGTGCAACAGACTTTTTCTGAACTATATGGTCAGAAGATTCTCGTAACTTTGACTTTCCCAATCACCTGTCCGTATCCAAACACAATTTATGTAAATTCGCCTTACACATCTCTTCATACTCCAAAGGAGTATTTACATTAACCAGCACGGACTTCCCTAAACCTTCTTCCTCCATATCCACTGTTTTTACAGGAATCCATTCCCGGATCCGGCCAATCTTGTGAATCTCCTGCTGAAACATCTCCTCCATCCCGGGAACCGCCCTTTTAGAGTACAGACCGAATAAAGGGTGGATTCTCCCCCCGGCCCTTGGCAGGACCGCCCAGACATCCTCCTGCTGCTGCTGAATCATGTATCTGATTGCTTCCCTGTTCATATAAGGCATATCTACTGCGGCTACAAATACCCAGTCATGGCGGGAGGCCAAAAGCAGCCGATAAACGCCCTCTAAGGGCCCATATCCCTGACGTTCATCCACCACCAGGCCAAAAGATTTCCCCGCAGCTTTCCCTTGTTTTTGGATGCGGCTGCAAATCCCTTCGTATTCCTGTTGTTCTGCTGTGGAAACCAGAAGCTGCTCAAACTCCTCCATACTGCCAAATAGCCTTAGGGTACGTTCCAAAAATGTGCTGCCCTCCATCTCCAGCAAGGCTTTGTTACATCCCATACGAGAGCTTTTTCCTCCAGCCAGGATTCCTGCTGTCAATTCCATATTCCAGCCTCCATTCCCAGCATGAGAATCACCTGCACCTTCTCCCCTTTGGATAAGCCGCCGCTGCCCGGCGGGATATCCAACAGACAGTTGCATCCCCTCATAGAGCTAATGACCCCGGAAGAATGAGGCCCTTGCGGCAGCCACACCCTTCCCTCCCGGTAAGTTCCCCTAACAAGCCTTCGTACTTTGCCCCTCTTGGGAAAGTCATCCTCCAAAACCGCCTCTCTTCTTCTGGAAAGGGATGCAGATTCTCCCTGCATCGCGTACAGCGCCGGACAAACCAGCAATTCTAAATTGGCCATAGCGCCAAATGGATTGCCGCTTAAGGAAATAATAGGCGTTTTTTCCGCAACGGAAAATACCGTAGGAGTCCCGGGTTTGACCCGTACTTTCCAAAATATTTTTTCTGCTCCCAGAAGCTCCAAAGCTCCATGGATGATATCTCTTTTCCCCACCGATACTCCTCCGGTGGTTACCACCAGATCTACCTTGGGCAAAGCTTCCTTTAACACCATGGCAGCTTCTTTTTCCTGATCCGGAATGATTCCCCAAAGGGCAACCTCTCCCCCCATCTCCCGGATACGCCCCATAAGCAAATACATGTTGGAATTATAAATTTTCCCTGGCAAAAGAGACTCTCCCGGCTCTGTCAGCTCGTCCCCGGTGGCGAATACCGCCACCTTGGGACGCCGGAACACAAGGGCTTTTTCATATCCCATTCCAGCCAAAAGCCCCATTTCTACGGATGTGATGCAGGTTCCCTTTTTTACCAGGCAATCGCCCCTCTTAAAATCTTCCCCCTGATAACAGTAGTTGTCATATGCCGAATGCTCCCGGTAGATCTCTACCTTCTGTTCTCCGTAATCCGTCTCTTCTTGTTTTACAATACAGTCCGCTCCCTGGGGAATCGGCGCCCCTGTCATAATCCGGACAGCCTCCCCCTGACTTAAGGCGGATGAGGGATAACCGCCTGCATCCACCTCTTCTATTACCTTAAGTATAGCAGGATGAGCCAAGGACGCGCCTTGAATGTCAGCAGACCGCACCGCATATCCGTCCAGAGGAGAACGGGGAAATGGCGGCTGGGAAATTGGCGAGAGATAGTCTTTCGCTATCCTTCGCCCCAATGCCTCCGGCAGCCCAACCCATTCCTCAGGCACACCTCCCTTCGGCAAGTATTGTTTTATCAAAGCTTCGGCTTGTTCCAAGGATACCCCCATATGGCGGTATTGTTTTTCTTCCATGTATGTTCTCCCCTTTCCATCCAGCTCTTCCGGATACGCTTGGCCTGCGACGGACTGCTTGGCAGCGTTTCTTTTCTATGAAAGCAAAAAAGAACAGCAGATGCTTCCCTGCCGTCCTTTTACTTACAAAAATCAGATACGAAAAATACAGGCATGCCTGCCTTTTTCGTCTGACGTCTCCTTTTCAACAGGGAAGGCCCTAAAGTTTCCTTTCAGACCCCGGCTCGGATATTTCCTCTCATCAAATAATATGAGAATCCATCCAAGCGGCCGCATACCTTAAGCTGGGCTCTTAGGTATTTTGGCTCGGAGTTATGCTCTTTTTCTCATTCTCAAAATATCGTTCCATAATGCCAAGCACACGCTGTAACTGTTCCTCTGTATGAGCCATGGATACAAACATAGCTTCAAACTGGGCCGGAGCCAAATAGACGCCTTGATTGATCATATAATTACAGTACGCTCCAAAGGCCTTCGTATCAGAAGTCTTGGCGCTCTCGTAATCAAAAACTTCCTCCCCGGTAAAATAAAGGCATCCCAGGGAACCGACGTGATTCACCCGCCAGGGCAAATCTGCCCCCTGAAGAATCTCCTGTATCTTCTGAAAGAATGCGGCTGCCTTTTGGTTCAGCTCTTCATAATAGCTGGGATGTTCCTTCAAGACCGTTAATTGAGCCAATCCGGCTGCCATGGCCACCGGGTTTCCGCTTAAGGTTCCCGCCTGGTAGACGCCGCCTAAGGGGGCCACTACCTCCATAATCTCTCTTCTTCCCCCATAAGCCCCTACCGGCATTCCTGCGCCGATAATTTTTCCAAAGGTAGTCAAATCTGGACGGATTCCATAATATCCCTGAGCGCCGTCAATGCCCAGCCGAAATCCGGTAATCACTTCATCAAAAATCAAAAGGGCTCCATATTCGTCGCAAATGTCTCGCAGTCCCTTCAAAAAGCCAGGCCTGGGCTCCACTACCCCCATATTGGCCGCCACAGGTTCTACAATTACAGCCGCAATCTCTTCTTGGCAACGTGTAAAATGCTCCCTTACGCTGTCCAGGTCATTATATACCGCCGACAAGGTATCCTTGGTACAGCCTTTGGGCACCCCCAGACTGTCCGGCACTCCGGCTGTCATAACTCCGGATCCGGCTTTTACCAGAAGGCCGTCGGAATGGCCGTGATAACATCCCGTAAATTTGATGATTTTATCCCGGCGGGTATAGCCTCTGGCCGCCCGAATGGCGCTCATCACCGCTTCCGTACCGGAATTTACCATACGCACCATTTCCATAGAAGGAACCAGCTCACAAACCAGCTTTGCCATTTCTATTTCCGCAGCCGTAGCCGCCCCAAAGCTTAAACCTCTCTTACAGACTTCTGTCACCTGCTCCAAAATCGCGGGATGATTATGCCCCAGAATCATAGGCCCCCAGGAACCCACAAAATCTATGTATTCTTTCCCTTCTTCATCCCAGATTATGGCTTTGTCCCCCCGCTTGATAAACCGGGGACAGGAACCGATGGAGCCAAAAGCCCGCACCGGAGAATTCACTCCTCCTGGAATGTAACGCACCGCTTCTTCCATAAGCTGTTCATTTTTAGACTGCATGTACTTTTTGCTCCTTTCCTGCATCAGCCAATTTTTCCTTCTTCCATACATTTTGCCAACTCCTCGGCAAAATACGTGATATAAATATCGGTTCCGGCCCGGTATGCGCTTACCGCCATTTCACACATAATGCGCTCCTCATCAATAAAACCTGCGGCAGCCGTGGTTTTCACCATGGCGTATTCTCCGCTGACACTGTAGGCGGCCATAGGAAGATTCGTCTTATCCTTTACCTCACGAATCAAATCTCCATAAGCCATCGCCGGCTTTACCATCAAAATATCCGCTCCCTCAGCCACATCCAAAAGCGCCTCTTTTATGGCTTCCCGGCGGTTGTGATAATCCATCTGGTAAGTCTTCCGGTCCCCAAAGGCAGGAGCGGAATCCGCTGCATCCCGAAAAGGGCCGTAGAAGGAGGAAGCAAATTTGACAGAATAAGCCATAATCGGAATCTGCTCATAATGATTATCATCCAGCAAGCGGCGGATGGCTCCCACCCGTCCGTCCATCATATCGGAAGGAGCTACCATATCCGCTCCGGCCTGCACCTGGGATAATGCGGTTTTGGCCAAAAGATCCAATGTCTTATCATTATCCACATCCTGGCCTTTCAGCACTCCGCAGTGGCCGTGGGAGGTATATTCGCACATGCATACATCCCCTATCAGATACATTTGGGGACAGACCTCCTTGGCTTTACGAAACCCTTGCTGCACAATGCCGTCCTGGGCATATGCGCCGCTTCCCACTTCATCCTTATGGGCAGGAATTCCAAACAACATGACATTTTGCACCCCTGCCTCCATAAGCTCTGTGAGCTTCTCTTCCATCCGGTCCACACTGTAACGGTACTGCCCATACATAGAGGGAATCTCTTCCTTGATATTCCTTCCTTCCACCACAAACATCGGATAAACCAGAGAAGATTTGTCCATTCTGGTTTCCCGTACCATTTTCCGCAAATTCGGATTTGACCGCAGTCGGCGCGGCCTGCTGCTTAATTCCATGTTCATTCCTTCTTTCTGTCTCCATCCTTCCAACTATGTGGGGAACAATACTATAAAGCCGAAACTTCTACCGCCAGCTCCACCAGGCTGTCAATCGTAGCCTCTTTGGAGGTAAAGGTCTCCATTCCCAGCTCCTCTGCCTGAGCCCTGGTCTGTGTTCCGATGCACAGCGCCCGAATCCTGTCATAATCCATTCCCTGGGTACATGCTGCAAAGCCCCTCACGGTGGAAGCGCTGGTAAATACCACCATCACCTGCTCCTGGCTCTGACACCAGGCTTTCACATCTATTGGATCCTGGTCCCTGGCCATGCCGTAAACCGTATCATAGATGGGCAAATCTACAATTTCCACATCCTTTTGCTTACGGATTTCTTCTATCAACTGAACATTTCCCTTTCTTGCCCTGGGAATCAGCAGACGCTCCCCCTTCTTTAATACCTGCCCCAGCAGCCGTCCAAGCTCCTGTCCGTCGTAAACTTCCGGCATCGCGTCCACCATCAGTCCCCGCTTTTCCAATTCCTTTGCCGTTCCGGGGCCGATGGCTGCAATTTTGGCCATACCTATGCTTCGAATATCCTTTTTTTCTTCTCTTAATACATCAAAAAAGAGATTCACCCCCGCCGGGGAAGTAAAGGCCATCCAGTCATATTTTTCCAGCCCTTCCAGTTCCCGAAGCATGTCTTTCTTATCCGGCGTCAATACCGTGGAAATTGCCGGAGCCTCCAGCACTTCTCCTCCCAGCTCCCGTAACCGTCCGGCCAAAGTCCCGCTGCGTTCTCTGGGCCTTGTCACCAAAATACGCTTGCCGAACAGGGGCAGTTTTTCATACCATCCAAAGGTTTCCCCATAACTGCATACCTTTCCCACCAGAATAATGGCCGGAGTAGCTACCGTGATTTTGGCAGCTTCCGAGGGGAGCAAGGACACCGTGGACAACAATTTTTTCTGCCCCGCCATGGTTCCCTGCTGCAAAAGGGCGGCAGGCATATCAGGCTCCATGCCCGCTTCCAAAAGCCCCTGGCAAATTTCCGAAAGAGCGGCTGCCCCCATCAAAAATACCAGCGTCCCTTTTGTCCGCACCAAAGCGTCAAAATCCAGGTCGTAAGGCTCCCCCTTTTTCTTATGTCCTGTAATAATATGAAGGGAGGACACCTGGTCCCGATGAGTCACAGGAATTCCGTTGTAGGCCGGGACAGAGATTGCCGACGGTACGCCGGGCACAATCTCAAAGGGGACTCCATGACGGGCCAAAAGCTCCAGCTCTTCTCCCCCTCTGCCAAACAAAAAAGGATCTCCTCCCTTTAAGCGCACCACTCGTTTATCTGCCATTGCCTCCCGAAGGAGCACCTGATTGATTTCCTCCTGGGGCATGGTATGATTGCCCGCCCGCTTTCCCACGTCAATGCATTCTGCATCTTCCGGAATCATACTTAAAACCCCTGGGCCCACCAAGCGATCGTATACCACCACCTGAGCCCGGCTTAATACTTCTTTTCCTTTGAGGGTCAAAAGCCCCGCATCCCAGGGACCCGCACCCACCAGCCATACTTTTCCCATACCTTATACCTCTTTTACACTTTCCTTCAGCCTGGCTGCAAGCGCCGCTCCTATACGCGCTCCATCCACCGCATGACCCTGAATGGTTCCCGTGATCTGCTTTTTCAATTCCTCATCATAATAAAATCCCATAAGGGTAATCTGCGTTCCCTGAATCTGTGCATGAGCCGCAATAGGAGCCGTACATCCCCCTCCTAGGGCGCGCACAAACGCCCGTTCACAGCGGGCCGCATAAAAGCTCTCCTTGTCACAAAACCCGTTCAGACAGGAATAATCCTCTCCCTTTCTCCCCTGGAGAGCCAAAATTCCCTGTCCGGCAGCCGGAATTATTTCTTCCACTGTAAAATACCGGGTAATACGATCCCCAAGCCCCAGTCGTTTTAATCCGGCCGCCGCCAATACCAGGCCGCCGTACTCCCCCCGGTCCAGTTTTTCCAGACGTGTCAAAACATTGCCCCGGATACTTTTGACATTGATATTGGGAAACATACGGGCAAGCTGCAGAATCCTGCGGCGGCTGGAGCAGCCCAGCGGCTTGGTGTAGTCCGGCTTTTTTACCCCCTTGGGAAGCACCAGCACGTCTCTTGGATCCTCCCTTTTGGAACATCCAATCAACGGAAGATCCTGGGGAACCTCCATGGGCACGTCTTTTAAGCTGTGAACAGACAAATCGCTTCTGTTTTCCCGCAAGGCCAAATCCAATTCCTTTACAAACAGCCCCTTGCCGCCGATTTGTTCCAGGGTACGGTCCAAAATCCGGTCCCCTGTGGTCTTCATGGCCACAATGTTCACCGGTATCTTGGGAAAGTTTTCTTCCAAATATGCCTGTACCTGCTTCGTCTGCACCATAGCAAGTTTACTTTCTCTGGTGCCAAGCCTGATTACTTCCATTGCTCTCCTCCCATCCATTCCCGCAGTTTTCGTGTAAACTGTCTGACTTTTCTATGATTCCTGCCCCCAGAGGAAACGCCCACCACCAGGCCGTCCCCCTCCGCTAAAGCAGGAAACAGAAAATCACACAAAGACTGATCCGACGCAATATTCACGGGAATCTTCCGCATTTTGCATTCCTGATAGATTTCCAGGTCCGCCCATTTATCATCTGTGCAGGAAAACACAAAATCCCCTTGGGGAATCCCCTTCTGATACCATGCCTCTTTCACCTGAAGGCTTTTGGGATACTGTTCCTTAAGCTTTCCAATCCCATCCCCTGTTTTGGGCGCAATCACAACAACCCGGGCGCCGAAGCGCAAAAGTCCCGCCGCCCGTCTGGCCGCAATTTCACCGCCGCCATACAAGATGCATGTTTTTCCCTTCAAATTAATAAAAATCGGAAAATATCCCGGTTCCTCTCCCATCCTTTTCTCGCCTTTCTGCTTCTCTATATCCATGTCAAGGCACAGGATACACCTGCTCCAGCACCTCCAGGCATTCCCGGAATGTATCTGTATTCAGAGAATCCCGCAGTTCAAACATCAGCTTTCCGATCACCTTTGTGGTGGCGTTCTCCATGGTCTGTTCTAAATTTGCCTGCTCCGTTTTGGACAATCCCAGTTCCTTCACTGCCTTTCCGGTACGCCACACGGCGTCTCTGGCTGCAAGATGACTGATGCGCTGCACCTTAGGAATCAGATCCCGACAGGCCGCCCAGCTTAAAAATTCCCCCTCCATCTCTTCTGCAATCCGTTCCGCCGCCTGGATTTGCCGACGCATGGTTTCCGGCTGAGATTCCAAGTGAAAGGAATCAATATCATAAAGGCGCACTCCCGGAAGCTCTCCCACTGATGGTTCAATATCTCTGGGCACTGCCAGATCAATAAGAATCCGCTCTCCTTTCAGCTCCCCCAACGCCTCTACCGCCTCTCTGGAAACGGTAAAATTAGGACTTGCCGTAGCGGATACCACCAGGCTGCATTCATGAAAGCATCCATAACGGTCTTTGTAATTAATGCAGCGGCAGCCTGGAAGGACCTTTCCTCCGCCGCTATGGTATTGGCGCAGCGTCATAGTCACTTCCGCGCCCTCTTCCATAAGCGCCCGGGCGGCAAGCTGTCCCATCTCTCCGTTTCCAATGACAAGACAGCGCCGTTTTTCCATACAAACCCCCTGGAATTTTAATACCTCCAAAGCCTGATGGGCCGCAGAATAATCTGCCCTTCGTATGGGGGCCTGGGTCTTAATCTTCTTCCCCCCAGTCACCGCCATTCGAAACAGCACCTCCAAAGCCTGGTCCATACACCCATGCTCTCTGGAAAAAGCCGCCGCCTCCTTTACCTGGGCCAGCACCTGATCCTCCCCCACAATCTTAGATTCCAATCCTCCGGCTAAGCGAAAGAGATGACGCACTGCATCCGCCCCTTCCCAACAGCAGAAATACGGGCGGTATTCTTCACTTTTCAGCTTTCTGCACTGACACAGCAGCTCATAGGCATCCCCGGGGCCTGTATCGCTCCGGCTCAGCCACAGCTCCATGCGGTTGCAGGTTGACAATAGCACTGCCCCGGACAAATATTCCTGCTCATTCAACCATCCTAAGGCTTCACTCATAGCTTTCTTTGTAAAAGAAAAAATCTGCCTTACATCCAAGGGCGCCCTGGTATGGTCAATTCCTATCATTTCTATTCTCATATCTGTATCCCGTCTATCTTCGCCGCCTAAAGCAGCCTATCTTCCCGTTCTGGTTTCATCCAAAAGATACAACAATGCGTTGCAAATAGCCGCAGCCACATTACTGCCGCCTTTCCTTCCTCTGGCGATGATATACGGCGCGTCTGTGCTAAGAATCAGCTCTTTGGACTGGACTACATTTACAAAACCTACGGGAACTCCGATAATCAGTTCCGGCTTTATCCGCCCTTCCTGCATCAATTCATATAGTCTTACCAATGCCGTAGGAGCATTACCAATGGCAAAAATCAAAGGCTTTTCCAGCTTCATTGCCTGATCCATACAGGCCGCCGCCCGGGTAGAACCCTTTGCGCGGGCGGCGGCAGCCACATCCTCATCCGCCATGAAATTATGCACCTGTCCCCCAAATTTTGCCAGCACCTTCTTATTAATGCCCGCCTTCGCCATCTGGGTGTCCGTCACAATGTCCGCGCCCTTTCGGATGGCCTCCAAAGCTTTTGCCACCACCCCTTGGGAGAAAACCAGACTATCTGCATAATCAAAATCCGCCGTTGTGTGGATCACCCGCTTAACAATGGGAGCATATTCCTCCAAAACTTCCCTTCCCTTTAACTCTTCCGTAATTATGGCAAAGCTTCTTGCCTCTATGTCCATGGGGAGGACTTTTTCCAATTCTACTTTCATGTCCTGTTCCCTTTCTTCTTACAACCCTGGTTACATCTCGATTCCCACACGCGCCGGCACTCCCTGGTCAAAAGGATGCTTTATTTTTACAATCCGGGATACATAATCCGCCAGCTCCACCAGCTCCTTTGCAGGCTCCCGTCCGGTCATAACCACTTCTAATTCCTCAGGCTTATTTTTTAAGAACTCCAGCACTTCCTCCTGACAGACCATATTTAAATTGTAGGTGGCAATCATTTCATCCATTACCAAAAGGCGGTATCCTCCTTCGGCGGCAAGCTTTGTAATTTTTCGAAAATGCTCTGTATAATAGGCTTTAGCCTGTTCCTTTACCTCCGGCGTCATCTGAAATGTGAAACCAAAATTTTTCTGGCAGCGTTCTACGGTAATCCCTGGAATCTGCTCCAACACCTTCAATTCACTGGAGCTGTCGCTTTTCAAAAACTGCGTGTACAGTACCTTTTGGCCGCTTCCCGCGCATCGTACGCTTAATCCTACCCCCGCGCTGGTTTTCCCTTTTCCGTCCCCTTCATAAATGTGAATTAATCCCTTCATATGCCTTCCTCCATAATCTGATATATTTGTTTCATATCCAAATGCTTCCGCAATGTATCCGCCAGCAAATCGTACTGGCGCTCCTTATAGCTTTGATAATCCATGGTTTCTAAATCCTTCAGTGTAACTCCTTTTGCTTTTGCCAAAGCCTGTACGACGCCCCGGGAAACTTCCGAGCTGTCAAAAATTCCATGGACATAGGTGCCATACACATTCTGTACCTGAGCGCCGTCGCATTTTGAAATTCCCCCCTCTTCTTGATCCTTTAACATAGTCACCGCCTGCATCCAGCCCTCTTTTAGCATATCCCTGCCCATATGAATCTCGTATCCATAAAGAGGCGCGTAGGATACCTCCGCCAATGTCCCTTCCAGCTTATTTAAGGTTCCTTCCACTCTGGTACGGGTCTTCTCTCCGGCAAATACAGTATCTATGGGAAGCAGGCCCATACCCCGCATACTGCCCCCTTCTTCCACTCCCTTGGGATCGGCAAGAGTTTCCCCCAGCATCTGGTAGCCCCCGCATATGCCAAAAATAACCGCGCCGTTTTCCTTTGCTTTCAAAATAGCCGCTTCCAGTCCCGACTGACGCAGCCAGGCCAAATCCTGCATGGTGTTTTTGGTTCCGGGAAGGATAATCATGTCCGGCTCCATCAATTCGGAGGTTTTTTTCACATACCGCAAAGATACCCCGGGGAACTGCTCAAACACATGAAAATCTGTAAAATTGGAGATTCTGGGAAGCCGGATAACGGCTATATCCACCAGGGATACTTCTGTTTTTTTCTCAAACCGTTCCGTCAGGCTGTCTTCATCCTCCAAATCCACATGCATATAGGGCACCACCCCCGTCACGGGAACACCACACAGCTCCTCAAGACGTGCAATCCCCGGATCTAATATGGTCTGATCTCCCCGGAACTTATTGACAATCAGGCCTTTCACCATCTGCCGCTCATCCTCCTCCAGCAGCATCAAGGTACCGGCCAGCTGGGCGAATACGCCCCCCCTGTCAATGTCCCCCACAAGAAGTACCGGGGCCTTTGCCATTTTGGCCATGCCCATATTTACAATATCTTCCTGCTTCAAGTTTATCTCCGCCGGGGAACCTGCCCCCTCCAGGACTATCATATCATATTCCGCCGCCAATGTCTCATATGCCCGCATCACTTCCGGAATTAATTTCTTTTTATAGGAAAAATAGTCCCGGGCGGCCATCGTTCCCACAACCTCCCCATTGACAATCACCTGAGAGCCCATATCGTTGGTAGGTTTGAGCAAAATAGGATTCATCAGCACCGACGGCTCGATTCCCGCAGCCTCCGCCTGCATGACCTGAGCGCGGCCCATTTCCAGCCCCTCTCTGGTAATAAATGAATTCAAAGCCATATTTTGTGATTTAAAAGGAGCCGCCTTATACCCGTCCTGCTTCAAAATCCGGCACAGCCCGGCTGCCAGCAGGCTCTTTCCCGCATTGGACATGGTTCCTTGTATCATAATCGCTTTCGCCATGATTTCCCTCCTCCTGGTGTATTGAAATTATCTCGCGGACGCCTGCTGCAATACCGCAAGCAGTTTCTGATTTTCCTCCCGGCTCTTTACCGCAATGCGGTACCAGCCAGGCCTTAATCCCTCATAATTTCCACAATCCCGAATCAAAATCCCTGCTTTCAGACAATGGTCATACAGCGTTACAGGCCCTTGGAAAAATAGGTAATTGGCCTCTCCTCCAAAAATCCCATATCCCATCTCCTCCATTTTCTGACGTAAATAGTCTCGTTCCTCTTGTACCATCCTGCGGCTGGCTATGGCAAACTCTATCTCCCTGGCTGCGGCGATTCCAGCCCTTTGAGCAGGGATCGATACCCCCCAGGGCTGGCGCATAGTTCGTATTTTTTCCAAAAGATCCTTATTGCCGGAGAGCCCATACCCCAGACGAAGCCCTGCCATAGCGTACATTTTGGTAAAAGCTTTTAAGATAAAGAGGCGTTTGCTTTTCACCAGATATTTTTTCATGGAAAGGGATTCTCCTTTTTCCAAAAAGTCCAAAAAACACTCGTCTACCGCCAAAAGGGTTTTACATTCCTCGCACCGTTTTAACAGTTCCTCCAAAAGTCCCGGCAAAATACTGATTCCCGTGGGATTATTGGGATTGCATAAAAACACCAAATCCGTTTCAGGGCCAATCGCGTCTAAAATATCTGTTTGCAGCAAAAAGCCGTTGGATTCCTGCAGATAATGAAACTTTATATCACATCCCACCGTATGCAGCGCCTGTTGGTACTCAAAAAATGCAGGAACCGCTACCAATGCCTCCCTGGGCTTTTCTGCCAATACCAGGGAAAAAATCAAATCTGCCGCCCCGTTTCCACAAATCACCCAATCTGCCTCTACCTGCTCCCTCTTTGCAATCTCTTCCCGCAATGTTTGGCAGGCCGTATCCGGATAGTTCATGCAATCCTCTACCCCTGCCCGGGCAGCCTCCTTTACAGATTCTGGCATTCCTCTGAAATTTATATTTGCTGAAAAATCCAGCACATTCTTATGACTGTAAATATCTCCGCCATGCTGATGCATTATTCCCCTGCTTTCTATCGTGTATTTCAGAAACCTCTTTTGGTCTTCCCCCAAACAGCTCCCCTTTTTTGCTCTGGCTTTTGCCGCTTATTTTAAGATTGCCCACAGCAGGCTTCCCTTGATCAGCAGACATACAAGCAGACCAATCCAGGCGGTTCGGTAAAGAAGGCGGTTCGCCCTTTGGATATCCTCCACCTGTATGGGACGCAAATCATCCCCGATCACAGGCTTTTCATGCTTTTTTCCAAAATACCAGGCGTCCCCCGCCAGTTTTACTCCCAAAGCCCCGGCCATTACCGCCTCTGTCTGCGCAGAATTGGGACTGTCGTGCTTTCGTTTGTCTCTCCTGTAAATACGAAAAGCCCCTGTTCCCAGAAATCCTCCCAGCCAGGCTCCTCCTATCATAAATAAAGCGCTAAGCCGGGCAGGAAGATAATTCACCACATCATCTACTTTAGCTGCCGCCCGTCCGAAATACCTGTATTTCTCATTCCGGTAGCCCACCATAGAATCCATGGTATTGACAGATTTATAGAAGAATCCCAGAGCCGGCCCGCCAATGGCAAGATAAATCATGGGAGCAATTACTCCGTCGGAGGCATTTTCCGCCACGGTCTCCACCGCCGCCCGTACCACTCCGGCCTCATCCAGTCCCCCGGTGTCTCTTCCTACAATCATAGACACCGCTTCCCTTCCGGCCTCCAGCCCTTGCTGCTTTAAGGCGTCGGCCACCTTCATGCTTTCGGTTTTCAAAGACTTGGTTGCGAGAATATAATAGCACATCACCGTCTCTGCCAAAATTCCAAGCGCCGGATGCAGGCGAAAGCTTACCAGAGAAATGGCCAGGGGTACGGCTGTGGAAAGCGTTGTTACCATCGCCACAAGGCAAACGCCTCCCCACAGCTCCCCTTTTTTCGTTTTCGGAAATCTCTTGCGAAGACACTCCTCCGTCTTGCTAATCAATCTTCCAATGGATACGATGGGATGATACCACCCTCTGGGATCTCCCAAAATCAAATCCAGTAAAAAGCCCAATACCAGGGCTATTGTCGTTTCCATGACATACATGACAGTTCCCCTTACTTGATTTTTACGCCAATGCCGCAGGTTACCCGGTATACATCCTTGGCCTCCGTTGCCAGCATACAGCAAATACGGCCCACGGTCTCCCGGTACTGCCTGTCAAAGGCGTCCATGGGCACAATCCCGCAGCCCAATTCCGTCACCGTAAGAATGATATTGGGATTTTTAGCAATCAAATCCTGGACTGCCTCCTTAACCGGGCGTTCTTGTGCCAGCAGAGAACGGATGTAAAGATGAAACCGACGGATAACGGCTGCTTTGGAGGCGTCTTCCCCGGTTAAGTGTTCTCCATCCAGAATTATGGTTTCTTTGGGGCTTTTTTCTATTAAGGTTTTGGCAAATTCCAGTTTTCCCTGGTGGGCGCCGCCGGTGATTAGGATCATGGTTGTTGAAATCTCCTTTTAAAATTTTTCTGCGGTTTGGACTGCCACTATGCTGATTAGGATGCTTAGTTCGCATAGTTGGAGAAACCATCCTGCTAAATCTCCGGTGATGCCGCCGAAGTTCTTTTTTGCCATATGGTAGTATGTGAAAAGGCACAGGAGGGACGCGCTTATGGCGGCGGCTCCGGCGACGGGGGATTTTAGAAGCATGAGCGTTATACAGGCTATTATTTGGAGTAATAGCAGCAGTCTGGTACGTGTTTTGTCTGCTCCTTGGGAAAAGGCGGCTGCAAGTCCGCTGTCTTTGGCACAGGGGAATGATGCGATTGCATAACCGCTGAGAGCCCGGGATAAAAAGAATCCGAAGGACAGCAGGGGGATTCGTTCTGTGGAAAGCTCGGACAGGAATCCGTAGTATGTAATAAAATAGATGACGCAGGCCATCACTCCAAAGGCTCCTGTATGGGGGTCTTTTAAGATTTCCAAACGTCGTTCTCTGGATTGCCAGGAGCTTATGGCGTCCGCCGTAT
>CAMNQH010000029.1 GCA_946549035.1 uncultured Lachnospiraceae bacterium | reverse complement strand
AGTCAAAAAGGATGCTGCCGCTTCACGAGTTTTCATTCATTAAAGCGACAGCCCCATTTTTCATCCCAAAACAATACAGGCAGGCAAAACCTTCAAGCTATTTTTCTCCATACATACTACGCCCTCGCTTTTGCCTGGACTTCCATTTCCGCTGAATGGGAATATCCACAAAACGGTACTGCAAATACGCCATTCCGATACTGATTGCAAAAGCTAAGAACACGGCCCAGGCTTTTCCTGTCAGCCCAAACATATAAAAAATATTGATAATAATCATGTGAAACAAAAAAATCCCGTATGACAAGTCCCAGGGAAGTTTTTTCTTCCCGAATTTATACCCCCCCCCGGTATGCAGAGGGCCAATAACACTCCTGTTATAATATCCGTATAACTTCCTACTTCAAACCGAAGCACAAAGGTATTAAAGACGCTCCAGGCCACATAAATTCCCAATATCCAATAAAATCTTTTCACCAGAAACGGAAGAGCCCTCTCCCGTTGGACATATACAAACATACCGATGAAAAACAAATACAAATACGGCAGTACAGAAACACCCAACAATTTGTAGACCATGTCCCAAACGACGCCCTCCATATAAAAATGAAGGACATTCAGCATTGCACAGGCGCCCAAAAGAACCATCCATCCTCTGATCCGCAACCGCCTCAGCCATTGATAGGAAAACAGAATGATAAGATACATCTGAATTTCTGGCAATACCGTCCATAGGGAACCATTGGGATTTCCTATCCCATACGCCTGCATGGCAGAAGGGGTATAAAATTGAAAAAACGTAACTTGGGCAACCGACCACAACGCAATATCTTTGCCGCCGTAATTACCATGAAATATCATTATGCCCACGATTACAACAGCCAGAAGGGAGCAGGCGAACGCACAATACAAACCAGGATATATCCGAAGAATCCTTTTTTTCAAATACGCCTTCCAATCTCTGCTTCTTTCGTAAGAAAAGGCAACCAGATACCCGCTGATAACAAATAAACAGCAGACGCCAATCCATTTGCTTTGTATAAAACGCAGCCATCCGGGAAGGGGACAGTTTAAGTGCGCGGAGGCATGTCCCAATACAATCATAAGGGCCGAAATCAGCTTTATGTAATCAAAACAATTATTTTCGAAAATAAGTTCCCCATTCTCTTTGAAACAGGCTGCTCTTTGGCCTTGTCTCATGGAAACACCCTCTTTGAGACAGGAGATTTTAAAAATAATTCCAGATCCTTTGGCACACCAAGTCCGTACATATTTTCCCCTATATCCTGATACCCGATCTTCATACCAGCTTCTATCATTTCATTATAAACGGGAGCAACGTAAAATTCATTGTTCACTCTGATTTCCTTGTGAATCATCTCATGAGCATAACGGACAAAATCCTTTCCCTGCCGGTAATTATAGATTCCTACCGTTGCCTGATCCGAAATGACCTCTTTTTCCCTTACCATAGTTACCAGACCCAGATCGTTATACTTGATGTAGCTCCATTTGGGATGATCTGCCTTCATTGTCATAATAAACCCGTCCTTGTCTCCCATTTGATTCAAATAATCATTGATATCTATATCCACATATTGATCACTGTTTGCAATCATCAGTTGATTTTCATTGTCAATATAGTTCTCCGCCAATAAAACCGTACAGGCGGCTCCTTCCGTAATATGCTCTATGGGAATTATCACGCATCCCGGCGCCGCTTGTGTTACTGTACGCTCCAAATCATATTTCTCTAAGTGCTCTTTTTGACAAATAAAAATATAACGATGCTTGATCCTGGGCTTTAAATTCTTTATCACATATTCAATCATATATTTTCCATGTACATCGATTAAGGGCTTTGGCATCTCATATCCTGCCTCTGCAAATCTGCTTCCTCTCCCAGCCATGGGAATTACAATATTTAACATAACAATCCTCCCCTTCTCTTACTCATCCGCCAGATACTTGTCATTATTCGCCCCTGGCAGCTTCACCACTACATTCACTACATCTGTTACGGCTTCGAAGTCTGTTACATCCCCTGGTTCTTCTACAATCATATCTCCCCTAGAATACTCCGCTCCGTTCATACGGACGGTTCCCTCCACAATCACCGTTATCTCCGTAGCAATTTTGTGGTAATGTTTTCCTTCCCGGTCCCCCGCCTGATATTTTTTTACGGCTACTTCACATGCGTTTGTCCGGTACAAGGTCGGTTCAAAATTGCCTACAAACCATCCCTTCACCATCTTGTCCAGCTTTTCTACTTTCACCCTTACCTTCCTTTCTCATATTCCAAAATCTTTTCCGGAGAATAAAAAGAATGATACTGCTTCTTTTCAATTTCATAGGATAATACCAGCTTGTTCATTAATATCAATTCATTCATGGATAATGAAATATAATATTTTCCATTCTGGCTGTTTTGTTTTTCAATGGCTTGCTTTGCCGCCGCCACAAAATCTTTCCCCTGCCGGTAATAATAAAAGCCTGCGATAGCCGAATTGGATAAGGGCCGTTTTTCCGCCACCTCCAATACCAGACCTTCCTCAATACGGGCATAGCTCCACCGAGGATGAATATCTGAAAATGTAATCATTCCTGCGTCTGCCCCTCTCTGTCTGAAATACATAAGAACGTCGTTATAATCTATATCTATAATCTGATCGCTGTTGACAATGATCAATTCTTCCTGATTATCAATGTATTCGACGGCAATCAGCGACGTACACAAAGCTCCCGCCGTTTGATTTTTCAACGCCAGCACTTTATTATGCTCCGACAGCAGTTTTACAGAGGCGTCCAAATGAAACTGATTACAGTCCTTCTGATGAAAGATATAAATCCTTTGGGCATGTTCTATCACTCCTAAATTTTCCATCACTGTTTCCAGCATGGTTTTGCCGCATATTTCAATTAACGGCTTGGGAAAATAACTTTCCTTAAAAAAAGAGGAACTTCCCATTGACGGCAGCAAAATATTCAACATTTCTCATCCCTCACATTCTTTGATTTTCTTCTTAATATTCTGGTAATTCACATCGTACACCGTCGTCACCTGGAGTACGTGGGCACCGCTTTCTTGTCCCGCCTTCACTCCATTGGGATTATCCTCCACCACCAAACACTCTTCCGGCGCAACCTTGAATTTTTCTATAGCGGTGCAATACATTTCCGGATCCGGCTTTGCCTTTATCACATCTTCATTGGAAACAATCAAGTCTATGTACTGAGAAAGCCTTGCATAATGCATCATTTCTTCAATGGTTCCTCTGATGGAATTCGAACATACCGCAATTTGATATCCCTCGTTGGAAAGTCTGGACAGGGCGTATTCATGGTGAAACATGGGTCTGCAGTTCATATGGACCAATTCCATGGTATACTGCTGTTTCATATGATTTATAAATTCATGGAGAGAATTGGGCAAATACGATTGTTCCCCCAGCATTTCCAGCTTTACCTTTGTGGGAAGCCCGTCAAAGGTATGCAGATGTTCATAAAGGCTGATTTCCATTCCAAACAGACGCAAAGCTTTATTTAACGCCTCATAATGCCATTCCTTCGCATCAATCAAAACGCCGTCCATATCAAATAAGATTGCTTTTATTTTCATTGCCCGAAATACCTCCTTGCTTCCTTTGGCAGATCTGTACACAAACTGACTCCTTGGTGCTTACAAAGCCCGGTCCGCTTTAACATGTCCCAGGCCGGCAGATAGCCGTACCCATGAATCTCGGAGGAAACGATACAGACCTCCTTCCCCTCTCCCACATGATGCTTCACCATTGCTTCCGTGAGCCATTCCTCTTCAAAAAAAGCATCCATCCATACTCCGGCCGCCTGGGGATACATGACGCATTCCCTTTCAATATCACTGTTTCGTGTAAAAAATCTCAACCCGGCTTTCTGATACGACACCATCTCCGGCACCGACATATCAAATAAAAAGTAATCTCTGATCTGATATATCCTTAGCAATCTGAGAAGCTCTTCCTGCAGTCCGTCCGCCTTTACATTCAATGCCAGACGGTTCCTGCAGTCCTTTTGACGATAGTATTCCAAAAGTGATTCCAATTCTGGACAGGACGCATCCGCTATATTATGGCTGATAACCAGTTTCCCTTGAAAATCCCGGATATCCGTTTCTATGCCAAACCCCTGGCAAACCGCCTCCTTTAGACTTTCCAGACTATTTTTTTCTACCTCATTATTCCATAATCCCCGATGGGCGATGATCTCCATCATGTCTCCTTTCCTGATACCTGCCGTACCAAATCCTTATCTTCTTATTTTCCTGTAAATAGCATTGACCCTTCTGGCAATCCGCCACGAGATCCTTTGCGAAACCTTTTCCTTTTTTCCATAAAGCAAATTATATAAACATATCCAGTCTTCTTTTTCAAAATTCAACATCAAATGACGGATACCAGGAAATAGCTTCGTATCGTTTTGAATTTGATTGTCCAGATATGGCTGTTTTCTGTTAATAATCCCATAATTTTTATAGAATCCCTGGGTAATAAAATTTTCGCATAATATCTGCTGCCACCGCTTTACTTCTTCTTTTCTGTGCAGCTTTGCATAATCGTAATCTAATTTCAAAAATTTTTCGATAAAGTGAATCGTCAGATACTCATGTGGAGTATGATACTTAGGAAGACGCTCATTCTCCATGTTCGTTGGGTCAAACATCGGAATCTCGTATAGTGACAACAAGTCTTTGGTCAGTCCAAAAAAGAACCAGTCGCATAAATGATACAACGCATTCTCCATTCTTCCCCCGGAGCAGCAAACAACTCTTTCCTCAAAAAATCGATAGGAATCGTACCTTCCCCGTTCATACCCCTTTCTAAAAGCATCCAAAAAATTTAAATTTACAAGCTCGCTGTCGCTGCGCATCACCAACGTATATTTGCGGCTGCACACTTTTAGCCCTGCAAGACGTCCTGCAATCTGCCTGTTTATATTCCCCAGCAAGTTTACCGTTACCTCTTTCGGATCTTCTACTAATACAATCTTATCTCCCTGTAAACCTTTTGTATCAGGGTTTTCCCAAGTGCTTATGACAATCTCGGCCTGAGGCAAAAGCCGCTCTACGCTTCCAACGCAGTCCTGGATATTCCACCCCCCCTCAATCATCGGGCCTTGGACCAGTACGGATATCTCACTGCCTTTTTCCTTTGTTTCCATTAACTTTGCTCTCCTTTCCCACGTCTTCTTATTGCCCTCCATATCCCTTGCTGAGGCTTCGAATTCCAATAAAAAACAACCATACCTAGAAGCACTATAATTTCAGCCGCCAATCCTTTTATTATAAATTCCAATACAAAATTACTGGCCCGCACATGCCGGGTCAGAGCCCCCGCCGTCGCCGCCATGATTACCAAGGTCGCGCCCTGATAACCCTGGCAAAGCCAGTATCTCAACTGTTCTTTCCCATTCAAACCTAGGCAATAACGAAAGGCTATTGTTCCCCGTACGCCCCATTGAATCATTCTGCTAATTACCGTACCATACAATACCCCTTCCACTCCCATGGAAACAGACAGGAAAACAGAAAGCACAATATTAATCACTGCTCCCGCCATATCCGGATACTTGGAATAGGCAAATAATTCCTGGGCAATGATATAATCTCCCAAAGGATTCTGTAGAACACATACGTACAGATCCGTTGCCATCAAAAAAAAGATTCCTTTCCCCAATAGAAATTTTTCCCCTACCCAGGCCGCCATAAAAGGCTCTATGAGACAGTAGGCAGGGACGACAACCAATGACGCCAGCAAAAAACCAATATGGGTATACATCCAAAACAGCGCGTCTTCGTTCCCCTCTTTTTTTTCCTGCCTGACCATATGGCCTTTGAGCATAGGAACTGCCGCCTGAAACAGACTGAGCAGCAAGGTTTTCAGGCCATTCATTACAAGATAATAATTATTGTAATAGGCAACCTGAACCGTACTGATGACTTTTGAAATAACAAGCGCGTCTGAGGAACCATAAATGTATCCTGCCACTTGTCCCACAAACAGATTCTTCATATCTGTCAGCCTGCCTGCCAGAAAGGCCCGGTCTATCTGCTGCTTCTGTAAATACCAGTATCTTTTTCCGCAAATCAAATAGATAAACAGATTTTCTCCGAATGTCTGGCTTATTTTTAAAACAATATAAACCAGGTAATTGCCGCCCAAGGCCAACGCCCCCGTCTGTAACAGGCAAAACAGCAAATTGCCCCCGGCGTTTATCAGCTTTTGAAGATACATACGCTGATCCGCAAACAACAACACCTTCCGATAAGAAAGAAAATACGTCAAGGCCCCGTTTACAGCCAATAATCCATAATACAAATACAGCAGCGGCCCCACTTCAATCCCAGTAATAAAAAATCGCAGAAACGGTGCAAACAAAAGCGCGGCTATTAAATATCCCCCTCCAATAAACTGATACATGATCCGAAAGGTATTTAAGATCCTGTTTACCTCTTTTTGATTATCCTCCTGAAGGGGGCGCACCAAAAACACAATCATAGCCGAAGAAAGCCCCGCTTCTGCAAGGGAAAACATATTTAGCACAGATAAAATCGTAGCGTCAAGGCCCAACATTTCTTCCCCTATGTACTTGATAAAAAAGGACCTGACAAAAAATTGGGATAGAATCATTACCAACTGTGCAATGAAACTCATAATGCTGTTTAAAAATACGTTTCCCCGTTTCATGTTTTGCTGCCTCCGCCCGGTATTGTTATTTTTGCCCACAGACGCCTTATCTTGGATACGCCTGCTGCATTCTTGCATTGATATCTGCATACAGCCGTTTTGCAACGTCTTCATGTCGATACCGCTTTGCCAGCTTTAAGGATTCTTTCTGTATACTTTGAAGCTCCTGTTCGTGAGCCCTGTAATAAGAAATCTGATCCGCCATATCCTGATAATCCCCTTTTTGGAATAAAATACAATTGATTCCTTCCTGAAATCCCAAATCCTCCCAAATCGGAAGCCGTTCCGCCACCATGACACACCCGCAGGCAATTCCTTCATAAGTCCTTGCCGGCGGAAAATTCATAAGCCCTGCGTCATTGATGTACATGGTATATGCATTCAATTTTTCCACAGGATCATAATCCGGGTTCTTCGTCTGAGGAAAGGTAGGAAGCAGATCGTCTATACAATCCTTCCATTCCTGGCGATGCATCACCACCGCCCTTCTTAATTTATGGGTAAATTCTTCTGTGGCATAAAATTGACGATATTCCTTCAATTCGTTTCCTTTCCCGTCATTCACCGGATTGACGGAACCTAAGGCGATAGCCTTATTCCTCCTTTTTTCAAACGGAACATTATTTTGAAACCGCTTCCCGTATCCAAAAGGCACAGACAGGATCTTTCCTTCATATCCCGGATAATACGCCTGAAAAAAACGACAGTATTTCGAATGGTCGCAATACCCCATCAAATAATCTACTTGAGACTTTTTTAAGGCTTTTGCCGCTTTCCCCGCCTCAAACACATAATCCATCACGTGATAAATCTTTATCCCCTTAAAGCCTTTGGGCGGACGGTACAACAACCGGTTGGGCACTCCGCTGAAGCTGACAAGCACATCTGCTTTTTGATTTAAGACAGACACTCTGGTTACAAGCTCAATATCACTGCGTCCCAGTTCTTTCAGCTTGTCCTGATAGAGCCTGATTCTTCTCACATCTGTCACAAATAAAACAGAGGCATACCGGATAATAAATTCGTAATTATAACCGCAAAAATTTTTCTTCTGGTCCTGCAGCATATAAACGGGATTATGGACTGCTATCCTCATGTTTTTCCTCCTAACCTGTCCTTTAGCCTTTTTGCCATACAACGAAACACCGCCTTTTGGAATCTCCATATTTCTCCAAGTCCAACGCTGTTATCCTCCAGGCAGATCCTCATTCTGCTTAAAATCAACGGCCGCGCCAGCTGTTCCGTATCATATCCATAAGTTTGAGCTTCCCTGACGACCCTTCTTTGGATCTCCAAATCTTCCAATGCTGAAAGGTACGCCTTTCTTTTTTGCGTATAATATTTACGTTCCGACGCCATAAACGCACCGACGGCCTCTTTGTGATAAGCAACCTTATATCCCTTAGCCAAAGCAAGGCAAAGACTTACATCTGAACTCCACTCCATATCCTCTATCACCAGCTCTTCAAAGTTTGCCTTCTGAGAAATCAGAACCCCTATCGGGGATCCAAATACATTCCCTTCTTGCAGCATTCGCTCCAGCAGCTTCGGGTATTCCCAATATCCTTCCCATTCCCCCGGCAGGCTCCAGGCGCTTCGCTTTCCATTGGCCAGTACAATCTCATAATTAAAGATTATTTCCGAAGCCTCCGGATATTGCGTGATTCCACGCCTTAATACTTCCTCCGCCTCGGGATATAAGATATCTCCCACAAACAGCCACTTCATCCATTCAAATGCACTTTGCCTGAAATGGCGGACGCATCGGTGCCAGTTCTCCACCCGGGACACAAACACATCATTTTTTATAAAAAGAAACCCCCGCTCTTTGGAAACCTCCTCGGATGCATCCGTGGAACAATTATCCATCACTACGCAGGCCAGATTTTCAGGAATCCTAACACGCTTCAGAAATTCCTGTCCATTATAATTTGGTATATATACAGCAATTTTATTTCCCATTTATCCTTTTCCTTACTTACAAATGAGCCTGCAAATAGCTTCTTTCAGCATCCATTTCAGCTTCGCTTTCCTGATCTGCCATTCCACTTGTTCATATGCCCCTTCCATCAGCGCACCGAGAAGCCCTTGACGAATATCTGCTTCTTTATAAGCCTCTTTGAAAAGTGCATTGTTTATAATCATGTCATACCTGGCTCTTCTCTCCTGCTTGTTATAGGGACAAGAGCTCTTTGCCATTGACATTAGGAACCTTTCACAGACATCCAAGGCCATTTGATACACAGACTCCATTCCCTGAGGTTCCTTCCACACTGCTGCATACTGCTTTAATTTTTTTATCACCTTTATCATGGATTGAAAGCCCTTCTCGTCAAATAGATGGGTCATACTGTTGAGATTGATTCTGTAATAATATAATCTATCCGGTATCAATACGGTTTTTTCAGCTTCGCTTAATATCTGCAACGTAAAAAAAAGATCCTCACCTATGGTTACGTCATAAAATTCTTGATAATCTCCAGTCAAATCAAACAACTCTCTCTTAAAGGCTTTGCGCCAAATAGCGTTTATCGTTCCTGATAATATCAGTTGATATAATTCTTGTTTATTCTCATGGATAAACTCTTTTATACCTTCCTCCATGCCGAACGATTTATGCTTCTCTATCCCAAATCGAAGCTCATAACATCCTTCATATCCATAGATCACCGCATCACAGTCTTTCTCCTCAAAAACTTCATTTACCCGTTCCAGTAATTGCTGGTGAACAAAATCATCACTGTCAAGAAATATAAACCTTTCTCCGGACGCCCGTTTCATCAACTCCAGTCTGCCTCTTAACAGGCCTATATTTTCCCTCCCGTGAAAAGCTCTGACTTTATCCGGATACTGCGCGGCATAATAATCGCAAAGCTCCCCGCTTCTGTCTGTGCTGGCGTCATCATACAGCAAAATTTCATAGTCCTGATACGTCTGTCCCAATGCCGACAAGACACACGCTTTCAGATATTTTTCAACATTATATACCGGTATCAAAATACTGTACTTCATAACGGACGCCCCCAATATGCCCCGGCTTCCTGGATATAGATTCCATAAATTAGTGCATTATAAATGCAACATCCCATGAAAGCCAAGGCTAATATTCCTTTTAATATCCACTGTTTTCTTGTTTTTTTCTCTGTGCCGTTAATGCTAAGAAAAACAGGAGATAAAAAGGCTACAAGGAAAAACCATCGAATCGCTAAAGTTGTGCCCCATCCCCCGGCCATCGCCAACAGCAGCACTTCTATAATTTTTAAGAAAGCTTCTTCCCCTTTTTTCTGTACCCTTTGTTCCGCCATATGCACCATTACCAGAAGCAGTATAAATGCAATCGTTAAAACGCACCAATAAACAATTCTCCTGCCTGACAAGTCATGCTGTATGGTATCTGTTATATACAATCCTAAATTTTCTAAAAAAGAGCTATGACTTGACTGCAAGAAAAATCCAAATACAAGAACCCCGCCCTGCCAGAACAAAAGCAAATGCCGAAATTTATAGATAAAAGGTAATTTTTCCATGCTTATCACAATGGCTAAAATCAGCCACCCGCTAATATGCAGCAAGGACGCTATCGCTATCAGCAAATACCCTAATATCCTTCGTTCATACATAAACATTTGGATCAATGCAAAAGCAATCAAAGAATAAGCAATCACATAACGACAAGTATTAATCATGTCCATATAACTAACCGCTGCAAATAATAGAAGATAGGTAAAAGCAATCCTTCTGGTATTACATCTCCCAACTTTTTTATCATTTGTTTGATCCCCTCCAAAAAATGTCCTTCCTACCAGCATTGTGAATACCGACAATGCACAGCCGACGGAGAGAACCGATATCCAATGATCCGATTGCAGTTTTCCCAAGCAATAAAAAAGTAAAATCCTCAGAGGCTCAACCGTCGTTTTCAGCGCCTGCAGCATATTTGCATATCCCATATTTCGATAGGAATCAATCTCAATATGATAACGCACTACATCAAAAACCGCCTCATGATACGTCTCTACCATATTTCCTCGATTGTATGCGCCTGCCTGAAAGAAAAAAGCAACAAAGGCCAGACTACCAATCAAAAGAAATGAAAATGCGATATACTGTTTTTTTCTGATTTGAATATTAGCGACAGCACACAACATAAAAAATATCAAAACGCATACCGCTGCCGTACCAGCTACTATAACCATTATTTTCTCCGCCTGTTTCCCTTCTCTCAATAAAGATACTTAAAAATGTTACTTTTTCCTGAACCAACCAGAACTATAATGACCATTGACATTGTAAATAAAATTACCCCGAAAGCTTTCACCCATAAAGGCAGCCATGGAGCAAAAATGCTAACCATACAGGGCAGCCACATATGCGAACAATAAATAATCGTGCTTGATTTTCGCAGAATCCTAAATACTTTCGTACTGCCCTCTCTTATCAAAGAGCAATCTCCCAGATCTTTCACAAGTAGAAACGTTGAAATCCCGGAAAAAATAAGAGTCAAAAAATTCAAGTTTTCTACCCCTTGCCCCCAGCAGATCATGGTTTCTATCATGACGCAAGCATAGGACAAAATCACTAATATTCCTTCTGCCACGAGCCTTCTTCTGGAAATTTTTTGTTTGCCTGACTTCCCAATACAATATCCTGTTAAAACAAATATATATCCAAAAAAAATACCATTCCTGCTTGTCTCAAATATCTGAGTATAAGCTTCTGTCAAACCATTATCTACGGATTGTAAATACATTCCCAGTAAGTAAAAAATTGCGGAACAAAGCAACGCCCAATTTCCCATAAATCGATAGGAAATAACAGAAATCACCACCGCCACAAGCAAGGAAGGAAAAAACCAAAAATGTACCAGTTGTCCTGTCAGGAAAAAATCCTTTAAAAATTCCAGCAAATGGTCATACACTACCATCAGATACGGCGCAAAAATCATCGTCCATAACACATACAAGCATAGAATTCTTTTCAGATAAGCCACTATGTATCTTTTCCTGTTATGGCTATGTTTCATATTTATTCCGAGAAAATATCCGGCGCATAAGAAAAAAAACGGCACAGCCTGACGATTGATAATATAGAATTCCATCCAATAGGCTTTTGAAATAACACCTCCATAAACGCTTAAATCCTGGTATGTCTTCATATGGCATACCATCACAGACAGAGAAAATAAAAACTTAAAAATATCAATCATGCCGTTTTCATCTGCCCTAATCTTTCGGGAATCAGCGTCTGAAAGCATTCCAGCAGCTTCGGTATCGTTCAAAAATAATGGACGACTCATAGTTCTTTTTGGCTTTTTCTCTTGCATTGGCTCCGTACCTTTCACGTAGTGCTTCATTTTCCATCAATTCCTTTAACGCCCCGGCAATTTCCTTTGGATTCTCTTTCTCAATCACAATGCCGCATTCTTCACCTAACATTTCTGGTATAGCGCCCACATCTGTGGCGATAATTGCCTTTCCCAAAGACATGGCCTCCAATACAGACATGGGAAACCCTTCCGAATAGCTGGGCAGCACAAAAATAGAAGCTTCTGCTAACCGTTTCATGGTATCCTCATGAGGCAGTTCTCCAAGAATGTTTACTTGACCTGGACTGATTTTTTTTATGATATCCGCCATATATCCTTTGTCATACGGTCCGATAACATCCAATCCCCACTCCGGATTTTTGACCGTATCCCTCCAGGCTTCCAATAATTCTTCTATCCCTTTTTCTTTCATACACCATCCCACAAACACCACTTTCTTTTTGGTATCCCTGGGTATTAAGGACAGCAGATGATAATTCACCGGGTTTGGTATGTATGCTACATTTGCAGCCGGAATTGTTTTTTTTATGTCTGTAAAGGATTTTTGGTCAATCACAACCACCTGATCAGCCAGCCGCATCCCATATTTCATCAGTTTCCAATGAAAACCGCCTCTTTCTATTAGCTGTGGGACTTTTCCAAAATGAATATGGTAAATAAAAGGAATGTGATATTTCCTCGCTGTTTTCAGCAATAAGATATCTCTAAAAAGGGCAAGCTGGCCGCTTGTAACCGTATGTATTACGTTCACCTTCCCTGACTTGATCTTCTTTACCAGCTCATTTCTGCATAGAACCATCTGAATCGCGCCGCTTGCTATGCGATTGCATAAACTTCGTCCTTCCACAATTCTCTTTTTGGGAGAAATATTCAAAAGACAGTACTGCACGTGATTTTTTTCCAATAAAGCCCGAAGATTTTCCGTCCAATTGGCAATCCCTCCATAGGGAGGCGGTACAGGGGCTATCAGACATAATTTTATTTTTTCTTTTTCATCAGCTATTTTTTTCATGGATATTGGTTGCTTTCTTTATCACAGAGTAGGTCACTTCTGTGGAAAACTCCTTTTTCAATAATTCTCTGGCGTTCTCTCCGCATCTAAGGCGAAATTCTCTGTCATTTATCATCCGCTTCATATGATCCACCATTTCCGCTGGACGGCTGCTTTGGCACCACAGGCCAATCTCATGCTTTTCTATCAGTTCCCGGTAATCCGTATATGCATCCGTCGCCGCCACAATAGGCTGCCCCATATCAAGATGGGCCAATGTTCTGGAGGGGATATTGGCAATGGTAAATCGATGATCAAGAAATATCAGTCCCACATCAGAGGCAGACAAAATCTCATCAAATGACTGTTTTGGCATAAAGGGTTTTACCACGATATTATCAGCCTGCAAAGATTCTATATGCCTGCTCAAGTCATCGTAACCGTTCCCGCTTCCAATCAACAAAAAGTAAGCCGCATTCAGCTCTTCTTTCTTTACTTCTGTAAATACGCGTTTTATATATTCCACCCCCTGGGCCCGGCTTATGACTCCCCCATATATAAACACCACCGCATCCTGTGGAATCCCATATTTTTTTCTTACCGCTTCTTTCTTCTGCCTGCTCTGGCGAAGTTTTTCATCCGTACTTGGAACGATACTGTTGGGGCAGTAATCTGCTTTGTATGGCAGAATCTGGGGGTTATGCTCTAAAAGATATTGCACGTTTTTCGGCGATATCACTCCGATTTTATCGGAACAGGCAAACAGCTCTTTTTCAATGCACCGGAATACATGATAGAGAATGGAATCCTTTCGCATTAATTCCAAATCCACCGCACTCTGAGGGAAAAAATCCTTTTGCAGCAAGTAAGAAATGGCTCCGTCCCTTCTTTTTACATAATTCACAACAGGCGCGTAGGTAATGGGTAAGGTTGCATAGATTACCACGTCAAACCTGTCATGGCGAAAATATTTTTTTAAGCTGTGTTTATACTGGGCTCCTAAAGTAAGCGTTGCGATTCCTTTTTCAATAATATTTACCTTCCCGCGAAAATTCAGGCATCGAAAGCTAAGGCATTGAATGTTTCCATATTGTTGAATGGCCTCTTTTGCCTTGTATTTTCTTTCCTTGGGCGTCATTACAACAACGGAATTGCCATGGGCCGCTAACGTATCCACCAGATCCGTATACAGATTCCCTTTATCTTCGTACTTGTATATGGACGTCAAAAACAGGATTTTACTCACAACAGTTCCTCCATGATTCGGCGGCTTATAGATAATGCGTCTAGCTTGTACTGCTGTCTCAAATACGTTTGGCTCCCCACCTTAGCCGCATATTGATCCTTGATCCCGATTCGCAGCAGCCTAGCCTTCTTCTTGTGCATCTCAGCCAAAACTTCCGCCACTGCAGAACCAAATCCTCCGATTATATTGTGTTCTTCACAGGTAACTATCAATTCAAAATCACCGGCTATCTCACGTATCACTTCTTCATCTAAGGGCTTTACCGTGGGAAAGGTATAAACGGCAGGCTGATATCCCTTATTTAAAAGGATTTCACACGCCCCTTCTACTTCTTCAAAAATAGCCCCGGTGGAACATACCGCCACTCTCTGCCCGTCTGTTATCTTGACCGCTTTGCCGATTCTAAACTGAGAGATATCCTGATGGATACGCTTTTCCCCGCCCCGTCCAAGCCTTAAATACGCCGTCCCAGAGTACCCGGCCAAGGCCCTGGTACACGCCTTGGCCTCCGCCTGATCTGCAGGAGCCATAACAACTACATCTGGCAGCGCCCGTAAGATTGCCAAATCTTCTGTGGCCTGATGGCTCATTCCAAGATTTCCGTAAGCAAAACCGCCGCCTATACAGACAATTTTTACATTGGCACGGTGATATGCACAGTCATTCCTGATTTGCTCCAGACAACGAAGCGTAGGAAAATTTCCAATGGAATAAGTAAAAACATTTTTCCCCTCCAGCGCCATGCCGGCTGCTACAGACGTCATATTCTGTTCCGCGATTCCCGCGTTTGTAAATTGATCCGGAAGCTGTTCCCAGAAAGGCTTTAACACCCCGAACCCCAGATCTGCGGTAATTAATTCTATATTTTTATCTTCGTTTGCCAACGCAATCAGCGTTCTTACAAATGCGTCTCTCATACTTCCTTTTCTCCTTTTTGGCCCCACATCCCAAAAGAACTCCCGGACGCTGCCTTTGCCCTGCGCATTTGTTCTGGATAGCTGGTGTTCCATGTATAGGTAAAGGTATGGTCTTTGTAAATATCATCTGCTTCTGTAGGAGTTTCTGGGTTTTTAATCCCGTCCGGGGTATAGGGATCTTCTACCCCGTTTGGTTTTACCTGATGCAGCTCCAGAACGGCGCAGTCATATTCCCAACCGTCGTGGGGGAACCGGTAATGCCACAAAATATCATTTTCCATAAAAGAAACTCCGCAGCCTTTGATTGTATTTGCAATGATTACCACCGGTTTATGCGGGGTTTCCCTCCTGCGTTCTTCTGCTGTCTCAAATGCCGCTTTCAGCTCCCCCTGCTCATTGCCGTTAATTTCCAGCACATGCCATCCAAACGCCCTCCATTTGGCTCCAAAATCTTCCATTTCCAGCGTATTTTCCTGAAAATCCAAACTTTGCATATGGTTATGGTCAATCACTGCAATTAAATTGTTCAATCTGAAATGATTGGCAAACAGCACGGCCTCCCACACCGAACCTTCATCACATTCTCCGTCTCCCAACACCGTAAATACTCTCCCGGGTTTTCCGTCTTTTTTTAATGCATAGGCCATGCCGCAGGCAGCAGATAAGCCATGCCCCAAGGAGCCGGTGGAAAAGTCAATCCCTGGAAGATAATGGGATACATGGCCGGACAGCCGGCTTCCGTCCTGGTCATGAGTCGTCAGTTCTTCTGGATCAAAAAATCCGCATTCTGCGAGGGCCGCATAGACGGACGCCCCGGCATGTCCCTTACTTAAAATAAAACGATCCCGCTCTTCCCAGTCTGGTTCTTTTGGCCTGTACTGTAAGACATCTGCATATAATACCGCCATAATATCTGCAACCGACAGCACCGCCCCAATGTGGCTCCCGCCGGAACGATGTGTCATTTCAATCCCATGACGCCGGATTTTCCATGCTAACTGCTGGCTGTTCCATTTATTCATAATTTTCACGCCTTTCTAAACAGCTCTTCTTCCAATTTGTATTCATCTACGATTGTCTGAATTTCCTTCGGCAGCTTCTGAGTATGGGTAATTGTCTTACATACCGTCCAAAGAATGCACTTGATATCGGAACAAAAGCTATGATGGTAACGGTAGTATAACTGCAGCCGCAATTTTAACGGCCTTACCTGCCGCAAATAATATTCATCCGGATCAGCGGCCCTGGTAAATCCCTCAAACTGCTGAAAATTGGTCATAGAAGCCCAGTCCGTAATTCCTGGCTTCAAATCCAAAATAGGTTTTTCTTCTTTTGTGTACATATCTGTATAATATTTTAATTCCGGCCGGGGTCCTACCAACGACATGTCCCCTTTGATGACATTAAGTAATTGAGGCAATTCGTCTAACTTTGTCTTCCTAAGCATGTGCCCCAGCTTTGTAATCCTCTCGTCATCGTCCCCCACGTTCCATGTTCCCTTCCCTTCACAATCCGGCTTCATGCTGCGAAACTTATAGATCCGAAACTCCCTGCCATACTGCCCCACTCTCGGCCCTCGAAAAAAGACTCCCCCAGGAGAATCCAGGACAATCCATACCGACAACAGCAAAAACAAAGGAGAAAGCGCCAAAAGCCCAAGCAAGCTGCATATCACATCAAATGTTCTTTTCATCTTCCAGTACCGCCTTACATATTGGCCCCGTCCACAGGTATGTTGGCCGCCGCCATAAAGGATGACTTCCCACTGGCCAAAAACAAAACAACGTCCGCAATTTCCTCCGGCGTCCCAAAACGATCTATCGCCTGATGGTGCCTCAAAAAGTCCGCTACTCTGGGATGGCCTTCTTTTACATATGCATCCCAATAGCTGCCTTCAAAGGATACTGCCCCTGGCATAACCGAACACAATAAAACACCTGTTGACGCCAGCTGCCGCCCAACGGTGGTTACATATGCATTCAGGAATGCTTTTGCAGATGCATACAAAGGGTTTCCCCGCAGCATAACTGCAGAAATAGAGGAAATATGTATGACCCGCCCGTTTCCGCGCTTTACCATTGGAGGAAGGAACACGCTGTTCATATCAATGGCCGCAACTGCATTAAACTTTAAAGCGTAATTCCATTCCTCTGCACCGCTGAAATAATCACGGCTTACCAGCGAACCGCCTACATTATGAATAACTATGTCAAAAAGCCCATAGTTCTCCAAAAGCTTCCCCGCAAAAGCTTTTATATCACACTCCATAAGATCCTGGACTTCGTAATCAAAAGATTCTGCCCCCTTCTTTAGGCATTCCTCCTTTACCTCTTGTAAAAGCGCCTCCGAACGCGCAACGGCCACAATCTTACAGCCTTCTTCTGCGAATCCTGCGACAATGCTTCTTCCAATTCCTTTGCTGGCTCCTACCACCAAAACAGTCCTGCCCTTTAAACCTAATTCCATAATCCTAACTCCCCTATTTTCGTTTCATAAAATATTTCTCTATGCTTCTTATGGTCATCCCTTCCATATCCGTTTGGATTCCCAGGTCATACCTATAACATCCAGTTTTTTCCTCCGCTCTCCAGTCAAATTCCCACACTTATAAGCATCCCGCTGGCGGCGCACCCATTTTCCCAGGCGGCAGCCCTCCTTCGTCTGGTAACTGACCGGTACATCCAAACTTCCGGTGGATTCATAATAGGCCTTGGCCGCTTGATAGGATTTTTCCCATGCCGCGTCCCACTTCTTTTCCCAATCCATCCCTATGTTCTCCAGTCTGGCTGCCTGTTCCTGGGTAAGCTCTGCTCCTTGATAGCCTAAGGACCTTCGGGCGGTTCGCAATTTGGCAATCCAGGCTCCCAAACGAATACCGAATTCATCTATATAATCTCCTGGCACGTCTAAGTTCCCGTATTTTTGATAGTAACGTTTTGCAGATGCATAATTTCTCTCCCATTGATACGCCGGTACATCCCATACCATTCCTATCTCTTCTAATTCCTGGATTCGCTCTGGGGACAGACCCCCAACCCCCTCTTCCTTCTTTTTGGCCACACGTAACTGACATATCCATCTCCCCAAGGCAACTCCATACGCTTCTTCCCTGGCTCCTACTAACAGATGGCCATGTTCTTTGTAATACCGCCTGGCACATGAAAGGTTCCTCTCCCAGGACGCCTCCCAGCCCCCTTCCCATCGCATTCCGATTTTCTCTAACCGGATGACCTGCTCCGGGGTCAGCCTCCCGGCCGCCTTCTTTGCATATACGCGCCTTTGGGTGTCCAGCCACTGTCCCAGGGAATACCCTTTTGCCGTCCGATAACGTTTGGGAACCTCCAGGTTCCCCTTTTCTTTTGCATATTCCTCTGCACATGCATACATCATCTCCCAGGATGCGCTAAGCGTTCCCTCCAGAGCCTGGAACAGGCGGATACAGTCCTTCGCTTCATCCGCTACCTGAAACCTGGGGAATACGATTCTTTCTTCCTTTCCCTGGAGGCGGAACCGCTTTAACGCCTCCTCCATCTCTTCTTCCAAGGCGCTGATGCTGCACAAATTCTCTACGTTTAACACCACGTCAAAAACGACTGCTTCCTTCTTCCTGCTGGCGGACAGGGCACGGCCAATCTGCTGCTTGTATACCACCGGGGACACTGTGGGACGCAACAGGATGACTCCGCTTACCCCTTCCACATGAATCCCCTCGTTGAGCATGTCTATGCAGAACAATAGCTTCAAATGCCCGCTCTCATCTTCCTTAAAGGCCCGGAAGGACTGCTCCGCCTCCGGGTCCTGAGAATAGACCCCGTAGACATGAGGGGATGCGTCCACCTTCCCAAACCACTCCGGGACCTTCCTCATCATCTCTTCCATATGGCTCTTTCCCGCACAAAAGACGATGTATTTCCCCCTCGGATCCGGCATATTCTTCCGGAATACCTCTTCCATCCCTTCCGCCCTCTCTAAGGCGCGGCGCAGAGCTTCTAAGGCTTTCCCCGCCGCTTCCCGGGCCGCCTTTCCCTTGGCAGCCCGCACCTGGGCTTCATACTGCTGTAACTCTTTCTGGTAAGAAAACACCGACAGCACGTATTTGGGCGGGTACAGGATGCCCCGGACAATGGCTTCCCCTAAGGTCATCTCTGACGCTACGCTGCCGTCAAACAGCTCATCCGCCATATCCCGCTGGTTATCCAGGTAACGGATATTGGTAGCGGAAAGGCCAAGGAGAGGGACATGAGGACAGCACATTAAGAGGCGCTGCACTCCCTGGCCCCACATTTTTGCACCGCAGCGGTGGAATTCATCCAGGATGATATAGGAAGGACGAATTTCCTTCATTTCTTCCTCCCCCAACATCATCAGCCTGGCGTAGGTCAGGAAAGTGATATTGAAAAGCTCCTCTCCGCCTGCTTTTTGCCAGTTCTCCTTTTGGGTGGCAAAAATATGCTCCGAGGGGGAAAGCCAGCAGACCTTATCCCCTGGATGGTCGGCGCAAAGCTTAAAAGCAAGAAAGGATTTCCCGGTTCCAGTGGGATGGATGACGGCGGCTTTCCCGAATGTTTTCATTTGTGAGACGGCGGCCTCATAGGCGGCCTGATTATGCCCAAACAGTGTGACGCCCATGTAAATATCTCCTTATAATCTTGGACAAAAATGATTTACCTAAGGGTATGTCCATATGTAATGAAGTAAGTTCCTTCCATACAAAAAAAGCGAATTCCCCGTATTTAGCGAGGATTCGCTTTTCTCTGACCACAATTTTGACTGCGAATAGATCGCGCCAAAACATACTTTTATTGTGATTTTACAGGCTTTGGCCGCTTGATATTGACTATAATTTTGACTAATATAGATTTTACATCCCCCAATTTAAACGAGGCCTTCTAAGCTTACCATATATCTGCAATGGTTTTAGCTCTCCGAAATCATGAAAATAACTTGACAAAAGTAAGTGCAAATGATATAAGTAAGGCATTGATGTATTTTCTTAACGTCATTTGACTGACCTTTACCGTGTCATGAAGGAACTTACTTCATTATAAATAATTTCCACATCCAAAGCTTGTCTGGAATTCTATTCTCAGAGATATCTGTAGAGTATCCCTCCCTTCTGCGATTTTATCATCCCCAAATAAGCACTTTACACGAACAAACAAAACCGCTATAATAAATTTAGTAACAGGCAACTGTATAAATGAAAAGGCGGTGAGACCATGGGAGTAATAGAAATGACTGAAAAAGAAATGATGCAAAAGAACGTTGAAGAATTTGAAAGACTGCAAGATTATATGATATCTTGTGAAAAAGAATCAGATGCATACAAAAAGATGAAAAGAAGATATGCGGCGCTAAAGGTCATATTGACAGCTTCAGGTATCAATCTCACTGAATTAGATATAATTAAAGAATAACATACCGTATAATTACAACGAAATAACCACATCAATTAAAAAAGTGTACGGTCTTGATTTGTACTTTTTTAAATTGATGTGGTTAAAACCGTAACTTCTTATTGACAATCCTCCCAGCCGATAACTATGCTTTTTGTCAATTCATTTATCGCCTCCAAACAATATTGCTCCTGACCACCCTGTTTCCGCAATATACAGAATTTTCCTCATGCAGCTTTTTACAAACAACACTTCCTGCACCCACCACAGACCCATCCGGGATATGGCTCCCCTTTAAAATACTGCTCCTACATCCAACCCAGACATGAGCGCCTATGAAAATTTTCTCCGGATTATTTACTCTTTTATCATTCTCTTCTACTCCGTCATAAATGTTATGGAAATCCGTATCCATAATGAGACACTCCCAGGAAATCAACGCATCCTTTCCAAATACAATATCCTTTTCACAAATAATGGCGGACAACGCCTTCATATCAAAATTTTCTCCAAATACAATGGTCCCGCTATTTATAATTTTTGTTCCAGGAGCAAATACAGCTCTTCCATCGAATATCAGTTCACCCCCCCCACTTCAAAAATAGCCCTTTGATATCTCCGGTCTGTAATCCCCGGGTTTCCAAATCCCAGTAATACGGAGGCACGTTTCCCCGATACAGATATTTTCCCCTTTGCCTTTGCTATTTTCAAGTTTCTGCTGGCAATCACAGGCAGACGTAACAGCCCCTGGAATCCAAAATAATGGTAATTTAAATATAACGTCTTGCATATGGATATTTGAAGTAACGTCCTAATTTCCATATCTCCTCCTTATCTGGCCCAAACAAATATATTCTTCCTTCCCTTCTGTACATCAACCCATGCAGTTTAATCTTCTTTTACTTCATACCCTGCTTCTAAGATTGCCGTTTTAGCCAGTATTTCCAGGGAATCAATATACATAGCAGGCTCCTTTCGAAATACAAGGGGTAACTCTGTGCATCCCAGAATAAACCGTTGGCACCCTTGCCCTTTCATGAATTCCAAATAGGGTTGCAGCATAGACGCATCTGGGGTTCTTCCCGCTTTTACATAGTCATAAATCACAGACATAACAGCTATTTGTCCTTCTTTCCCAGGATAAACCGTTTCAATCCCAAATTTTTGTAATTCCTTTTGGTAAAGATTACCAGCTACTGTCCCGTCTGTCCCTAAAACACCTACCTTTTGGAATCCCTGCCGACTGCAAAACCTTGCCGTTTCATACACCATATGAATCATTGGAACACTTAACTGTTCCTGAATCTGCTGAAAAAAATAGTGGGATGTGTTACAGGGCATCACCAATAGCTGCGCCCCCATTTTTATCAATTTTTTTCCGGATTCACATATTTCAGAAACCGGTTCTTGATTCCCCCTTTTAATAGCTGTCGTGCGGTCTGATATCCTTGTATTATTATCAATTAATACGTGAATATGGTCTCTGTCACAAGAAGCTTTTGTAAGACGGACAATTTTTCTGAACAGTTCCGCCGTAGCTCCCGGCCCCATTCCTCCAATAATCCCCAAGGTCTTCTTCTCAGCAGCTCTCATGATTTTTCACCCAGCACTAAAGCATCCCCCAACTGTTTACTCGCTTCCTCTGTATAGTAATCAGCTAAACATCCCGTGGGCGTAAAGGTCAGTTCTCCAAACACAACCTTGTCTCCAACCACATAAAAATCTACACGTACAAATGGAAACGGGGCGCTTAATATCCTGGCATACTCTAGCATTTCATCCAGCTTATCCGGCTTGGGAAATTTTGAGAGATCCATATCGTCTTTATATTTAAAAACGGAAGACGGATTCCAATTCAAATCAAAGTATCCTCTCACTAATGAAGCCGCTTCCATATCCCGTTCTATAAAATTTCCGATATACAAGGGTTCCCCATGAAAACAATAAATCTTATAGTCCACAGGCAAACTTTTGTTTACCCCCCCCCCTCCAAAAATTTCTCACAAATAATTTTTTTATGGATCCCTCTGTAATTTGTTTCCGCGTGTTCTGTCCAGCTTTCCTTATGCATCCACTCATTAAGTTTCTCTGTGGCAGCCGATATATCAAAGGTACGTTTCTCCCTACAGATCAAATTAAATCCGCACCCATGATTACATTTGATAGCAAACCGCTCGGGCAATAAGTCCCATTCAATATCCCTGGCATTTTCCCAAACACCATAAAGCTCGTTCAAAAGATGCCCTAACCCGCATTCTTTTACGTAGTCCCGAACCTGGTATTTATCAATGCATCTTGTCACGTCCGGGTTGTCCGTATACTTGTAAAATTTAAGCCACATCAGCTTTTCATTCAAATAAACCGGATGCTTCAGATTGAGCCTGCGTCCCATCCGCTGACGATACTGAATCCGGCTTAACAAAACCGGACAATGCAAAGACATGAAGCGTATAATATCATTCAGCCCTTTACGGTAGACATTCATGAATCTTTCATTTTTTTTCAGGATCTCCTTTATCTTTCCCATATCACAAAACTCCTTTTCTTTTTCTCCACTGCAGGCTTATGCCTTGCCACAGCAGCAGCGTATGTTCCCTTGTCCCTTTATAAAACAGCGGCGCTACCACACAGGTAACAAACTGGGTGGTCAAAGTGGCCAAAGACGCTCCGTTAATTCCCCAAACTGGTATCAGCACATAATTTAATATTACATTCACAATAGCTCCCCACATAAGACAGTACTTCACGTATTTATTCTTATGCTCAGACAAAATCCAAATACCCCTGGCAGTTCCCAGCTGTGCAAAAATCCCATACCAGATTCCAATTACAAGAGCTCCGCAGGCTCCCATATAATCCCTTCCATAAAGCAGCAATATAATAAATTTTCCAAAGATCGTTACAACGACCCCTACCAATACGCCCATCCAAAAAATCCCGGCATACAACTGCTTCAATTTATACAAATAGGTTTCCTGATTTACTGTTTTTGCTTTCATAATCAACGGCCGTGCAGATGAAATCAAGGCCCCAGGGATAAAAAACCAGAGACTGCATATTGTATAAGCAGCTGAATACAATCCGGTCTGTTCATCTCCCAACATAGCCTGAATCATGATTTTATCCATTTGAGAATAGATCACCACCATTAAACCGGATAAAATGAAATGATAGCTATCCCCCAGCAAAAGCTTCCCCAAGGAAAAACTAATCCCAAGCTTCGGTCCCTTTTGTCTCCAATACAAAGAGAGATACAGAATTCCGATTACAATCATATCCAAAGATATAGAAAAGGCGAACCATTCTACACTCTTGCCTGCGACCAGCAAAAAGATACGATATACAGACATGACTGTATATGCAATCATCTTGATAATGGACGTATATTTTGACTTTAACTGGGACTGATACCAGAATTCAATAGCTTCTGTACTTCGAAACAGCAGTTGGACGGATTCCAGTATCGCAATGATAATTTTCACTTTACTGCCTGCATTGCTAACGGCCACGATGCTGACAATTACTAGGGATGTAAGGACAGATGCTCCAAATTCCATGGCCATTGCAGTACCCACCAGTTTTCCGGCCTTTTGGGGCTCATCCACATATCGTTTTACTAAAACGCCTTCCAGACCCAATCCGCATAACGGCGTACCAAAGGAAATAAAAGCGGCGACATAATTGATGATCCCATAATTTTCAGGTCCCAGATATCTTGCCGTAAGCAGCCCTACAATCAATGAAACTGCCATCTGGTAGAGACGCTCCGCCACCATCCAGCTTGTATTCCATACAAATTTACTGTTCCTCCAGCTTTGGAAGAAATGATATCCTTTACTCATAATTCCTTCACTTCTTGACCCTTGCTTTTATCCGCGTCTTCATAATACGCATCAAATAGCGAAGAAGCATCTTATTTGACATTCCCCTCAATTCGTAACGAATAACGTCTGACTGACTGTCGTATGCGGGCGCATCCGCCTTCTGTTCTTTATCATACAGAAAGATTCCTTCCCCTGGCACATGGTAAATTATATTCATATCCATAGGCCGCAGCTTGATGCCAAAGCTTGATATAACCTGATAAGGCAATTCCAATGTGGACAAAAGATACCGACTCCCTTTCGTATTGCGACCGGTTCCATTCAAATCAATATCAACACCCGCCGCCTGAATTTCATCTGGAAGGAAACTTTTCAGATTTTGATTTTCAAAAAAAATATCATACCTGCACGCTTCTTCCATAGGGGCAAAACGATACTTGAAATTATGCGTATGCAGCAATCGCACTTGATGGTCGTTGTTGAATTCCCTGGCGTGTTGTCCCACTTCGGAACAGTTGGTGCTTAAAGATATCCGGGGTATCACGTAATATTTATTTTCTTCTGTAATATAATTGTTAAAATATTTACCCCAGGACTGTTCGGACCACAAATTGATACTGGCGGGTATCTGTTCATTAAATCCAAGGTTCCCTTCCCGCCGGTTGTACCACTCCTTAAATTTGGTCCAGCTTTTCTTGGTCCAGCATTGCCCCCACGAAATCCCGAACTGCCCCAAATAGGTATCGTAGCTGTCTGCAATGGGCTGGAAGAACCTCCCTGCATATCCGTTCCACTCGTGGCTGTATAATGCAATCCCCGCAATATCCTCCCGATCCTGATAATAGTCCAATGCATCTGTTACATATTGATAAAATCCTGGAGAAACTACAAGATCATCTTCCAGGACGATGACAGCGCCATACTCATTTGTCAAATCACCACAGCTTAAAATGTGTTTCCGCAATCCCTGCCTGGTTTCAAAGGTGCGTATAATTTTTTCCCCATGTTCCCAAGAAAACTCCTTGGCCAACTCCATAACGCCGTGATCCTCTTTTGCTTTATCCAGGCTGATAATCAAGGGAATATCCTGGGAGGGAAACCATGCACGGTTTACAGATTCCAATAGCCGCTTCAACGCATCCTCACGATTGTACCCAACTGTTATAATTGCAGGTTTCATATTTTTTCTCCTTGTATCATGCATTTAGGTTATTTGAGGGATACCTATAAACCCTTAAGCCTTCTTCCTTACCTTTGAAACACAGTCAGCCTTACGTTCCAAAGTCCCAAATCCTTGTCCTTTATTTCATCCTTATCCGAATCTTTAACATTATATAAACCAGGTAATACTTTCCCTGATTCAACAAATGCATAATCGTTCTGTGGGACATGGAAAGCTTGTCCGTCTTTGTTACGGATGTAAAGGTTTCTTGAAACTCATGATATGTACGCACTTGCTTTGCCGCCTGAATAAAGCTGGTTTTAGCGGCAAACTTTACTTCATTCAGCAGACTGTCTAACATAACCATATATACCTTTTGGTAATACAGGCCTTTCTTTGCAGAAAAAAGGGAATACTTTCTCCATAGCTCTCCAAGCAATTCTACTGTTTTCACATTGGTGGGGAACATATTTTTTCTGTAGGAAGACATGGTGGAATCACTTTTCCGAATCAGATATTTATAAAAAGGCTCATTTAAATAATAGATCGTTTCAGCATGCAACAGGCTGCATAAAAAAAACGCGCAATCTTCGTTAAACTTATACTTCCGGTCAAAGGCAATCCCGAATCTTCTGATTTGTTCTGTCCGGTATAATTTCGTCCCGATGCAGCTTAAGATATCCCATGGAATATCTTTTAATAGATGTTGGGAAAATTCCTGTACCTGATAAAACCCGCTTGCAATAGTAGCAAGACTATGTTCTTCCCTGTCGTCTAATACCCTGGAATATGTACACATGGCAATATCAGCCGAGCTTTCTTCCATTGCATTTACCAAAGTCTCCACTGTCTCCGGCGCCAATGTATCATCCGCATCCAAAAACATAAAATAAACTCCTGCCATGGCGGTAAATCCTGTGTTCCTTGCGGCCTCCTGACCAAGATTTTCATTGTGATGAAATACTTTTATATTGGCATATTCTCTGCTTAAATTTTGACATATCTGATAGGAACCATCTGAAGACCCGTCGTCAATACAAAGGAGTTCCACATTAGAATACGTTTGAGCCATAACGCTTCGGATGGCAGACTCCACATATGCTTCCGCCATATAAACAGGCATAATAACGCTTACAAGACTTTCACCTTTCATATTCTGACTCCTCTCCCCTTACGATTGCCGGGGTTCTCCCATAATAAACACCCTCCACCATACCGTTGATAAATGTAAACCGATAAAACAGGCTAACATATCCATCCATAATCGGCTCCATAAAAAAGTTCAAAAGGAATCCAAGATAAAGCCCCAAAATGGCATATCGGAATTCCCGGTCGATTCTCTCCTGCCGAAATAAGCGGAACATATGAACGACAACTGTCAAATCAAACATCACCATCAAAAAAACGGGAACCACACCGGACACCCTGCCAATATCCAGCCAATAATTATGAAAGTAGGAGGCTCCTTTGTTTCCGCCTAAAGGATAGTCCCAAAGATTTTTGATTCCTTCTCCTATCAGTTGAAACCGATAATGGTCGGAAGCAGCCGTATCCGGGTCCAGAAAACGGTATATAAAATTTGATTCTGCCACTTTCGTTCTGATCTCAAACAAATCCATGCGGCATACAATCACCGCTGCCCCTATCACCACCGCTGCCGTCCCGATCCATTTTACCGCTGTAGAAACCGGAACTCTTTTGGCATAATAAGTTCTCAGATAAAAAAATCCGCAGACCGCCGTCAAAATCGCCAAGGCGTAAAATTGTGTTCTGGTTCCCAGGATAAAAGCATATATGACAGATATTGCTGTCAGGACAAGTCCTGCCGCCTTTTTCTTTTTATTCTTTGTTATCAGCAGACAGGGCACCAAAGAAAATATCAAAATATTCAGGGAACCTAAATTAGTTGCCGCCATAGAACCTTGGAAAAAATCTTTCGTATGCCATCGGTCAATCCCTAAATTCTGATAAAGATTCAATCCAACATGTATGCCGCAGCCAACGGCGATCGCACCCAACGCCCTTTTGGCAGCAGGAACAGCCGACTCTTTCTGATATCCGGTAATTGTATATCCTGCTATAAACGCCAAAGTCGGAACCATGCAATATACCACCAAAGAAACCACCATAGAATATTCCGTATATCTTAACGCAAATAAGAATCCGGAAAACGCCAATCCCCATACCGGAATATGTATCATGGGATTGACCAGGATTCTTTTACGCTTACCATATCGATAAAGAAACATAACGTACAGAAACATGACCGTATAACCGTACATTGCCGCTATGGCGTCTATATTAACCAATGCTATTACTATTTCCAACATTTATGTATTCTCCATGGGTTCCAATTTTTCTATGATATGAATGATTTTCCAACACTGTTTCTTGGGATTCTTTTCTGTAATAATAAAATTTTTGGCCTTTTCTCCAATTTCTTTTTGCACCTTAAGAGGCAGGCTGCACACCCGGACGATTTCCTCTGCCAGCGCCAGGTCGCTCTCATCTTTGGGATATTGTATATACGCCTGGTACTCCTTGGGGTTACAGATCAGGTCATGGGCAATATACGGCTTTCCAGAGGCCAGACATTCCATATTTTTACTTGGAAAGCTGTATTTGACGTACGTATGGCCGGATATCCTAGGATTCACCAATACGGTAGCCGCCTGCTGATACGTTTCCACCTCTTTGGGTGTAAGAACCCCCAAATATTGTATCCTGGCGTCCTGGGCAGCATATTGTTTTACCAGTTTTACCGCTCCCCCGCTTCCGGCAATCAATAATTGATACTCTGTGCCTTTCACCATGGAAAAAGCCCGCAGCAGATGAGCAAGCCCATATTCCTCTTCCACTGCTCCGGCATAAAAAACTGTTTTATATTGGGATTTTGCTTCAGTACAACTCAGCTGTTTTCCGGAATACATCCCCTCTATAACCACAAAGGGCTTCTGGCTTACTCCAAGCGCCTCTGCCATATCTTTTGTTAAAAATCCGAAAGCATCATACTGACTGGAAAGAATATCTTGCTTTTTCTCTATCCGCGCCACAAGCCTTCCCCGGATTCCATCATATCTTCCTTCCGCCTTCATTCCATAATCTCCATGAAGATCGCCGATCACATTACACAGAAGTACATTCTTATATTTTTTCTTTACGGAAATCATAGCCCTGTTTTGAGGCAGATAATTGTTAAAGGAGAGTAAGACATACGTTTCCTTTTCGTTTGTTTTCACAATCCTTCTCAATTCCCTTCTTAAAAAAATCTCCTGGGTCCAATAGTTTAAGATGGGCAGGTTTAAAAAGGGAATATCTATTCCAGAAGCCTCTCCACGATGAAAAAACGTCCTTCTGCCCATAAAAATCTCAGGATAATGAGGGAAAAATCTTACTCTCGGTATATTTACCACCACAACTTCCCGGCCGTTTGCCTTTAATCCGTCGATTAAATTCGCCTGATATTTATGGGAGGACACCGGCGGCGCAACCTTCATTTTTTTCATATCTGCTTCCACATTGGAAAACAAATTGCCGCAAAAAATATATTTCATATTCTTCCCCTCAAAAGCAGCCGCTTTGAGCCGCGCTGCTATTCTCTTTCATGATTTCGTACGTATGGCGTACGCCTGTTTTCAAATCAAACAGCCCCTTCCAGCCCAGCTGTTCCAGTTTCGCTCCCTTCAAATCAGAATGTTCCATCCTGTTGTAGCTTCCGGCTTCCCTGTCTGTGGGCTGTTCAAATAAAATCCTCCGTCCGGACACAAGGGCAATCTGTTCTGCCAGCTCTCGAATCGTAGCCACCGATGAAGGATTGCTGATATTATACGCCTGTCCGATTATTCCATGGAGCATACTGCAAAGTACACCGGATACGCAGTCTGCCACGTAACAATAAGACCTCAGCTGCTGCCCCGGGCTTTTCATAAGAATATCACGTCCCCAAACCACATCCCGGAAAAAGGATGTGGACGCCCGGTTATCGGATGACAATCCGGTGGGGCCATATACATGTCCCGGCCTTGCAATCACGCTTTTCACACCGTATTCCTGCAAATAAGAAGCAAGCAATGTCTCCGCCCCTCGTTTTGCCACAGGATAACAGCCGCGGGGATTTAAAATATCCACATACCCATACTCTTCTTCCTCATAAGGCTTTCTGTCCTTCTTTTTTCCATATACCTCACTGGAAGAAAGATATAGGATTCTTTTGAGCTCATGAGTTCTGGCATAATTCAGCAGAGCATTCACTCCCATTAGATTGGCCAGCATCGTCTCCACCGGATGGGAAGCGTACATTCCCGGATTCGCCGGACTTGCAGTATGAATCACATAATCCAGGGGAGCTTCCATGGAAAAAGGCTTCATGGCGTCGTATGGAACATAGACAAAATCCCTTCTGTCTACAATGGCCCCAAATCGCTTCCGAATCTTCTCCCAATTTCGGGCGGCAGCATACAAGGTCATATTTAATTGTAAGGTATCGTTTGCATGTATCAAAAAGTCCATAATTGCAGATCCAATCAAGCCTCCGGCCCCTGTAACCATAATGCTGCAATTTTGAAGCTGTTTTATGTCTGGGATACATTTCTGAACCGATTCCAAATCAGACATATATTGTTTTGTATATATCATAGTTATCCCTTTATCCATTGTTCCTGCCTGGTATGAAGCAGCGCTTTGAAAATCTTCAAATCCTCCAGGGTGGTAATTTTCAAATTTTCTTCCGATCCTTTTGAAAAATATGTCATCTTTCCCAGCTCTTTCATTAACATACAAGATGCGGCCGTCCCCAAAATCCCCCTTTTTTGCGCTTCCTCATGAGCGGCCAAAAGTTCACCCAGCCGATAAGTATGAGGGGTCTGGGTTCGAAACAGCTTTTCCCGGTCCGTAGAAATGCAGGAGGAACATCCGTCCTCGCTTTCAAAAACCACTTCGGTACAGGGAATCGCAGCCACGGCATTTCCGTATTTTGCAAAGGTAGCCAGACTGTCTGAAATAATCTCTGTGGAGACAAACGGCCGGTTCCCGTCATGAATCAGAACCACGTCTTCCTGGGACAATTCTTCTTTCAATTTGAATAGCCCATTTCGGATGGAATCCTGTCCCGTGTCTCCCCCGGGCACCACCCACTTTAATTTTGTAATATCAAACTGCCTGGCATACGCCCACAGCACGTCCTTCCAGGAATCCAGGGTAACGACAATTATGGCGTCAATACTGGGATGCTTTTGAAATACTTCCATGGTATAAATCAAAATCGGTTTATTATCCACATGCATAAACTGTTTTGGGATATCCTGATGCATACGGGTACCGCTTCCCGCTGCCGTCAACAACGCTACATTCATACTGTCCCTCCGTATTTTTATCACTGCTGGCTTCTAAATAGATTATGGGAAACGATATCCCCCTGCTGCTTTTTGGGTGTCATGTAATCTTCTCCATAAGAAGATACCAATACTTCATGATATCGCTTTGCAATCATATATCTGGATGATTCAAAGGGAATCTCTATGTATTCTGCCATCACCCCCACTGGAAGCACCAGCTTAAGAGCCACATATTGGTCGTTTGCTCTGTGAATATAAGTTCTTTTTCCCGGAAATCTTCTGGCCGTTCTGTCCGCCACCCGGTTTTTGGTTTCCTCAGAAAAAGGAACCCCGAGACAATGAATGGCATAGATCACCCCGTACTTCCATCCCCGGTACATGCCATGGGCTTTGGTAAGGGCCAACCCTTCTTTTGACCGCATCCATGCCATATTCCAGGCCAAAAGCGCGAACTTTAATTTCTGAACCAACTTATGCTCTGAAATATAATCGTACAGATAAATGTCCAGCCACACCTTCGGCTTCCCTGGCCGCTGCATAAACAGCCTGGGCCCAAATGAAAAATCAGGCTCAAACAATAGCTTCTGTTTTTTCTGCATAGTAAGCACCGCATCCCGGAACTTAACAAATTCCGAACGCATAAACACCACGTCCGCATCATCGTCCCAGGGAATAAACCCGCCTTCCCTGACCGCGCCTAACATGGTTCCGGCGTGAAGGGAATAGTTTATGTGGTTCTCTCTGCAGATTCTATGAAATTCATCCATCAGAACAAGCAGCTCTTTTTGTATTTCTTTTATCTCTGAATTCGATTCCATCCTCTAATTCCTCGTAATTCTTATTGTTTTTCCGTCTATTTTTTTCAGGGACTGGCCTGTGCACAGCACTTCCCGCTCTTCTCCCGTCTCCGGAAACTGCAGATTTCCAAATTGAAACAGCAGCATTCTAAAGCGATCCTTCTCAAAACGTGCAATCTCCTCAAATCCCGTCTCCAGGTTTCCCCTAATGACATGGGTATATCTATCCATCACGCCCTTCCCCAGCCGCTTGGTCAGTCGGTATCGATAGGAAGGTAACGAAGCGTCAGGCTCCACGGATGTCGCCATAACATACGTACCGTCTGAAAAAGACCTCCCGTAAATACATGGCCCCGGCATATCATACACAAGCTTAGGCTCACTCCATACTCCATCATGTTCCCTGGCAAAATAAATTCCATTAGGCTCTAAAGGCGTATCGGTTGCATATGCGACGCCTTGTTCCATGGGCATCAAAAAACAGGAACGGTACATTTGTTTTCCAAGAAACAAGGGAGTTACATGGAGAAATGAGTCATCCGCCATCCAAACGCCGCTCTGATGATCTGCATCTCCCGTCAAAATCCAAAAGCAATTCCGAAACTTATCGTAAACAATCTGATGAATATGGAGGATGGCGCCTGAAGGAAAGACATACCGCTTTTCCCAGTTTCCCAGCTTTCCTCTTTCATAAATGCAGACCTCCTCCTGATTTCCATTTCCAAAATATTCACCGTACAACACCCTCTGTCCGCATCTGCAAAAGCTTAAGGGATTATTCATATCCGCCCGGTATACATGCTCTAACCGGCAGGCCCCTGTCACATCCATCCAAAAAATATTTCCCTGGTACGAAAGCAAGAAGGAGGTATCGTCCAATGGAAGGGCCAGTCTCGGTTCTAAGCGCAGCATTCGTTCCAAAGCTCTGCATTTCATCATAAGCCTTTTTCGCCAGGAAGCGGGAAGCCTGTGAGTCCTTACCATCTTATCCGTTTCTTTTTTCTGAAAAAAAATATTTCCCCCATGATACCATACCCGTCCGCTTCCAAGACTGCAAAGTAATTTACAGTCACTTACCATATCCCATGTTGTTTCCATCTCTCTTCCTCGCATGGGGGCTTATCTGTTTACGCTTCCCACAATTCTCTCATAGCTGTCTTTGACGCTATAATGCTCCTGCAAATAACGAAATGCACGTTCCCCATAGGCTTCAAGCTCCATACCCTTAATCTCGCAAACAAGCTTTGAAAACTGCACCGCGTCATTGCTTTCACACCACCAGCCGAACCCGCCTTCTGTTATTTCCTGTCCCACATCCGTATTGGGGTCTGTCACCGCCAAAACCGGCAGTCTTGCCTGCATATAGCTTAAGATACGGCTAGGAAAATTGGGAATCGTAAAACGATGATCCAAAAAAATCAGCCCCACGTCGCAGGCCCCCACCATAGCGTCATAATCCTCCCTGGGCAAACGCTTCATAAGTTTTACATGCCCTGGCCTCTCTCTGGTTATGTACTCTTTTAGCTTTTCATATTCCGTGCCTTCCCCGATAACTAAAAAATATACTTCCGGGGCTTTTTCCTGCTTTCTTAAGCATTCTATAAAAAAATCAATTCCCTGAGGCTTACCCAGATTCCCTCCATATACAAAAACCTTTTTCTCCAAAGGAATCTGATATTTCCTGCGAATGCGCTCTTGGGTCTTTTTATCCACTCCCATGTCGACTGCTTCTACACTATTGGCACAGATTTCCACTTTCTCAGGGTCTATTTGGGGATTGTGCTTTTTCACATATTCCACATTGGCCTGGCTCATGCAGCCGATAGCGTCCGACATCTGGTACAATTTTTTTTCTTTCTTTCGAAAGTACCGATATATGATTCCTTTTAATCCCGAATTTTTAAGCATCCCCAAATCAACTGCGTTCTGTGGAAAAATATCCTTCAAAAGTAAGTAGGACCTGGCTTTGTCTCTTTTTTTTACAAACTCCACTACACGGCCGAAGGTAATGGGCGGAGTAGAATACAGTACCAGATCAAAGGTCACATGCCCAAAATACTGCTTCAAGCCCCAGATAAATTGAGATTCTATTTGCAGGGTGGATATTCCCTTCTCAATCAAGTTTGTTCTGGTTATATTGCCTATGGAAAGCTTTAAAATGTCACCCTCTGGTGTTTCTATCACCTGTCCGCCGCTGTGTTTTCTTCTTTCCACCGGAGAAATGGCATACACATGATGGCCGTGTTTATGAAACTCCCGCAGCAAATCCGTATAGATTGTATGTTCCCGGATGGATGTAAAATCCAGAAGCGTTAAAAATAAAACATTCATAAATCCCTCCGCCCTTATGCCCGATACTCCGGAAAATATCCGCTCTTTTTGTACTCTGCCTTTGTTTGAAGCCGTAAATCGGTAAGCATCTCATATGTACTCCCATTAAAAATCTTTCTTCCAATGTAAAAATCTACAATCCCTTTTGGCGCAAGGCAGGCCTTATATTGGAAGATTCCGTCATCCGCCCCGTATCCGCCGCCTAATACAAAGTTTTTCAATCCTTTCTCATGGGCCCACTTAATAATCTCAAATTTCAGGAAATCATTGGGGCGCAGCTCAAAAAATTCTTTTCGCGTACCGCCCAAATAAGAGTAAACATTCTCTGCTCCATAGAGTACCAGCTCCGCAGAAACTACATGCTCCCCATAGAGGACATAAAAATACATGAGGTTGTCTTCCATCTGATTCAGGGTCTCAAAAAAATCTCTGGAAAAATAGAACTCGCCTTCCGCCTGGCTGCGCTCCATGGTAGAATAATAAATGTCTAAAAACTCATTTAGATGCTCTCCGGTATTCTCCATCACAAGCTTCAAGTCATTTTTATGGGCGCGCTTTACATTTTTGCGGACTTTTTGCTTTACATCCATCCACAGTTCCTCCAGGGGCATCTCAAGGGTACGCACCACATTATGGGTTCTTGTCTCAACTTCTCCGGAATAATGCTCTCGGTAATCTCCAAACAAGGCAAACCTCACAAATTCGCAGACATATCCCTGAGAAATACAGTAATCCTCATAGGCTCGATTTAAGGATGCATAATCCGTTACACGCCCCCAAAAACCACCATATCCATATGGAGATATCAAGTCAAAATACTGTTTCGGCTCTACTCTCCCAGCAAGCTTCTCATCCTTGGATATATCTCTTTTAAACATTACGTTTACTGCTCTGTCATTTCCTTTTTCATAATACAGAAGGATAGGTTCCCCGTTCTTTGGGTCTTCTTCCATAAATGCCCGTGCATACTCGTTCAAATAGAATACCTCATAATTCGGAAACGAGCGGATTAGAGTATCCCAGCGCCCTGTCTCCTTTATATGGATTTCTTTGATTGCTGTCATTTGCGTTCCCCTTTGCAAAATCCCTGAATTATGTCCACTATGCGATACATATCTTCTTCTGTATATCTCTGATCACATACTAGACTAAGTTCATTTTTATAAATAAACTCTGTCTTATCATCCAAATTGTGATACACACTAATCGGCCAGTGAACCGGACAATAGATCTCATGTTCTATTAAATATGTTTTCAGCTGATCCCGCTGGCCGCCTGGCACCAGAACCGGCACAAACATCGGGCAGTCTGAATCAGATAATGTTTGATACATCACCCATTCCGGAAAAGCGTCCATCAAAATTTTTGCATTACCTCTCCGGCGTGATGTTATGTATCCCACATCCATTTTTTTTACACATTCAATATCTCGTTTGTTTGCATCGCAGATCCCACACCTTTCGAGAATTTCTTCTGCTTTATGGAAAATCTTCAGAAATCCTTTATCTGCATTTATTTCATTTCTTATGTATAAAAATTTCTCTTCCATCGCTCTTTTACGAAGCAAAACATATCCCTTGTCATCCACATCTCTTTCTACATCACAAAGCAAAAACGAATGATCCTTTTTGGTCCACGCATATCCTCCCGTCCAAATGCCACACCATTTACGCAAACTTCCAAAATAATAATCTGCATCTGAATATATAGAGGAAAATATAGAGTGTGTAACATCACGAATCACACAAGAATGACTTATGTCCCATTCTGATGTATATCCGAAATAATCCATCAAAAACAACACGTCGCAATTTGTGTCGACTTCCTGTATAACTTCTCCATCCCTGAAATATACCGGATAAAAACTCACCTGCATCCCCGCATTTATAAATGGTTTTATCATGCTTTCACAACACCATGACGGCATGGCAACAGACTTTTTTTCAGACAAATTTTTTACTATTGCCGAAAGCGCACTTCTGCCAGACAAAAACCATTCTGTTGATGGCAAAAATAAATCATTACTAATGCTTTGCAGCGGAACATCCCAAAATTCACTTCCGATTTCACGCACCGCTTTTCACCTATCTCATCTCCTCATTCCGAACCTCAGACAATTTCCCTTTATGAATTCCATAAATCCTTGCACACATAAACAGCAGAGAAATTCCAATCAGCAGTTCAATGGTTCCCACGATTCCGCATCCCATGGACACAGCTAACTGGGGCGTCAGTGCAACAATAAATACCTCGATGATTGAAATTAAAGTATATGCCGTACCGTAATCATCAAGAGCTTTGCTTTTCATTTCCGGATCACAGATTCTAAGCAAGGTCACGCCGATGGCAACCACTCCCGTGCACCATCCGAAAATAAAAATGGAACGCTCAAACCAATAATTGTGAAATAACTTTCTACCAACAACAAAAACCATGATCAGCGGCCAAATCACTCCAAGAATGCAAAGAATTATGATTGGCAGCAAATACGTTTGAACCACCGTAATCGAAATAGAGGCCACTCCAAATCCTACAAGATAATCTGTAATCATACTCCCAATACGATCCTCAACATGTTTATCTACCGTATCTTTAAAGGAAGTGTGATTTAATATTGTCTGAATCAACACACCGGCCAGCATCGTCAGGCACATAATCGGCAATTCAATATTCGGTAAATATTCTTTATACCAGTAATAAAACTTATATCCTATCAAGGTAGCTAGCAACGTCAAGGACATATGCCAGGCTAACGGATCCATGGACATGGGATTAATGGTTTCCTCTCCCATAGACTTTCGATTTCCTATGGGAACAATCCCAGTCCGACATTCCTCCGGCAGCTTGTCTGCTTTCTTAATAAAGCATGTCGCTCCTTTTCGGGCGGCCAAATTGATACAAACAATTCCAACAAACAGGCCTGTCAGCAAACCTATCGTTGCAAAGGTCTGCCCTATCTGTACGCAATCTTCCCGTCCAAGCAAATGATTCAAAGCAGTGCCGATGGTTGACGCATATCCATGTCCACCGCAAAATCCTGCCGGAAGCAGCAAACTAAATTCTCGAAACACCGAAGGAAATACGACTAACAGAATGAGTCCTCCTATTAGCAGCGCCGAACCAAAACAAATAAATTCCGTAGCCATATTAATACAAAACGTATCTCCCACGCTGTGAAAGATCTTTTTTATGTTGAGCTTTTCTTTCTTCCCAAGATATAATCCGGCAAAAACGATACAAATCAATAAATATGCATAAGAACCTATTTTTTCACTCCATGGAATGATATTTAATACCTGGGGCCCGCACAGCAATCCCATAAGACCGGCAAGCACAGACGACGGTATGTAGAACTTTTGTAAAAACTTCACTTTTGACCGCAAAAACTGTGCGAGCACTAAGAGCATTGACATAAATGCAAAGTCAATTACAAACGAGTATGCGTCATAATTCATCACTTTTTTCCTCCTGCTTATTCTCCCACCAAGAACTTATCACCTCCGGGTCAATGCGGTCATAGATCATATCTTCTCCATTTACACCGTTTATCTTCAAAAGTGCATATGCCTGTTTCACATCTTCCTGCAACTGCTTGGGACTTTCGCTGCAAAAATAGAACATTGCAATTTTATCGAGAATTGCCTTATCCGCCTTGCACACCTGACCTACATGACCTGTCAGCAGCGTAAAGCAACAATCTTCCATCGCGGCAATTTCTTCTAGTCCTTCTATCTCCGCAATCGTTCCTTCCTTTGCATAAATATTGATATCTACACATTTGAGAGTTTCATTTACCTCTCCCAGGACAGGAATATTATCCGTTCTTCCGGTCAGAGCATGATAAATAAAAATATCGAGATTATTTACCATTCCTTTTTTCTGCAGGTACTCATACCAATGTCCGCCGCAAAGCCTGAAACCGGCTTCAAAAAACATAACTTCCCCCTCATACTCAAATCCGGAGAAAAAGATATATCCATTACGGATCTTGAGAAATCTAAGCAGCCTGCGAAACGCATCGTCCGCCTTCTCCAGAATCAAGGTATGAACCCGGGACGGCAGCAGCCAACTGCTTTGAACCACTCTTTCATATCCGTTATCCGCAGCGTTAATGACGTCATCTGTTGTAAGCAATGTGATCTGCCCTTCTCTTATTTCGTAGTACGCGTCTATTTTCGTTCCTGAAATATATTTTTCTATGATTACCTGCTTACAATAAGACATCTCCATTGCATATTCGTAAACTTTATACAGCTCCTTCTGATTGCCTGCTATGCCCACGCCAATGGAACCGGCCCGGTCTACCGGCTTTACAATCACCGGAAAATCGCCGTCATTTACATCCTCTATGGATTTAAATTCCTGAACCGTCGGTACTCCGTTTTTTCGGCAGACCTCCTTGAATCGCACCTTATCACGTGTAAATTCCAATTGTTCACGTGTACAATAGCAAGGCAGCTGCAGCCGTTCACATAATTCAATACATGCTTCTACCGGCGTTTCACTATATCCGGTTGTGATTCCATTTACGTGCTCTTCTCTGCATTTTCTTTCAAGTTGATCTATATCGCTCCAACTAATGTCCCAGTATTCATCCGCAATTTTTTTAGCCGGACTGGTGTCCAAATCATAGTAATCTGTCACAATCGTATGTATTCCTAAATACCTAGCCCTCTTAACCAGAGTTACCAAATTAGGCCCGCCTGCTAAAATCAAAAGCTTCTTTCCTTTCAAAACCTGCTCGCTCATAACTCCCAACCTCCGTCAATCCTCTTGCCTGTTCTTATTTTCCCATTGTTTTTCACGATACGCCGAAAAATCCATCTCCATAGCAATCGCCGCGTCAGCCACGTCTGCCCTTTTTATAACTTTCAGTATCGTCTGTAAAAAAATGTAAGTATCCATTCTAAAAGAAAGTTTTTCTGCATATTTTAAGTCAAGTGCAAACCGTTCCTCCCAGGGCAAATGATTTCTTCCTTTTACTTGTGCCAGTCCTGTAATACCGGGAAGGACGTCATGGCGATGCATTTCCTCCTCTGTGTAATATGGAAGATATGATTTTGCAAGAGGACGGGGACCTATGAGAGACATATCTCCTTTGATTACATTGATAAATATTTCTGGAATTTCATCTAGGGAAGTTGACCGCAAAATACTTCCAAAATGATGCGTACGCTCTTTTTCCGGCAGCAAATTGCCATTTTCATCCTTATCATTTGTCATGGATCTGAATTTATATAGTTTAAATAATTTTCCATGTAATCCCGGCCGTTCTACAGCATAAAGCACAGGGGAACCAAGATTGATTTTCACCAAAACTGCCACTATCACAAACACCCACCAAAACAGGAAAAGGGCTGCCAATGAAATCAAAAGATCAAGTCCCCTCTTTACATATCCAGCATATATCCGGTTTATCCTATTTTTACCCTTTCTCATGTTTCTCCCCTTTTATAATGTTGAAAAATTCCGGCACTTCATCGAAGCATCTGTCCTTATCTAAATTTGCCTATGCTATCTTTTCTCATTTACTTATGTAAAACATCTACAAATCATTTCTATAATCTTTTCTTGCTGTACCCGATCCATTTTAATATCCGAAGGCAGGCATAAGCCTCGGCGGAATATATCGACTCCCACATCTTTTCCTTTCATTCCAGCTGAAATATCCCCAACAGTTTCTCCTTCCAAATTTTCTCTGGTTACAAAACCATGGTTCCGATAAACCGGCTGCAAATGCATAGGCTTCCAGATTGGACGCCCTTCGCCTTGGAATTGGGACAACACCTCTAATATTTCCGCCGGACAAGACTTTCCCCGCTCCCGTTCATAAGCCGCTTCCCGTTCTGAGCTCTGGGTCCTGCACATGGCCTCTGGATGAATCGTCATACAGCTCAACCAAAAATTAGGCTCGCTCTCTCCTTCTTCCCAGGGGTTCATTTTTACTGGAAGCCCAGACAAGCCTTCCTGGTACAGACGGTAGATTTCCCGTTTCTTTCGGACATGCTCCTCTAAATAGCTCCACTGCCCTCTAACGATACCTGCCACCACATTGCTCATCCGGTAGTTATAACCGATTTCCTCATGCTGATACCAGGGGGCCGCCTCCCGGCTTTGGGTGGCCCACTTTCTGGCCCTCTCTGCTTCTTCTTTCCTGCCGCACAGCAGCATTCCTCCGCTGCTTCCGGTAATAATCTTATTTCCATTGAAGCTGATTACTCCATAGTCCCCCAGGATTCCTGTCTGTGTTCCCTGACAGGTCGCTCCAAGACTTTCCGCTGCGTCTTCAATCAGGAGCGCCCCATGTTCTTTACAGATTTCTTTGATTTTTCTTATTTTTGCAGGAGTACCGTACAAATGGGCCAACACTACCAGCTTCACTTCCGGGTAGATTTCAAACGCCCGCTCTAAGGCCAGAGGATCCATATTCCAGGTATCTTCCTCTTCGTCAATAAACACCGGTTCTCCGCCCTCATAGAGAATCGGATTGGCCGTGGCGGCAAAGGTCATATCAGAGCAAAAAACACGCTTTCCTAACAGGGATCCTCCTCTCCCCAGTCCAAAGGGAGTTGATACTCCGCTGCTGCTGTGGTACAGTCGAAAAGCCGCCAGCTTTACCGCCAAATGCAAAGCCGCTGTACCGCAGGAAAGCGCCACGGCCGTCTCTGCCCCGGTATATTTCCTGGCCGTCTCCTCCAGGGCGTCAATATTTTCTCCCACTGTACTCATCCAGTTACTGTCATAAGCTTTTTTTACATAATCCAGCTCCTCCCCATGCATGGTAGGGGAAGAAAGCAATACCTTAGGTTCCAGGGGCTTTATGCCGTAAAACCTTGGGTCTTTACTCACATCCATTTCTTACTCCTTCCATCCTGCGCCTGCCAGTTCATACCTATTTCCTCCAGCTTCTGCACCCGCTCCCTGGAAAGAGCTCCGGCCTGATAGGCTTCCCTCTGGCGGCGCACCCATTTTCCCAAGCGGCAGCCGTCTCTGGCCGTAAAGGAAACTGGTATCTCCAGACTTCCGTATTCTTTCTGGTAGTCCCAGGCGGCAGCAAATGATTTTTCCCATGTCTCCTCCCGCTTTGGTTCCCACTTCATCCCAATGAGGTTCAGGCGTCTGATTTGCTCTTGGCTTAAGGCAGAATTCTGCCCCACCCGGCGCATTTTACGCACCCAAGCTCCCAAACTTATGCCCTCTTCATCTATATAGGCGCTGGGCACATCCAAATTTCCATTCCTCTGGTAATATCGTTTTGCAGATGCATAATTCCTCTCCCATTGATACGCCGGTACATCCCATACCATTCCTATCTCTTCTAATTTCTGGATTCGCTCTGGGGACAGACCCTCAACCCCCTCTTCCTTCTTTTTGGCCACACGTAACTGACATATCCATCTCCCCAA
>CAMNQH010000028.1 GCA_946549035.1 uncultured Lachnospiraceae bacterium | reverse complement strand
TCTGAAAATATAGTCCCCGGGTCCTGTGATTATCATCCTTTACCATGCCGCACACGGGAATGTGAAGGCGTAATTCATCCAATACCCGCAACGCTATATTTACCTGTCCTTTCCCTCCGTCCATCATAATCAGATCCGGAAAGCGGGTAAAGCTTCCATACTCCTCTGAGATCTCTTTTTCTTTTAATGTTTCTTTCTCTTTCATCCCATGGGAAAAGCGTCTGGTCAGCACCTCGTACATAGAACCATAGTCGTCTGGCCCCGATACGGTTCGCAGCTTGAATTTCCGGTAATCGCTGCGGCGGGGCTTGCCTTTTTCATAGACAATCATAGAGCCGACGGTCTCAAACCCATTGATATTAGAAATATCAAAAGCTTCAATCCTGGAAATACCCTCCATCTGTAAGAGCCCTGCAATTTCCTTTAAAGCCCCTATGGTACGTCCCTCTTCTCGTTTTATTTTTTCCTTATCTTGGCTGAGTACCAGCCACGCATTTTTAGCCGCCAGCTCCACCAGCTTTTCCTTTGTTCCCTTTTTGGGGACTCGAAGATAGACCCTGCCTCCCCGCCTGGCTGTCAGCCATTGGGTAATTACTTCCGATTCTTCTACATCCTCCTGGAGCATAATTTCTCTTGGTATAAAAGGCGTCCCCGCATAAAATTGTTTTAGAAAAGCCGCCAAAATCTGAGACCTGGTGTCTCCCTGGGCGATTGTCACATGAAAATGATCCCGTCCAATGAGCAAGCCGTCCCGTACAAAAAACACCTGCACCACCGCATCGTTTTCATCACAGGCTGCGGCGATGATATCCTTATCCTCTCCGTCGGAATTGGTTATCTTCTGCTTCTGGGAAATCTGGGCGACACTGTTTTTCAATTCCCGGTACTCAATAGCCTTTTCAAATTCCATATTCTGGGAGCACTGGTTCATTTTCTCCTCTAACTCCCGAAGCATCGGTTCGTAATTTCCATTTAAAAAGGAAATCGCTCCTTCTATTTGCTCCCGGTAAGCTTCTTTATCCACATACCCCTGGCAAGGCCCTAAACATTGTTTGATATGATAATTCAAACAGGGACGTTCCTTTTTGGTATCTCTGGGAAGTACGCGGCTGCAAGTCCTGAGGTGGTAAAGCTTCTGCAACAGGTCTATGGTATCCTTCACCGCTCCTGCACTGGTATAGGGGCCAAAATATTTGGATTTATCTTTTTTGATTTGACGTGAAAAAAGGACCCTGGGAAATTCCTCCCCCAGTGTCACTCTGATATACGGGTACGATTTGTCGTCCCGCAGCATGGTATTGTACTTGGGCCTGTGTTCTTTAATTAAATTACATTCCAAAATCAATGCTTCCAGCTCGGAATCCGTAATAATGTACTCAAAACGTTCGATCTGTTTTACCATCTGATCTTTTTTGACGCCTTCACTGTGGCTCGGCCGAAAATACTGGCGCACCCGGTTCCGCAGGCTGACCGCTTTGCCAACGTAAATGATTGCATCCCCTTTATCATGCATGATATAAACCCCCGGCTTAGCCGGCAGCTTCTTTAATTCCTCCTGAATATCAAACATGGCTCCTCCCATTTGTTACTGACCCTATAGTGAAACTTGATTGTACTTAAAAACAAAGGACAGCTCAGTGAGAATCTCACTGAACTGCCTGGGTATCAAAATGACCCCTCCTTTGCAATATGCCATATCTTATGACTGCCCTTTATCCTCGGCAGACTGCTCGTTCATCTTTTTAAGCATCTCCAGTGCGGACAGGGGTTTTCCGTCCTCCGCCAGGAGAATCTCCTTAGATACCAAGGGCTGCTTTACGGGCGCTTTTGCCTTCTGTTTCTTTTCCGCTCCAAGTTCCGATGACAATTCCGCCGAAAGCTGCTGCCCTGCCGCCGGACGCCGAACCTTCTGCTCCTTTACCGGCTGAGCGGTTTTTTCAACAGGATGTTGCTTCTCTTCTTTGGCAGGCTGCTTGGAAGCTGCTGCCGTCTCCGGACGCCGTACCTCTTTCGCCTCCCGGGGAGGGTTCCCTTTTACTGCTTTGGAACGCTTTGCTTCCACTGCCTGGGACGGCTTTATCTCGATGACCTGGAGCTGTCTCGTTTCCGCCGCTTGCGGGGGCTTTGCCTGTGTAGCCTGGGAGCGTTTTGCTTCCGCTGCTTGCGGACGCTTTGCCTCCGCCTCCTGAGGCTGCTTTGCCTCCACTTCCTGAGACTGCTTTGCTTCTATAGAAGACGGCATCCTTCCTTGTTCCGGTGACGTCTGCTTGATCTGAGCAGCTTCCGGCTGTATTTTCTCCAAAGAGGGATGTTCTTTTATCACCGGACGCTCTTTTTCTTTCCCCTCTTGTATCTCTTCCTCTGCTGCCTCAAACTCCTGGGCATCGTCCCCCTGCATCAGCTCCTCCGGTTCTATTTCCAAGGTATTTACTATGAAATCTTCCTCCGGCTCCAAAGCCTCTGCGGCTTCTGCCTTATTTAAAATTACGGCTGTATCCTCTGTCTCTCCCTGGGCGCTTACGGCAGAACCCGGGATTGGCTCTAAGGACACTTTCCGCTCTTGCTTTGGCGTCTCCCGGACTACCGGCTGGGGATCCGCTTCCTTAAAATTAATATGGCTCTCCTTCTCCTGCTCCTTCTTTTCTGCTTCCGGGGGAAGTCCTTTCAGACGGCGGAAAATATCCATAAATTCTTTTCCTGTAATCGTCTCATGCTCGTACAAATACTCTGCAATCTCATCCAATGCGCTGCGATTCTCCAAAAGCAGCTCTTTCGCCTGGGCATAGCTTTCTTGGAGGATTGCCATCACTTCTTTATCAATCTGGGCCGCCGTCTCTTCTCCGCAGTTTAAAGACGCCCTGCCGTCCAAATATTGATTCTCCACGGTTACAAGTCCCATCAGCCCGAACTTCTCCGACATGCCGTACTGGGTCACCATGGCCCTGGCAATCTTTGTGGCCTGCTCAATATCATTGGACGCCCCGGTGGTAACGGAGTCAAACACGATCTCCTCCGCCGCACGGCCTCCCATATAAGTCACAAGATGGGCTACCAGCTCATTCTTGGTCATCAAAAACTTCTCTTCCTCCGGCACCTGCATCGTGTATCCCAAGGCGCCCTTGGTTCGGGGAATAATGGTAATCTTCTGCACCGGCTCCGCATCCTTCTGCAGCGCGGTCACCAGCGCGTGGCCTACTTCATGATAAGCCACCAGCTTCTTCTCCTTGGGACCCATAATCCGGTCCTTTTTCTCTTTTCCGGCGATTACTACCTCTACGGATTCAAACAAGTCCGACTGATTCACATATTTTCTTCCGCTTTTTACAGCATTAATAGCCGCTTCATTGATCATATTAGCAAGATCAGAGCCTACCGCCCCAGACGTTGCCAGAGCAATGGCGTCCAAATCCACGGAATCATCCATCAGCACATTCTTGGAATGCACCTTCAAGGTCTCTTTCCGGCCCTTTAAATCCGGCTTGTCCACAATAATTCTCCGGTCAAAACGCCCCGGGCGCAAAAGGGCCTTATCCAATACTTCCGGCCGGTTGGTAGCCGCAAGAATCAATACGCCCTTGGACGTATCAAAGCCGTCCATCTCCGCCAAAAGCTGATTCAAGGTCTGTTCCCGTTCATCATTGCCGCCGTATCTGGTATCACGGCTCTTACCGATAGCGTCAATCTCATCAATAAATACAATACAGGGAGCATGTTTCTGGGCCTCTTTAAACAAATCCCGGACACGGGACGCGCCCACACCTACAAACATTTCCACAAAATCTGAACCGGCCAGAGAGAAAAAGGGCACCTTGGCCTCTCCCGCCACAGCCTTAGCCAGCAATGTCTTACCCGTACCGGGAGGGCCCACCAGCAACGCGCCTTTGGGAAGCTTCGCCCCGATATCTGTATATTTCTTAGGATTATGAAGGAAATCCACTACTTCCTGCAAAGACTCCTTGGCCTCGTCCTGTCCTGCCACATCCTTAAAGGTCACTCCTGTCTGCTTCTCCACGTAAACTTTAGCGTTGCTCTTGCCGACGCCCATAACGCCGCCTCCGCCGCCCATCCGGCGCATCACAAAAGCTAAGAGAATCCAGCAGATCGCGATTGGAATTACAAAACTTAAAATATTATATAAGAAGTTTGTGGTAGCGCTGGCCTGGATTCCCTCGTAATCCACTCCATGCTTATCCAAAAGAGGCAAAAGCCCCTCGTCATCCAACTGCACCGCATAATAGGTAATTAAGGCAATCTGGCCTTCCTTGGTCTTGGGCGTAATATGAATCAGGCCGGATTTAAATTCCACCTTCTCTACACGGTCTTCCTCTACCAGCTCCTTAAATTGGGTATAGGTAATCTTCTGGTTGGTCATCTTGGTGATCCCGCTGCTGATCATGCTTGCAATAAACAGCACCACCAACGCCGCCAAAATAAAAATCAGAAGGGTCATGCCATTTCTATTATTGTTGTTATTTTGATTATTGTTTCCTTTGTTATCCATCTGTCCTGGTCCTCCTCCATATTCCAGACATGCTCTGCAATACGTTTTCTATTATATGTTGAATGAATGGGAAAATCAATATCTTCTTCATGAACTTTTCTTGTCTTTTCTAAACTTTTTCTAAACTTTTTCACGGAAAGTCTGGATTTCCTTGTGCGCAGGTTGTATAATATATTGGTTATTTTTTATTTCAAAGGATGTGCTTTCTTGCTGTGAAGCGCTTACTTTGTTCTTAAACAGTATCTCATACACATAGGAGGATAAACAATGCCCGTAAAATACGTTTTTGTCACCGGCGGAGTAGTATCCGGCTTGGGAAAAGGCATTACTGCCGCATCCTTGGGACGTCTGCTGAAGGCCCGGGGATACACCGTCACCATGCAAAAATTCGATCCCTATATCAATATCGACCCAGGAACCATGAATCCCATCCAGCATGGAGAGGTTTTTGTCACTGACGACGGAGCAGAGACAGATTTAGATTTGGGGCATTATGAACGTTTTATCGATGAAAGTTTAAATAAGAATTCCAATATCACCACCGGAAAAATCTATTGGAGCGTACTTCAAAAAGAACGCCGGGGCGACTATGGAGGCGGCACCGTTCAGGTAATCCCTCATATTACAAATGAAATCAAAAGCCGGTTTTACCGGAATTTTACCACGGAGGACACTCACATTGCTATTATTGAAGTAGGAGGCACCGTAGGCGACATTGAAAGCCAGCCCTTTTTGGAATCCATCCGCCAATTTCAGCATGAAGTAGGCCAGGAAAACGCTATGTTAATCCACGTCACTCTGATTCCATATATTCGGGCCTCTGGCGAAATGAAAACAAAGCCCACCCAGGCCAGCGTCAAAGAACTCCAGGGCATGGGACTGCGTCCTGATCTTATTGTTTGCCGTTCTGAATATCCCCTAGACCAGGGAATTAAAGACAAAATAGCGTTATTTTGTAATGTACCAAATAATCATGTCCTGCAAAATCTGGATGTAGAATACCTTTACGAAGCCCCTTTGGCTATGGAGCAGGAGCATCTGGCCCAGGTTACATGCGAATGTCTCCAGCTTCCCTGTCCTGAACCGGATCTGGCGGATTGGAGGGGCATGGTACATGCTCTCCGCCATCCCACCCAGGAATTGGAAATTGCATTGGTAGGAAAATATACTCAGTTACACGACGCTTATATTTCCGTAGCAGAGGCTTTAAAACACGGCGGCATTGCATCCACAGCCACCGTGAATATCAAATGGGTGGATTCCGAACTTTTGACCAAAGATAATATAGAAGAAATCCTGGGAACCGTCCAGGGCGTCCTGGTTCCCGGCGGCTTTGGCGAACGAGGCGTCGAAGGAAAAATCGCCGCAATCCAGTACGCCCGAACACGCAATGTCCCATTTCTTGGGATTTGCCTGGGCATGCAGCTGGCCATTGTGGAATTTGCCCGTCATGTCTGCGGCTTAAGCGACGCCCACAGCATTGAACTTGATTCTTCCACCACTCACCCGGTTATCGCATTAATGCCGGATCAAAACAGTGTGGAAGAGATCGGAGGGACATTGCGCCTTGGCTCTTATCCCTGTGTACTGGATAAATCCAGTACGGCATATCAGCTCTATGGCGTAGATACCATTCACGAAAGGCACCGCCACCGCTACGAGGTCAACAACGATTACCGCCACATTCTCACGGAAAAAGGCATGAAACTGTCTGGCTTTTCCCCGGACGGGCTCATCGTAGAAATGGTGGAATTGCCTGGCCATCCCTGGTTTTTGGCCACTCAGGCCCATCCTGAGTTAAAATCCCGGCCTAACCGCCCGCACCCATTGTTCAAGGGCTTCATAGAGGCCTCTATCCACTGTAAGCGCGAAAGGTAAGTAAATGAAAACAGGATTCGACAATGAAGCATACATTCAGCTTCAATCACAACATATCATGGAACGCATTAACAAATTCGGGGACAAGTTGTACCTGGAATTCGGCGGAAAACTATTTGATGATTACCACGCCTCTCGGGTTCTTCCAGGCTTCGCACCAGACAGTAAGCTGCGCATGTTGATGCAGCTGGCCAGCCAGGCAGAAATCGTCATTGTCATCAGCGCCGCCGATATTGAGAAAAATAAAATCCGGGGAGACTTAGGCATCACCTACGAAATGGACGTGCTGCGACTCAAATCCGCCTTTGAATCCCGGGGACTTTATTTCGGCAGCGTGGTAATCACCCATTACGAAGGCCAAAACAGCGCAGCCCAATTCAAAAGCAAGCTGGAAAAACGGAATATCCGAGTCTATCTTCACTATACTATCCCCGGCTATCCTTCCAATATACCACTGATTGTAAGTGAAGACGGATATGGAAAAAACGACTACATAGAGACCTCAAGACCCTTGGTCGTTATTACGGCTCCAGGCCCGGGCAGCGGAAAAATGGCCACCTGCCTGTCCCAGCTCTACCACGACAATCAAAGAGGAATCAAAGCCGGATACGCCAAATACGAAACCTTTCCTATCTGGAATGTACCGCTTAAGCATCCCATCAATCTGGCTTACGAAGCGGCCACCGCCGACTTAAACGACGTAAATATGATTGACCCCTTCCATTTGGAAGCCTATGGAGAGACAACCGTCAATTATAACAGAGACATTGAAATCTTCCCTGTGTTAGACGCTATTTTTGAAAAAATTTATGGGGAGAATCCCTATAAATCCCCCACCGACATGGGAGTAAATATGGCCGGAAACTGTATTGTTGACGATGAAGCCTGCCGGGAAGCCTCCAATATGGAGATTTTGCGCCGCTACTACGCATCTCTGAACCGCCTGGCCAAAGACGAATGCCCGGAAAATGAAGTACTGAAAATTGAACTGATTATGAAACAGGCAAAAATTTCCCCGGAGGACCGGAAGGTTACGGTAGCCGCCAATACCAGGGCCGCCCACCTCACAGTTCCCTGCGCTGCCATTGAGCTGGCAAACGGCAAAATTATTACAGGAAAAACCACGCCCTTTCTTGGAGCTTCCGCTGCAGTGCTTCTGAATTCTCTAAAAGAGCTGGCAAACATTCCAAAAGAGGTTCACCTTATCGCTCCCGAAGTGGTAGCTCCCATTCAGAAATTAAAAGTGGACTATCTGGGGAGCAGAAACCCCCGGCTTCATACAGATGAAGTACTGATTGCCCTTTCCATGTGCACCAGTAAGGACGCCAATGCCCAAAAGGCCATGGAAATGCTGCCGGCGCTAAAAGACTGTCAGGTTCATACTTCCGTAATGCTCTCCGCCGTGGATATCCAGACCTTCAAAAAGCTGGGGATGATGCTTACCAGCGAACCGGTGAAAGGATAACAGTTAAAGGCGCAAAGCCCTAAATGAAATGATCAGCCTCTTGTATACGCAAAGAGCTGATCATTTCATAAAGACTTTACACCTTCCTTGATTGGTTTATTTCATTGTTTATTACTCCTTGATTTTGTCAAGTTCCGTAAGATTAATATCCGAAGCTGTCAAGATGACTTTTAATTCAATATATCTGTCTTTCATTTCAGCGTATGCCTCCGAATTTTTATCAGACAATTTCATATAACGCTGTAATCTGGAAAACTCTTCAATTGTTATTTTTATCATTTCTTTTTCCGTCATATACACATCACCTGCTTTCCTGTATGCAACGCTTATTTCATAATTTTATTATATCAGTAAGCAGATAAGGTGTAAAGCTTTTTCCTGTGTCGGCTCTCTGCTTTCGTTCCCATTCACATCCCCCAAAAGGCAAAGGTAAACACCTTCCTGGTATTTTTGTCTAAAAGATACTCTGGATGGGGCTTTGCTCCCCAACTGTCGTCGCCTCCCACTCCCATCTGTTGGGAGGATACCCGCACTACAACGGATTGAGACCGGGGCAGTTCAAAGGGATGCTTTGCCAGCTCCATCTCATGAGGCGTAAAGGGCAGAACTGAGAAGTTCATCTCTGTATCAGAAGCAAAATGCAGCCCTCGTCCCCTGGCGTCAGTCACTTCTCCCCAGCGCACTCCAGCTTTATTGCCGCATTCCTGAGGCACCAGATAGTTTGCCATATTATCCCACACCTGATTCTGATAAATTCCCAGCTTTGCCCCGGATTTTCTGTCCCAGTACGTTTCCTCGGGGCCATATCCATACCAGGCCACACGGTTATATTCCCCGGGAAGCCGAAAAATCATGCCAAACTCCGGCATTTCACATAGCCCGGGCGTGGGATCGTAGGATAATGTGGTATAAATTTTTCCATTGGAGCAAACCCGGTAGGACACCTGGCACCGACTGGCGGGAACCGTGGGCATATAATACGTATAAGTTACACTTACCCCGTCTTCTGCTTCTTCTACCTTGGGATTGCCTCCGTAGGGAGCCTTTTGTGTTTCCGTATGGGAATTAGGAGCTTTTGCCGATAAATACATACTGGCCAGCTTCCACTGCCCGTATCTGGACGTCATTTGATTTCCCATATCATTATCCACCGGAGCTCTCCAGAAATTAGGCATAGGAATCTCCAAAAGCAATTCCGCTCCTCCGTAACGGTAAGAGGTCAATCCGCCGCTTGGGTCGGAAAACAACGCGTCAAAATGTTCTCCCTGTACGCCCAGGTTCCATTTTCCATGGATCACGCGCAAGGGCTTCTCAGACGGCGCCGCTGTCACAATTTGGGAAGCAACGTTCCAGACATCTTCCCCAAACGCCACTTCGTATCCTGCTTTTCCCCAAGGCGTATCCTCTTTCAAGCAAAAAGATACCTGAAGCACATATTCTCCCGGCTCTTTGTGATGAAATTCAGGAAGAGAAAGCTTCTTTTTCTCCAAAGGAGCTACGTCCGTCTCTATCACAGCCTGTTCTATGGGGCGCCCATCCTTTTTCAAGGTCACCAGGCACCGGTAGGCAGAGGTATTGGTAAACAGATGGCGGTTCTCCACCTCCATTTCCGCCCGTTTTACGTTTATACGGATGAACTGATAGCAGAATTTGACTTCCTGCATTTTTGGGGAAGGCATTCTGTCTGCGCCGTACACAATGCCGTTGCCGCTGAAATTATAATCCGTAGGACGTTCCATAAAATCTCCGCCGTAGGCCTGATATTCCTTTCCGTAAGCGTCCTTTTTTGTAATGGACTGGTCGATATAATCCCAGATAAAACCTCCCTGAAACAGCTCCTCCTCATAGGCATATTCCGTATATTTGTGAAGCGCGCCGCAAGAATTCCCCATTGCGTGGGCATATTCGCACAACAAATAAGGCTTATCCCGATGCTCCTTCAAATATTCCTGAACCTCTTTTACTGAAGCATACATCCGGCTGTAGATATCCGACGTCTGGGGATAACGGCCATCCCAGTAAATCCCTTCGTAATGTACCGGGCGGGTATCGTCCATTTCCCGGAACAAATCCGCCATAGCCAATGGCACTATTCCTCCATAGGATTCGTTTCCAATGGACCAAATCACCACGCAGGCATGATTTTTATCCCTCTCATAAACGGAACGGACACGGTCCAACATCATCTCCTTGTAATCCGGGCGGTCTCCTGGAATCACTTCTTCTGGACCGGACATGCCTCGTACATACGCGTCCCAGGCGCCGTGACTCTCCATATTGTTTTCATCCACCACATAAATGCCGTACTCGTCGCACAGCTCATAAAAGAAAGACGCATTGGGATAATGACTGGTACGGACAGCATTGATATTGTTCTGCTTCATAGTTAAAATATCCTGCAAGGTCTCTTCTCTGGTAATGCTGCGCCCTCTCAAGGAGCTGAATTCATGACGGTTCACACCATGGAATACAATGCGCTTTCCGTTCACTTGGATGATATGGTCTACCATCCGAATTTCCCGAAAGCCCACCTTCTGAGGGCTCACTTCCTGAAGCTTTCCGTCGCTATCCCGTACCTCCAACACCAGCTCATACAACACGGGCTCCTCGCTGCTCCAAAGCCTGGGAGCGTCTACCTTCATGGAAATTTGCGTCGTTTCCTCCAAATCACATGATAATTCTGACTGAGCCTTTGTCCCATCTTTTAAAACCGCCCGGACGCTGCCTGGGCCGGAGGCCTTTAACTCCATGGTAAGCAGCGCCGTTTCATATGCGTTCCCCGGAAAAGTCGTTTTTATTTTTACGTCCCTAATATGGACCTTCGGTCTGGTAAACAGATACACATCCCGAAAAATCCCGGAAAAACGGTAAAAGTCCTGATCCTCACACCAGCTTCCAGCAGACCATTTAAACACTCTAACCGCCAGCTTATTCTGTTTCTCACGGACATATTGGGTCAAATCAAATTCAGAAGGGGTAAAAGAATCTTCGGCATAACCAACATATGCTCCATTACACCAAAGAGCCATGGCGCTCTCCACACCCTGAAAGGAGACGCATACCGGCTGGCCCGCCCACGTATCGGGTACGTCAAAATATGTCACGTAGCTTGCAACCGGATTAAAATGTTTTGGAATCTCTCCTGGGCAAATCTCCTCCCGCCCGTCCCAAGGATACTGCACATTCACATACCCAGGCGCATCATATCCTTCCATCTGAATATGAGCCGGAACCCTAATGTCCTCCCATCCGCTGCAGTCATAGTCCTCCTTCTCAAATCCGGGCATAGCTCCGGCAAAATTCCGGGCATATGCAAATTTCCAAAGGCCGTTCAAGCAACGGCAAAAATCATTTTCTTTCATTTCATATGCCAGATAAGAGGGATAATAACGATGGTCGGAATGAGCCTCCATCCTGTTCTCCTGAAAAATCTTCGGATTGCTTACAATCCTTTCATCAAATTCTGCCATAACCTCTTTCTCCTTAACTCTTAAAAAATAAACCTGCCCAGACCATTTCCTTTTGTCTATAGATACAGCTCGTTCTTCTTAGCAACGCCGCACTCCTTTTTCAGTTTCATACTGCCTCTGTTAGAACATCCCTAAGCTCCCCAAACGTGTCGTCATACGCTCTGTTTCCATATACCACCACAAGAATCGCCCTGGCTTTGTTCCCCTTCATTTGCCGCAGCCGTGACACGGCAATGTCGGGAACCCTTCCCCCATAAGAAGGGACGGCAACGATACAATAATCCTCTTCCTGAAAAGAAATCCCGGAAAAGTCCGCGTCCCGCTTCACCAGGTCAATATAAGTGCGCTCTTTGCAAAATACATCCGCAATGATACCGGAAACTTTTTTGGTGCCTCCGGTGGGACTAAACGTAATTTCAAAAACAGCCATTCTTCCTCCTCCTCTATCCCCTGTGTAACATACGGCCCTTATAGCCTGTGCTTTCCTGTATGCGGCGGGTATTCTTACGAGTAATCTTATAACATAAAAAGCGCCTGCTATTCAGGCGCTTTTTTCTGCTTCTGCAAAGCTTTACAGAAGTTCTTCCTTCTTTTCCAGAATCGCCTCGGCAGCGGCACATGCCGGACAGTCGCAATATTTTGCTCCTGCAGCCTTAATCTCCTGAGCGTGGGCAAGAACTTCCTTTGCCTTCTCCTCGCCGAATACCTTCGCCCCTGCTTCAGAACCTGCAAATCCAATCAGTCCGTCAATAGGCATAATGTCCTCTTCCAACTCTGCAATTAAAATCTTCGCCTGCTCTGTTTCCTTGTCCGTTCCAATGGCGTCCAGCCAATTCTGGGCCGCATCCTTCGCCTCCTGGCAGCAGGAATGAGCAGCCAAAAGCTCTTTTGCCTTCCCTACTACAAATTCTTTTACATCCTGGCTCATACTATCCGTTCCTCTCTTTCTGGTATTTGAGGAATCAAATCCCCTTGGATAAAATTGTACTACAGGAAAGGAATTTGGTAAAGGAATTTTTATCATCAAAAAGCAGAAAGTAACTTTCCATCTTTTAACACCTATGTTATAGTAAGTGTATGAAAGAAATTCATACACTTTGGGAGGCGTTGCTATGGTTCAACTAAATTACCGTGATGCGAAACCAATTTATGAGCAAGTCAAGCATGGGCTGCGCCGTCTGGTGATTACTCATGTGATTCTGCCAAACGAACAGCTTCCTTCTGTCCGGGAACTGGCTGCAAAGCTAACCATTAACCCCAACACCATACAACGGGCATACCGGGATTTGGAAGCGGAAGGATACCTTTATTCCCTGCCTGGGAAAGGTACGTTTGCCTCCGGGCATTTTACGATGCCCTCAAAACGACAGGCAGAACTGCTTTCCCAATTTGATGAAATCACATCGGAATTATTGTTTCTTTCCGTCCCAAAAGAAGACTTGTACGACCGGATGGAACAACTGGAAAAAGGAGAGAGACAGCTATGATTAAAGCCGAACATATCGTAAAATATTTTGACCGCTTCTGCGCTCTGGACCATGTGGATCTTCACGTGCCCAAGGGTTCCATTTACGGCCTGGTTGGCCCCAATGGAGCCGGAAAATCCACTATACTCCGGCACATTACAGGAATCTACCGGCCCGATGAAGGACAAGTGCTGATCGACGGTATGCCTGTCTATGAGAACGCCGGCCTCAAGAGCCAGATTGCTTATATTCCCGACGACCTGTTTTATTTCGCCCAGGCCGATACGCTGGAAATGAAACGATTTTACGCCAGCTTGTACCCTTCCTTTGACCATGCTCTGTTTACAAAGTTAAAGGACTTTTTCCCTGCCATCGATGTGAAACGCAACATCCGCAAGCTTTCCAAGGGTATGCAAAAACAAGTGGCCTTCTGGCTGTCCCTATGCTGCAATCCCCGGGTTCTGGTACTGGACGAACCGGTGGACGGCCTGGATCCTGTCATGCGCAGGCAGCTTTGGAGTTTAATTCTTGACCGTGTACAGGAACAGCAAACCACCGTCCTTGTATCCTCCCACAACCTGAGAGAACTGGAAGACGTATGCGACCATGTGGGTATTATGCATCAGGGAAAACTTCTCCTTCAGCATTCCCTCTGTGAGCTTCAAAATACCGTTTCCAAAATTCAAATCGCCTTTGAGCGCGGTCTTCCTCCCCTGCCGGAAGAATTCCATGTCCTGCACATGTCCAATATGGGGCGGGTCTATACCATAATTTTGAAAGGAAACCCCATCCATGCAAAAACGGAGCTGGAAAAACTGAATCCTCTTCTGATTGACGTGCTGCCGCTGACTTTGGAGGAAATTTTTATCTACGAAATGGGAGGTGCTAACTATGCAGCCAAAGACATCCTGGTTTCATAAGGGAATTTTTTTGAAAAATATCACTCGCTGGTGGCCCATATGGACCGCCTATTTGCTAATATGGCTGATACGGCTTCCTCTGCGGCTGTTTTATGAGCTGGATCCCAGGCATATGGATACGACGACTGTCTTGGACAGTTATTTATCAACCCAGATGGAACATATCGTGCGTACCTCTCTGGATCCTTCCTTTTTCTTTTTGTTTGCCGCCATCACGGCAATCGCGGTATTTTCCTATTTATTCCAGGCCAGAAGCTGTTATATGATCCATGCGCTTCCGGTTTGCCGTGAGACCTTATTTACCACCAACATCATTTCCGGGCTTACTTTTTTGTTTATTCCTCAGATGATCGCATTTTTGGCCGGGATCTTTGTCTGTTTTCTCAGACATATGACACAGCTTTCCTACTTGATGCATTGGCTGATTTTATCCCTGGGCATGGTATTTTTTGCTTTTGCCTTAGGAGTATTTACGGTCATGATAACTGGAAATATCATAGCCGCCTCTGTTTTTTATATCATCATCAATTACCTGTTTGTAGGGTGCCGCTCTATCGTGTGCCAGTTGGCTGAGATGGTATCTTTTGGCGTGGATAATACCAGTATTTCCTTTGGAGATTTTTTATCCCCCTTTTATTACTTTAGCATCTTATTCCCGGGCTCTTTGACGTTTCAAAACCAAAAAGTCCCCGACGATCTCCTCTCCCATGCATATTCCTGTATTGCCGCCTATTGCATGGCGGGGCTTGTATGTTTTATTTTTTCCTGTATCCTCTACCGGAAAAAGCATCTGGAAACCACAGGCGATATCATTACGATTTCCTTATTAAAGCCTTTCTTCCGTTGGGGAACCGCCTTCACCCTGGGATGCTGGATTGCCATTATGGGGCAGCTTTCCTTTGTAGGAGAATATGTTTCCGGCATGAATCTGCTTCTGCTTTTATGTTTCCTGTCGGTGGGGTGCATCCTGGTGTTCTTTTTAGCGGAAATGCTTCTGCAAAAGAGTTTTTTTGTTTTCTGTAAAAAGAAATTCCTGGAATGCGCAGGAGTAACTGTGATTTCCTGCCTCTTTTTGGTGGCTTTAGAGTGTAATCTTTTCGGCATTGAGACACGAATCCCCCAAGAGGAGGATATTCAGTCCATCTTTCTCTCCGGCATCTATCCCATTCGTCCGGAGGAAAAAGACTTTGCCAAGGTCCTTCAGCTCCACCAGGCTCTGGTTGATTCCAGAAAGGAACTGGAACATTATTTTCAAAAATACTGGGAAAACAGTTCTTACACTACCCTAGAGCTTACCTACAGCTTAAAAAACGGCAGCATTCAAAAACGCCGCTATCGAATCCCAGTGGACGACTACTATCTGGCCCGGGAGGACTATGCCTATCATCTGCTAAAAGAAGTGTCCAATGATCCGGAATACTATCTCAGTTATCATTTTACGGACGCTTATGAATCCATCACCTTTATAGACGGGAATATGGACATCTACGAAGGTTCTGATTTCCTGGATTCCGTCTTTTTAAACCAGGAACAATGCAATCACATCTTCCAGGCCCTGAAGCAGGATATCTATGAAGGAAACTATCAGATCTACGATTATGCCTTAATGGATAAGTATGCCAGCCATATATACTACAATACCTTGACGCTTACGTACCAGGTTCCCCAGGGAAGCACTTATGTATATTATGGAGGAGCCGACACCGTAACGGATACCTCTGCCGTACAGGCCGCCGCCATTTCCCTGACGTCTGACTGTAAGCATACATTAAAGGCTCTCAAAGAGCTTGGGATTCTGGATCCGGAGCAAAATCTGATTACCCAAAAAGACGCGGAAATTCTCTATAAAAATGAACCTGAGGATGCTGTCGTTTACCACTGAAAAAAGGACGTCCTGCAAAAACCGGGACGTCCTTTTTACTTTAAAAATCTTCTGAATTAAATTTTCTTATCCAGCAATTCTTCCGCTGAAATTCCCGGCTCTGTCATGGAATAGGGATCCAGGATTTTTTCCATCTCTTCTTTCGTCAAAAGCTTGTGCTCTAAAATCACATCTTTTACAGGAGCGCCTGTAGCAATGGCCTCCTTAGCCAGTTCCGCCGCTTTTTCATATCCCACATGAGGACAAATTGCCGTAATGATACCGACACTGTTAAATACCATTTCCCGGCAGCGCTCAACATTCGCGGTAATACCTGTAATACAGTTATCCACCAATGTCCGTACGGCATAGGTCAGAGTCTCAATGGACTGGAACAAGTTATAGAAAATAATCGGCTCAAAAGCGTTCAGCTCCAGCTGTCCTGCTTCCGTAGCCATGGCAACCGTCATATCATTTCCAATAATATTGAAGGCAACCTGGTTTACCACTTCTGGAATAACCGGATTTACTTTTCCTGGCATAATGGAAGAACCATTCTGCTTTGCAGGCAGATTAATCTCTCCCAAACCTGCTCTTGGTCCAGAAGACATGAGGCGCAGGTCATTGGACATCTTAGACAAATTAACTGCGCAGGTCTTAACAGCGCCGGACACAAATACGTAACCGTCCAGATTCTGAGTCGCGTCAATCAAATTATACGCCTGTACCAAATCAAGTCCAGATACCAGTGCAATATTACGGACTACCTTCTGAAGATACAATACGTCTGCATTTAACCCCGTACCGATGGCTGTTCCTCCCAGATTCAAGGAACTCATTTCCCGTTTGGCATGTTCAAATCTGGAAATGTCCCTGCGGATTGCCATACTGTAAGCCCGAAATTCCTGTCCCAGACGGATTGGAATTGCATCCTGCATCTGCGTACGTCCCATTTTAATAACAGGGTCAAACTCTTTTGCCTTGTCATTTAACGCCTCATACAGCCGCTCCAACTGTTTCTGGGCCCTGTGGAGAAGTTTTAAAGTAGTCATTCTTCCGCAGGAAGGGAATACATCGTTGGTGGACTGGCCATAATTTACATGGTCATTGGGATTTACCACCGTATAGTCTCCCTTTTTGCCCCCCAAAAGCTCAATGGCACGGTTGGCAATTACTTCATTGGCATTCATGTTCAAGGAAGTTCCGGCGCCTCCCTGAATGGGATCCACAATAAACTGGTCATGCAGCTTTCCTTCAATAATTTCGTCGCAGGCGTTTACAATGGCGTCCGCCCGTTTCTTATCCAAACGTCCTACCTCAAAGTTGGTAATTGCAGCCGATTTTTTAATCTGTGCCACACTGACAATCAACTCCGGATGCATATTTAACCCTGTAATATTAAAATTTCTGGCCGCCCGCTGCGTCTGAACGCCATAATACGCGCTTTCCGGTACTTCCTGGGTTCCAATGGAATCATGTTCTAATCTGGTTCCTTCGTCAGCCTTCTTTGCAGTCTTATCTTTCATTACATCGTCCATAATCTTTTCATCAATGTCCATAATATTTCCTTCTCCTTTCATACCTTTCTTTTTCTTTCTGAAAAACAGGCGTGTCAGGGCATCTCTTTCAAGCCCAAACACGCCCAAGTAAAACGCTTATTTTATTTTTTATAGAAGCGTTATTCCTCTTTCAGGAAAACCTCCACCACGGTATCCACTTCATCCGGCAAAGGATAGGAGCTGATCATAGGAGGATTACCGCTGACCCCTTTCTGATGGAAAGAGAAAAATTCATGCTCTGAATATTCGGCCAGATTCCAGAAAGAACTTGCCTTTACTTCGGTGTTGTCTTTGACAAGACGCATTTTCTCTACTTTTCCGGCCATGCCTTCTAAGCAAATAGCACCGGTCTGTTCCTCCATCACATGAGCGTACAAACGATTGCCGTTTCGGGTAAAGCGTCCCCACTCCGGCTTAGGAAGTCCTGCATAACCGCAGCCATAAATACTTCTGGAATTCTGCTTCATCCAACGCCCCACATCCTCCAGAATCTTCACGGATTCCTCCGGAATTTCCCCTTTGGCATTGGGACCTACGTTTAAGAGGAGATTGCCGCCCTTACTCACGCACTCCACCAGCATCCGAATAATCATTTTAGAGGATTTATAATGCATATCCTGAGCAGAATAGCCCCAATGTTCGTTCAATGTCACGCAAGCCTCCCAGGGAACGGGATTTCCTGCTTCATCCACAACCCCTTCTGGCGGAATCATCTGCTCCGGCGACGCAAAATCTCCGGAAAAGGTAGTGGGATTCACTTTCTTGATAGAACCGCCATCCTCTCCGCTTCCTTCCAAACGATTGTCAATAATCAGATGAGGCTGTATGGAACGAATCATTTCCACCAGCTCCGCCGCTTTCCATTTGTCCCCTTTCATTTCCCCATAAGAGAAATCAAACCACATCACATCCAGCTTTCCATAATTTGTCAAAAGCTCGCGGATCTGCCCAAACATATACTCTAAATAACGATCGAAATTCCGGTTCTCATTGGAACATTCCGGATGGTTCCGCATAGGATGGTGCATATCCCCATAATGAGGATAATCCGGGTGACGCCAGTCTATAATGGAAAAATACAGCCCTACACGAATTCCTTCCGCCCGGAAGGCGTCTAAAAATTCCTGCACAATGTCTCTACCGCAAGGTGAATTCGTGGACTTAAAATCTGTCAGCTTGCTGTCATAAAGGCAAAAACCATCATGATGCTTTGCCGTCAACACCGCATATTTCATTCCGGCCCTTTTCGCCAGCCGGGCCCATTCCTTCGGATCAAAATTATCAGCGGTAAATTCGTCAATAAAAGGCTCATACTCTTCCATTGTCAGCTGTTCCACACTGCGCAGCCACTCGCCTCTGGCCGGAATCGCATACAGTCCCCAGTGGATAAACATACCGAAACGGGCGTCCCGATACCACTCTGTCCTTTTCGTCCTTTCTTCCACTACCTTGTTCACTTCCCAATACCTCCAAATTTTTTATAGATTAACCCTTTACAGAACCAACCATAACACCCTTCACCAAGTGCTTTTGAATCAACGGGTACAAAGCCATAACCGGTACGCAGGCCACAACGATTGTGGAGTATTTCAACAGCTCCGACATACCTTGAAGTTTGGACACAGCCGAGGCGTCTGTCACCTGGGTCATATCTACTTTACCCATAATCAAAATCTCACGCATGACAATGGTCAAAGGCTGAAGACTTTCATCGTACAAATATAACATAGCATTAAAATAGTCGTTCCATCTGGATACGCCGTAATACAATGTCAATACTGCCAAAATCGGCTTGCAGAGAGGAACAATTACCTTCATCATATACTTAAAAGGCGTACAGCCATCCATCTGGGACGCTTCATACAATTCATCCGGAATGGAGTTGATGATATAAGTTCTGCAGATAATCATATTATAAGTAGACATAGCCATGGGGATCAAAAGAGCCCATCTTGTATTGATCATGCCTAACTTATTTACCAGAATATAGGCCGGCACCATACCGCCGCTAAAATACATGGTAAATACAAAAAACAGAGAAATCTTTCCCTTAGCCTTAAATTCCTTCCGGGACAGCGGATACGCGCATAACATGGTCATAACCAGGTTGATAACGGTTCCCACAACCAGATAGAAGAAGGAATTGGCAAACCCAGATAAAATCTTAGCATTCTTAAAAACTGCCGCATACCCTTTCAGAGTAGGCCGAACCGGAAGCAGTAATACTTCGCCGCTGACCACCGCCTGAGGATCCGAGAAGGACGCCGATACCACATAAATCAGCGGGTACAAAATAATAACCAGCACCAGCGATAAAACCGCATAAATAATAATTGTAAAAATCTTGTCGCCAACGCTCATATGACGAAATTTTGATGCTTTCATACCTTTCCCCCCTTTACCACAAGCTTGTTTCCGTAATTTTCTTACAGATTGCATTCACAACTACCAACAGGGCAAAGGACACCACTGATTGGAACAGTCCTGCTGCCGTAGAGAAACCGAAGTTTGCATTTACCACACCGACCTTGTATACAAAGGTGGAAATAACCTCCGATACGGAAGCATTCATAGAATTCTGCATCAGGAAAATCTTATCCATACCGATAGCAACAATATCCGCGCATCGGAATATCAGCATAATGATAATAGTGGGCAAAATCGCCGGAATATCCACATGGATAATTCGCTTGATCCTGCTGGCGCCATCCACAATCGCCGCCTCCTGCAATTCTGGGCTGACCCCGGCCAGCGCCGCCACATAAATAATAGAAGAATAACCCATGGTCTGCCAGACGCCGCTCCATACATACAGAGAACGGAACATCCCCACTTCTCCGAAAAAGTTAAACGGCCCAATTCCCAACTTGCCTAACAACACATTGATGATACCGGTTCTCATATCCATCATCTGCATCATCATACCAACCAATACCACTACGGAAATAAAGTATGGTGCATAGGTTACCATCTGAACCGTCTTTTTAAAGAATTTATTCCGCACTTCATTGATCATGATTGCCAGCAGAATCGGGATCGGGAAATTCACCACCAGGGTGTAGATACCAAGAATCAAAGTATTCTTAATAACCAGTACACTGTTGCTGGACGTTAAAAACTGTATGAAGTATTTCAGCCCTACCCAATCGCTGCCTAAGATTCCTTTCCGGATACTGTAATCTTTGAAAGCGATAATGATACCGCCCATGGGAATATAGGCAAATACAAATGCGTAAATAACCGGTATGGCAATAATCAGCCAGAACTGCCAGTTGGAATTTTTCATTTTCCCTTTTTTCCTGGCGGGCGCCATTTTCGTTTCCTTCGCCATAAAACTCCTCCTTTTCAGAAAGGCCGCCCGCAAAAGGCGGACGGCCCTTAAGTTGCTGTTGTTTACCCCAAAGTGCTCACAACAGCCTTAAGCTTCCTTCTCTCACAGGCTTTATTCTGCTGTTGTAGAACCTGCGAATCTGTCATATGCAGTCTGATATACTTCCAGATACTTGGTCAAACCTGCATTCTCCAGAGAAGTAAGGTAGTTATCCCACTCTTTGTCAATATCCTTCTTGCCAGTCATAAACGCTACGCCATCTTCTGCGATCAGCTTTTCAATCTCTACGGCAATGGTAGATACTTCTGTGCTCTCTTCATCTGTTACTTTCAGTTCCGGTAAATCTGTATACTTAGAATTTTGTCCATAAGGCTCATACAAATTCTTACTTGCTTCATACAGTAATTTCTCCAAACCGTTGGGATCATAAGGATCTACATCTGCATCAACAGCCTGCCCCATACGATAGCCTTCCGGAGCTACACGGATACCTACGTCCTGCCAGTCGTGATTCTGGGTATCTGGTGAATATACATTCAATACTTCATACTTAGCCGGTTCGCCGTTCAGGCCAACTTTTCCTTCCGGATCCAGAACCCAGTCAGTTCCTTCTTCTGCACCATACTGGCTGCAAAGGTCGCCGGTCTCGCTGTAGAAGAAATCTACCCAACGCAATGCTGCTTCTACATTTTCACATTTGTCTGTAATACAAACTGCTCCAGATCCTACTGCCTGATATGCAGTATACCATGCAATTCTGGTTCCGTCCGGTCCTTCCAGGGGAGCCAGGGCTTCATAATGCTTATACAGCTCCGGATTTGCAGCGGAATCAATGGCGTCAGAGATCGTTCCTGCGGTAAAGCACAGTACCGGCTCATCCGCCTGGTTCACCAGAGTCTTCATCTGCTCGCCAGTCTGAGTAAAGTCGCCGTCATATATTGCTCCCATGTCATACAGTTCCTTGATATACTTCAAGCCTTCTTTGTATTCATCGGTAGTGGCTACACATTCCAGTTTACCAGTCTCGGTATTTAAAGCTACGGCATCCCTTGCAATAAAGGTAGAGGATTTAGCCGGGAAGAATGTAAAGGAACCCATCAGCCAATCCTGCATACGTGTATACCAGCCTACATCTGCGCCTGCTACGGCTACGCCGTCGGGCTTCATTTCCAGGAACTTCTTGCAAACTTCCTTGAACTCTTCTGTTGTAGTAGGAACTTCACAATTCATCTGATCCAAATAATATTTATTGATCCACATTTTCCGGCCATAGCTACAGTGGTAGCAGTCATTGATGTTAGCCAGAGAATAGGTCTTTCCATCGGTTTCCTTCATCAGGTTCAGGTCAAAATCATTATCTGCCATTAACTTTAAGTAATTCGGAACGTTATCCTCTGTCAGGTATTCATCCAAAGGAATAAAGATCCCTTCTTTAACGCCATACTTTGCAATATTCGGAGATACACCAAAAATAATGTCCGGATAATCGTCAGACTGAAGGATCATGTTCAATTTATCTTCCCAGTCGTCACGTCCGCCGGTGAAAAAGCTCATCTTAATACCGGTTTTCTCTTCCATAAATTTTGTAAAATCATTCGTAGCAAAATCTTCTACATTGGGCATGCTCATGGTGAACATGGACAGCTCTAACTGGCCGCCTTCCACAATGGGATATGTACCCGGCTCCGTCAACGTGATGCCGCTTCCGCCGCCGTTGCTGTCTCCTTCTCCCCCTGCTTTCTTGTCCCCGCCACCGGAACCGCAGCCGGCCAACATTCCCGCTGCCATAATTCCTACCAAGCCAAGCGACACGACTTTTTTCCAAGTGCTTCTCTTCATATTTTTCCTCCTCTTATCATTATGATATTTGAAAACCGCTCTGGAAAACGTATGCAAAATGACAATAACGTATTACAATATCCCTTTTTAGTTTGTGCATTTCGTACACTTTCCCTTTGTCTTCTCTCATAATTTTATACACTTGTTCCCAATCGTGCAACGAACAATATTTTTTTCACCATACATTTTTTCTCAGCGGCTGTTTTCCTGCATTTTCTGGTAATCGCTGGGGGTTACGCCCACCACCCGCTTAAAGGCTCTGCGGAAAGAATAGTCGCTGCTGTAGCCTACTGCCTGGGCAACTTCCCCCACAGGACGCCCTTCCTTCAAAAATTCCTGTGCATGATGGAGACGCTTCATTTCCAAAAAGGATGCAAAGCTGATACCATACATTTTTTTAAAGTCAGCATACAGCTTTTTCTCCTGTATTCCCATCCAATCCGCCATAGAGGCCAGGTTAAATTCCGCCTGTGAATACCCTTGCTCAATATATCCTTCTATTTTCTGTTTCACCCGTTCCCGATCCTGACCCTGGCAGGAAATTCGCCGGTCCTCATAATACTGCCAGACGTGCCAGATCGTCTCTTCCATCTCCATGGGACTTCTGACCCCATGAACCTCCTCTAAAATCCCTTGCTGCCCTGCGTCCACTTTTTGTTCTCCCAGACAGCGCAGAAGAATGCACCGCAAAACCTCCAGATTATAGCCCGCCGGCGTATCCGCCCCTCTGATATAAAAATAATTCTCCCGCACCTGTGCCAACAGCGTCAAAAGCTGCTCTTTGGTGCCGTTTTTTATAGTACGCTCCAGTTGAATTTCCAATTCCACAGTAAATACCACATGCTGATGCCTTGGCAGATCTTCCAAAAGACAAGGCATACGCAATTTATAATACCTGGCATATTCGCAAATCCGGCACACATGTTCGTATTCCTCGGCAATCGCCAGAACCGTATCTGCCCTGCCGCTGATCCCAATAAACATATTTACCGGAATCCTGCTGTAGACGGCATAATTAATCTCTTCAAAAAACTGCTTCAGTTCTTTTCCCTCTGCCGGTTCGTTGCCAATATAAAGCAACAAAATGTAATGCAAGGATCCCATGCCTATCATCAGATAGGGATAGGACAGACATTTGTCTAATTCTTCCCGAATTGCCGCCTCCAATTCCCTTACAGACAGTTCCGGCTCCTGATTCATAGGCGTTTCAATTTCCAGACCCGCCAAAATACAGGGAAATCCTATCGGAAAAGATAATTCTGCTTCCACAAGCTCTTGCTCTAATTCCTGAGGGGAATCATAGATTCCATACAATATTTTTCGGACAACTCCCTCCAGCAGCCGCTGTTTTTGCTTATCCAGAGATAACTGCAGGCTGTCCACCTGTTCCAACACTCCCCCAAAGCTCTTCCATAGGTTTTCGGATTTCTTTTGAGAAAGAGACTTCTGCGGATATTTTTCTGTATATTGTACATATTTATCTACCAAAGGCTGCCCCTTGTTCCAATACCACAAGCAAATGGCTATACCTATCAATATGGACAATATGCACAAAACCAGTGTGACATATTTCCCATTTCCTACCTTAGACAGCAACTCCTGTCTGGGAATTACCGCAATCACAGACCAGTGGTTCACCTGGACGGAAGCCTGATGTACAGAAAGCTCTTCCATACTCCAACCACTTTCTCCCAGATATTCTTCCCAGGCTTTTTCAAAAGGAAAGGTATCGTAAATATCATGGACGCTGTCATACACATAGAGAATATTCCCGTTTTCATCTGCAAGGAAAGCAACTCCCGCATCGCTTCCCAGACTTTGGGCAAGAAGGCTTTTCAACTCCCGTTTCTCCAGTTCAATTACGACTACGCCTGCTTTTTCCCCATATCCGCTGTAATTGAACCGCTGCACCACCTGAAATTCCCCGGATTCCCCTCTCTCCTTATCATATACCATGCCGTCCTTGCCCAAATCATACAAATTTTCTACCATTTCTTCGTATGTAACTGTTTCCCCGCCCAAATCCATAATGGTCATCCCCAGCTTATTGTTGGGCACCACTACCCGGGGGATCTGTATCAGATAAGAAGTTTCAAAAGGCATAATATATATTTTTTTGATTAAACGGTTTAGAATCGCATAATCCGGATAAGATTTGGCCAGTTCATAGGCCTGGTAAAAATCATGGGAATGATCCTTGCCGCTTTGCTGATGCAAATACTTCTTCAGACTCCCGTCGGTGACAATATATCTGGCCACATTTTCCAACTGCTCCATTTCTTTATTGAGGGTAACTGCCGTTTCCCGGGATAAATTCAAGGCTTTTTCTTTCTGAGTATCCAAAAGAGCTTCCTGCATAGTCAAATAAATCACAAATACAGCGATCGCCGGCGCAAGTATAATGATAAGATATGAGCAAAGCAGTTGTATGGACATTCGCCGTTTTTTTGCTGTCCCTTCCGTCTTTTTCATTCTGTCATTCTCTTCTTTCTCTTGAAATCTTTTTACATCTATAGTAAAGTAGCCTTATCAAAAGATAAGGAGATACCTATGTTATTCAAATCCAAAAAAACACTTCCAACACTTCGTCTCTATGGAGCCTCCGGCCTGTTATACGACGGCCTGCTAAAAGATATCCCCATCAAAGAAGAAACTCTTCTAGCCAAAAGCATTGAATTTTTTGACGACCCGGAACCCTGCCACATTCATCGCAGCGCCGTTCGCACCCGTCTCACCGCCGAAATCCAAAAAGAACTTTTGATGCATCAGGGGCAGAAAGAAATCTCCCCCGGCCCCCTGCTTTTATCCTACGCAGACGTCCCCGGCGTCATATCCTGCGCCAGCTCCCTGCTGGATGAAATTTCCTAATTGCTTTTTGTGGTTTTTCCACCGCACTTTGCGGAATCAATCATTCAAAAAAATTCTTAGGTAAGGAAAAAATAAAGTGCATATCCCAAAAACAAAAGTGCATAAAATATCTTCACCGCTCCCATATGGCGAAGCATAAATTCCGAAATAAGCTCTGTATTCCTGGTCCTTTGTATGATCAAAAGCATCAAAAAGGCCGGAAGGGACATAGCCGTAACATAGACCAGGAAAGAAATCCATACCATGCTCACCTGATCTTTCAGCAAATATGTGATGGACGCCATATAAATCTGTCCTGTGCAGAAAAATTCTCCCACAGATATGGCCATTCCAAGCCCAAGAATCAACAGAGGCTTTAACATTCCGCTGTAATTTCCTACACGTCGTATCAATCCATGATTCCATTTTCGAAGCCCTGCCGGAAGCTGCGTACGGATTTTTCCATATTCTTGCCGAAAAACTCGCACCGCATCCGCCAGGTACAATATGCCTGCCGTTCCAAACAGCAGAACCAATATTTTGTTTAGAATGTTTCCCGCATCCTGCAAAATCAATCCGTCCAGGCTTGCGGCGGAAACATAAATAATCAAACCAATCGTCACATAGGCCGTATATTTTCCCGCAAGATATAACAACCCGTTTTTCCAGACGGAAGCTTTCTCTGACACGATCATAGACAGCAGCATCAAAAGCATGGAAACCGAGCAGGGATTCAGCCCGGCTAACAGCCCGGCTCCTGCCAGAGTCAGAAGATTCTGCCCGCCTGCCGCTTTTTCACCTTCCGTTTCTGAAAGCTGCTCTCTCACCCTGCCTATATTAGAAATCAGCCCTTGATTTTCCTTTTCTTCCCACAGCTGTTTTCCATCCAGATTTAAAATTCCGTCAGCCCCTGTGGCGGCGTCATTTCCATAAAACAGCGCCGGGACTTTCTGATCTTGTTCTTTCAGGCCATACTCCCGGAACATCCCTTTTAATAAATTCAGGCAGGGCTCCTTGATAATATTGTATTCCAGAACCCTTCCTCCTGTCAATTCCTGCTGCTCATCCAACCATTCTTTTACTTTCTCACAGTCCTCGCAAGCCTCTGTCGTAAATAAAAGAACCACAGGCGTTTGACTTTCCTGCAGCTTGGCCTCCAAACGCTTCGCCAAAGCTATTTCTTCCTGATTCCCATCACGTTCCCCAACATGCTGCAAATCATTGTATTTTGATTCCTTCTTTTCCCCGGAACTGTCCTTCTGCTGCCCTTCTCCTGACAGCCCCCCTTCTGCCGGCCCGCTGTGGGCAGCCGATTCCTTCGCCGCTTCCCGAAGCAGCTCCTCCATCTGCTCCAAGCCGCTTACCCATCGGCTTCCCACAATCAGAACCGGCAGGGACGTCCCTTTTGGAATCTCCAATTCCCGTACACGTTCTTCATACTGTTCCCGGCAAGAATCCAGAAAAACATTATAGGCAGCCGTCCTCCCCTGCAAAGCCTTCTGTTCTTCTTTGGATAATCTCTCCTGAAACAAGCTGTAAAAATCCTTTGTGCCGTCGCAAGAGGCACAGACATTCTCGTAATAATATTCGATTTGCTCCGGCTCTGCTCCCCGGCTCCGAAAGCCAAAGCTCCCGGACACCAACATACCTGCAAGCACCAGAAACAGGCCGGCGGCAACCCCCAACCGGCCTTTTTTTCTCAGGCAGAACAAAGCGCACAGCTTCTTATAATAAGCGCCTATTCTCCTCCCCATTCTTACAGTCCTTCCAAAACTTCCCTGGCCTTACGAATGGCTTCTTCATCCGTCCGCCAAATCTCATACTCGCTGACACTGCCAATCCCCATACTAACTCCCTCTTTCCGATAGCTCATAGCGCTGTCTAAGGTTACCTTTCCTGACATGTGATAAGCCCTTGCCTTAGTAATGGGATACAGCTTTTGAATCACCTGGGCATTTACCCCGCTTCCTGCCTGGATCAGAATACGCCCCTGGCTCTTTTCTTCCAGTTCCTTTAACAGCTCCGCTCCCTCTAAGGCGCTGTTTTTCTGGCCGGAGGTCAAAATCGTGGAAAATCCCAATGCTATCGCCTGCTCCATAGCCAAAAACGGATCGTTGCAAACGTCAAAGGCCCGGTGCAGCGTCAAAGACATTCCTTCTCCAAGCTTTGCAAGCTCTCCTAAGCGTTTTGTATCCAGGGAACCCTCCGGGGTCAAAATTCCAATCACCGCCCCCTCTGCTCCCAGGTTCCGAAAATGAGATACTTCTTCCTTCAAAATGGAAAATTCTGCATCCGTATAACAAAAATCTCCAAAACGGGGACGCAGCAGCACATGTATCGGAATATCCGTATGCTTGCGGATCTCCTGGAACAAATACGGGCTGGGAGAAGTTCCGCCGATAATCAAATTTGCGCACAGCTCCAGCCTGTCGGCTCCTCCTTTGGCCGCCGCCACCGCAGATTCTACAGAATCCACACATACTTCCAAAATAAATTTACTCATCATTTCTCCTCCCGACAGCAAAGCTGATACATGGTTGTCACGCCGGCTCCAGTAGCGCCCTTGGACTGGAAGGCAAATACAGGCTGTCCTACCCACGCCGTCCCGGCAATATCCAAATGCAGCCATGGCCGCCCCTGGGCAAATTTACGGATAAAGAGCCCTGCCGTAATCGTTCCGCATCCATCGGAACTCATATTTCTCACATCCGCCAGCTCGCTTTCTATCATTTTTTCATGCTCTTCATAGAAGGGAATCCTGAGATACCGTTCCCCGGACACATCATGGGCCCGCCGGAATTCTCCATACCAGGATTCATCGTCGCACAATACCCCGCCGATGCTAAAGCCCAGCATACCTACCACCGCCCCGGTAAGGGTGGCGATATCCAGCACTTCCGTCACCTTTTCCTGGTCTACTGCATAGGATACTGCATCCGCCAAAATCAAACGTCCTTCTGCATCGGTATTTCCGATTTCAATGGTTTTGCCTGAATAGGAGGAAATCACATCTCCCGGTAAAAAGCTTCCTGGGGAAATCCGGTTTTCCACCATAGGAATCACAGCCGTTACATTGGTTTTAACCCCCGTCTGAGCCAGGGCATAGATCGTCCCCGCCACTGCGGCTCCTCCTGCCATATCTCCCTTGATCCCCAACTGGGAGCTGGCCGCCTTCAGACAATATCCTCCTGTATCGCAGGTAACGCCTTTTCCCACAAGCCCGGTAATCCGGCTTTCTCCCGGCGCTCCCTGATACCGCAGCACCAGCATGCACGGGGCATATTCACTGCTGTCCCCTACAGCCAGCATTGCTTCCATTCCCATTTCCTTCAATTTGTCCCTGTCATAGCAGACACATTCTACCGGAAGCCCCTCCATCCGGCGTATCACCTGGCGGGCAAATTCCTCCGGACGCAGACGGTTGCCGGGAAGGTTCACCATATCCCGGGCAAACATAACGCCCCGGGCCAAAGCGCAGGCTTCTTTTACAAGCCCTTGTGCCTGTGAAAAGTATTCGCCTGAAATGCCGGATAACCAGATTTTACAGGGCTTTTCTTCCTCCTTCTGTTCCTCTCCAAAACGGATCTGGCAGTAATTTCCCAGCAAAGCCCCTTCCGTAATGTCACGGACAGCCTCTATTCCCTGCTCCTTTACAAGAGTGGAAACATCCATAGAAGCTTCTTTGATCTTCCTGTCCTGGCACTCTGACGCAGCCTTAGCGGCCAGCTCTTTCACCTTCATCTTATCCAAAGGCTTCTCTCCCAGCCCTACCAGAAGTCTCAGCTCACCTTCCACAGGCAACAGGGCTGTTTTTAAAAACGAAGCGTCAAAAAACTCCTTCGCTCCTTCCTGGAGCAAACTCTTTTCCTCTCCTTTTTTTACAAACTGCACCAAAAAGCCCTTGCTCTCTTCTGCAGCTGCAACCAAATTTTCTTCCCAAACCATAAATCAAAACCCTCCCTTTCTTTTTTCAGCTCTGTCCCTCATATAAGGTAACTCCGGCCGCCTCCAAGGCCTGCATGGTGGCGCCGTCCGGCAGCTGATTTGTAATGATTCCGTCTATTTCATCCAAATGAGCAAATTTGTAGGAATCGTTAAAATAGAATTTGTCATTTTCCATCACCAGATAATTATGTCTGCTGCTTTTGAGGACAGCCTTTTTTGTCATGCCGTCCTCCGCGCCCAGGGTAGTTACGGCGCCGTCCGTAATGTCCAGCCCGCAGGTGCCCAAAAACGCCCGGTCAAAGCTGTAATGTTCAATAAATGCAATCGCCTCCGCACCCAAAAATCCATTTACCGTCTGCACTACGGTTCCCCCTGTGCCAACGGCTGTAATTTCTCTGCTGGCAGAAAGGATCTGTAGAATGTCCATCATATTGCTGACCACTACCAGACGTTTATTCCACTGCACTAAGAGCCTGGCCAGCCGGATATTTGTGGTGGAAATGTCCAAAAAAATCGTCTCGTTTTCCCGAATCAGCAGCAGAGCCTCCGCCGCAATAGCGTCCTTCTTCTCGCTGTTGATCTCCCTTCTGTCAATCACATCCCGCCTTAAGGGATAATCCCTGGACAAAACTGCTCCGCCGTAAGTTCGCTTCAACTGGCCCTCTTTTTCCAATGCTTTCAGATCTTTGCGCACACAGTCCTCTGTGACGGAAAAAAAGCTGCTCAGCTCTTTTACCGTCACCCTGCCCTCATTCCGGAGCCGTTCCATAATCTTCTCATGCCGCTCTTCAATAAACATAACGGTTCCTCCCCTGGATGCTTTCCGAACTCAGCGCTCCAAAAGCTTTGCAATTCGAAGCATTAAGCCCACGCTTCCCACGTTATATCCGCTGCTGGCGTATCGGCCTATCAGCCCTGGACTGACTAATAATACCAAGGGAAGCTTCTCCGGATCCGTATACATCCGTCTGGCCAAAATTTCCGGCAGCTCTGTAAAATCATCGTAATATACCTGTGCCGGCAAACGCTTCAGCGTATCCGCCAAAGTAGGATTCTCAAGAGCCTCCTTACGGGCGGCTACAAATACAAGGGAAAGACCGCTCTTTCTAACCTCTTCCTCCTGCTCCCGCAATTCGTTCAAGATATGTTCCGTGGGTTCCGCCCCTTCTTCCAAAAAGGCCAGCATCGTATGGCCCTGCATCAGTTCCTTTGCCTCTACCTCGGTTCCGTCTTCTTTCAAAAGGGTAAAGTCATCCAAAGCCAGTGTCTCCAGCATCTGAGAAATCTGAGGCTGACGCAGATACAGTTCCATCACACATTCCGGAACTTCATCTGCTCCAGGAACAAAATCAGCAGTATCCAGCACCCGTCTTGCTTCCATCTGGTTCCCGTTGGGAAGCCTTACAGAGGTAATCAAACGATAAATCCCCTCCGGCAGCATCAAGGTCATTTCCCCGTCTGTAAATTCCTTTCCAAACAAGCCCAAGGTCCCAAACCCGCAGCCATCCGGCTGTTCTTCTCCGCCTCCAAGTCTGCCGATGGTCCAATCTGCATAATAGGCCGGGGATTCCTGGCTCTTTAATACCAGCCGCACCAGCTTCTCTGTATGCTTGGGGGAAGTCACGTCATGGAACCCATGATTTTTGTAATATTCTGCCTCCTGATTCACCGGATTTAACCGCGCCGGAATCCCAAGAGTACGGCAAATAGCCACAAATAATGTCTTTTTCGGCAAATGCCCGCCCTGCCCGGTACGCAAAACGCCGGCTGGGGATGTTACCACCGGATGATAATGCCTGCTTTTTTCACAGGATGTAGTATCCTCAATCCAGCTCCAAATTACTTCCGGCTCTTTACGAAATGCTTCCTTCTGCTCTTCGGTCAAGGTATCCATAATATAAGAACGATACGGCGTAATCGCTTCATACCGAACTCTTGGATTGGCTACATACTGCCAGAACAGCTCTAAAGCTTTCTCATCATCCTTCAGATACGTGTTATAGGAAACCTCCTGTACCTGCTTCCCATAACAAAAATGCTCTCCCAGTACCTCTGCGGTAATATCTCTGTAATCCTTTTTGGAAAGCACCGACAGCATCCTGACGCTGTCCTCTCCGGGATGCTCCTTTAAAAACCTATGAATTTCCGGGGCATTGCCAAAAGAAAGCTCCAGATATTTCTTCGCGTCAGGATAGTCGGCCAAAGCCTGCTCCTGGCCCTTTTCATACTCTGACAATTTTTGAAGCCTCAGCTTATCTGCCTCATTCTTCCGGTTCCTTCCCACTTCCTTCTGTTCCTTTGTCAGCTTCACCGGATGCATGGGATAATCCCTGGGAGCAATATGGTCAATCTCTGTCCAGCCTGCTTTCATCTTCTCCAGACTCAGTTCCCATTCTTTTTTGGATAAGGTCAGCTCCGCAAAGGTATCTCCCTCATTCTGCATCTGCACCAATGCTTCCAGAAAGCAATCTTTCCCTGACACCTGAACGCAAATGCTTCCCAGCCCTAGATGAATACTTGCTTTTCCCTCTTCATCTGTATAAACCACAGATACTGGATAATACTCCGCCGCATTCAAAAGGGAAAAAGAAACCTTGGCTCCCGAAACCGGAGCTCCCCCTTCATCCTTTACCTGCACCGTCAGCTTGCCGGTCTTGGCATAAAAAGAGGTATCATTGAAAAATAAGGCCGCTCCGTCCCGCTCTGTAATCTCTTCTTTTCTTCCTTCTTCCGCACTTATATAATCAGAAAATACTCTGGTATGTACCATCATAGCTCTGGAGGAAGCATTGGTAAACCATCCCTTATTCAACACCTCTTCCGGCTCGCAGGCTCCCAAAAACCGCCAGTTTCCCTCCACCCAGGCTTCTACCCAGGCATGGTTATCATCGCAGTGAGCCCATCTTGGCGTATAGACTTGACGGGCCGCTATTCCCACGCTGCGAAGGGCCGTCACAAGGAAGGTGGATTCCTCTCCGCACCGGCCGCTTCCACTTTTGAAAACTCCCACCGGCCCCAAGGTACGTCCGTCCGAAGCAGTATAACACGCCTGCCTTGCACACCAGTAATTTACTTCTTTTACCGCGTCCTCCTGCCCCAGGTTTTCAATCAGAGGATTCAGCATATCGTAAAACCACTTCCGGCAATCTGTGATATTCTCATTATTCACACGATAATACAATACGTAATTCAAGAAAACATCTTCCGGCAGTTCTCTGGTCCAGGCTTTCTCCCGGCGCAAAAACAGGGCGTGGGTCACATATGCATACATAAGCTGGGGATCATAATCCGCACTGTCACATACAGGCATCGTACCATACAAAAACTCCATGAGGACCCTTTCATCCCCTGCAAGCCCATCCACAAAAGCTGCAACTTCCGCTGCCCGCCCCTTTAACAACGGCAGCGTCTTCTGATACTTCCCGGCCGCATACTCCTGGGCCTGATTCGACATGATTCTTTCCATTTTTCCTTCTCCTTTATCACTCCATGATGAATCCTTTGGCTATGGTTTAGCACTTTTTTTGATTGTACCATTTCCCATTATTATTGTCAATTTTTTACTATTAATTTCTATTGTTTTGTATTGATTATATCCAACTGTTCCCATGAACTTATTTACATTTCGTCTTCTGTGATTTATAATGAAATGGTAACTGATTCCATTGGCGCATGGAATGCGCCGCAGACCAAAGGAGGGTTTTCATGAAAATTTACCAGACAAAGGACTATCAGGAAATGAGCCGCATAGCAGCCAACATCATTGCAGCTCAGATTATTTTAAAACCAAACGCTGTACTGGGGCTGGCTACCGGTTCTACCCCCATCGGGGCATATCAGCAGTTAGTGGAACGTTTCAAGCAAGGCGACCTTGATTTTTCAGAGATTCGTTCCGTAAATCTGGACGAATATAAAGGACTGACCAAAGACAACGACCAAAGCTACGCCTATTTTATGCGCGCCAACTTATTTGACCATGTAAATATCAAGGCAGAAAATACCAATATCCCCAACGGTCTTGAGACGGACATTGAAGCAGAATGCAGCCGCTACAATTCTGTGATCGACCACTTAGGCGGCGTTGACTTACAGCTCCTTGGTTTGGGCAACAATGGCCATATCGGATTCAACGAGCCCGGAGACGCCTTTGAAAACGGAACTCATTGCGTAAAGCTGACGGAAAATACCATTCAGGCCAACGCCCGCTTCTTTGCAACCATTGATGAGGTTCCCAAATATGCCTATTCCATGGGTGTGGGAAATATTATGAGAGCAAGGGGCATTCTGTTAGTAGCTTCCGGTTCCGCCAAAGCCGACGCTTTATACAAAGCCCTGTTCGGTCCTATTACTCCGGCTGTTCCTGCTTCCATTCTGCAGCTTCACGGGAATGTATCCATCGTTGCAGACGAAGAAGCTTTGTCCCTGATCAAAGAACACAACTGCCTTTCGGCATAGAAAGGAGCCGGCATGATTATCCAAAACGGGCTGGTATTTGAAGATTCCGGCGTCTTCACAAAACGGGACCTCATTGTAGATGCATCCCACAAAATTGCCAAAACAGCCGGACCGGAAGAAGAAATCATAGACGCTTCTGATCTCTACGTTCTCCCTGGTTTGGTGGACGTACACATTCACGGAGCCGTAGGGCATGATTTTTGCGACGGCAGTCCTAAGGGACTTACAGAGATTGCCGCCTATTTAAAATCCAAGGGTATTACCTCCTTCTGCCCCACCTCCATGACGCTTCCCACAAAGGATCTGGAACATATTTTCCAAAGCATCCAGGAAGTTCCCTCCGGAAACGAATATGCCTCCATCGCCGGCATTCATATGGAAGGGCCTTTTATTTCCTCTGCAAAAAAAGGAGCGCAAAAGGCTTCCCATATTATTCATCCGGACAGCTTAACTTTCCAGGCCCTGAATGATTCCTGCGGCGGAAATATCCGTCTGATTACCATTGCTCCGGAAGCCGCAGGCTCTATGGAATTCATTCAAGCTATGCATGAGACGGTCTCCATCTCCCTTGGGCATTCCGAAGCCGATTATCAGACTGCAAAAGAGGCTTTCCAGGCAGGGGCCAACCATGCCACCCACCTTTTTAACGCCATGAGCCCCCTGCATCACAGGGATCCCGGCATCATCGGAGCTGCGGCGGAAGAATCTCACGTAATGGCAGAAGTAATCTGCGACGGCATCCATGTCCACCCCTCTGTTATCCGTATGATATTCTCCATCTTCGGAAACGATCGGGTGGTCCTTATCAGCGACGCCATGCGGGCCGCCGGAATGGAGGATGGCACTTATGAGCTGGGAGGACAAGAGGTCATCAAGCAGGGCAGTACGGCCACATTGGCCGACGGAACCCTGGCCGGATCCGTCACGAACTTATTTGCCTGCATGAAAAATGCCGTTTCCTTCGGAATTCCTCTGGAATCCGCTGTAAAAGCGGCAACCATCAATCCGGCAAACAGTATCAAAGCCTATGATATCGGCAGGCTGTCGGAAGGAGCCAAAGCAGATATCCTTCTGGTGGACAAAGAGCTGAATTTGGTGCGTGTTCTGTAACAGCCATACGTCTGTGCATAAATAAAGGAGCGAATCAGGCGTTACGCCCTTCGCTCCCTTATTTTGCTCCCTTGGGACAGCTTTCCAATTACTTTTAATGGTGGAACAGCCTGATTCCTGTAAAGCACATGGCTATCCCATATTTATTACAAGTCTCAATTACATTGTCGTCCCGAATAGAGCCTCCCGGCTGGGCAACATATTCCACGCCGCTCTTATGGGCGCGTTCAATATTGTCTCCAAATGGGAAAAATGCGTCTGAACCAAGGGCTACTCCCTGCATCTGGTCCAACCAGGCCCGTTTCTCTTCCCGGGTAAATACTTCCGGCTTCTCTTTGAAAATCCCTTCCCATGCACCGTCGGCCAGAACATCCATATAGTCTTCCCCGATATAAAGGTCAATGGCGTTATCCCGATCCGCCCGGCCAATCCCTTCTGCAAACTTAAGTCCTAATACCTTAGGAGACTGGCGGAGAAACCAGTTGTCCGCTTTCGTTCCCGCAAGACGTGTACAATGAATCCGGGACTGCTGTCCCGCCCCGATTCCAATCGCCTGTCCGCCCTTTGCATAACATACGGAGTTGGACTGGGTATATTTTAAAGTAATCAATGAAATCATCAAATCAATCTGCGCCTGATCTGGAATCTCCTTGTGCTCCGTTACCACCTGGGATAACAGATTTCTGTCAATCTTCAAGTCGTTCCGCCCCTGCTCAAAGGTAATGCCGAATACTTCCTTGTGTTCCACCGGAGCCGGAACATAGGCAGGATCAATTTCAATCACATTATAGCCGCCCTTTTTCTTAGCCTTTAATATCTCCAGCGCCTCCGGCTCATATCCCGGAGCAATCACGCCGTCGGAAACCTCCCGTTTGATAATCTTAGCTGTGGAAACATCACATACTTCCGACAGAGAAATAAAGTCCCCAAAGGAAGACATGCGGTCCGCGCCTCTCGCCCTGGCATACGCACATGCCAAAGGAGACAGCTCGCCCAAATCCGCCACCCAGTAAATCTGAGCTTCCACATCGGTAAGGGGCAGTCCTACCGCAGCCCCCGCCGGAGACACATGCTTAAATGAAGTCGCCGCTGGAAGACCCGTGGCTTCTTTTAACTCCTTCACCAGCTGCCAGCCATTGAAGGCGTCTAAAAAGTTAATATATCCCGGCTTCCCGTTTAACACCCGAATCGGCAGCTCTCCTTCCTCCATAAAAATTCTGGACGGCTTCTGATTGGGGTTACATCCATATTTTAACTCTAATTCCTGCATGAGTTCTCCTCCTGATTCTCATTGATTCTTATTTACAATTTTGCTTCTGTAATCTCCGGTGGCAATCTCAATATAACGGACAAAAAGAGACACCTTGTTCTCCGGATTCAGGCTGTCCCACAATCCATTTGTAAATTGTTCCATATCATCCCCAATTCCTACCAGCTTGGGTTCCCCTTCAAAGCTGGGCAAGGGATCCCCGTCCCATTGATAGGTATGAATAAAATGCCCCTGGCCCGGCAGCGGATTCTCATAGGCAAAGGTATAGCGGCAGCAGCTCTCAGGATTCCCACAGCTGCTCTTTAAAATAGACATGGCATAATTAAACTTCCCGCCTTCCAGATGCATAATCCCTGAAATACGAGGGGTATAATTTGGAGCATCCGGTTCAAATTCCCGGGTGCGCAAAGCCTGTTCAAAGGTCATCTGCTTGTCCATACATTCATAAATCGTATCTGTCTGATCTCCATTTGTGACAATCGTCTTATTCCCCAAAACACGTACCGGTGCATAAATCACCAGGCTGGGGTCGCTCAATTTGGCTGGATCAAAGGCCCGGGTCCGAATTCCTTCCCCTTCCGTTACAAAAATACGGTTGCGGCTGTTCTCGCTGCGTCCCATAATAAAATAGGCTGTTACTGCATACGCTCCATTGGGAGTTCTGCCGATCACAATCCCTCTTCCCGGATATGCATTTGACCGTAATTCCTGTTCCAATGATCGTAATTCCATGTCCTTCCTCCTGTTTTCTCCAAATAATTTCAGTATTCCACATCAATCATAGGGTAGTTCCTGAAAAATGTCAACAGAAAAAGGCTTTCCGTATCAAAACAAATCTGCTGTTTCTGATACAGAAAGCCCCTTTTTTATGACTGCTCTAAAAATTTCCTTCTTTTTTCCACCAAACCGTCAATGGCATTCACAAGCAAACCAATCTCAGGCTTTGTTAATTGCGCGTCTGCGCCAAGCTCCTCGCCCTTTCTGCGCATCTCGTCATTTACAAGGGAAGAGAATATAACCACGGGAAGATGCCTCAGCTCCTCGTCGTCCTTAATCAGTTTTGTCAAACGGTGCCCATCCATCTCCGGCATCTCGATATCTGTAATCACACAATGAATTTTTTCGTCTAACACACCCTGATTGTGGAATTGACGGATATGGTTCCATGCTTCCTGTCCATTGTTGGTCACAATCTGATGGGTATATCCTGCCTCTTTCAGACAATTTGTAATCAATTTACTCAGAAGCGGAGAATCTTCTGCAATCAAAATCGGGGTATCTTTCCGGATCACATTGCTTGCAAGCCCTTCTACATCTGAAATCTTAAGTCCGGTCTCCGGGCTGATATCCGTTACAATCTTCTCAAAGTCAAGAATTACCACCAAGCGTCCCTCCAGCTTAATAACGCCGGTAGAAACTCCGTATTCTTCCGCATTAATGGTGGAATCCGGCTTAATAATATCGGCCCAGGATACACGGTGGATACCGCATACTTCATCCACGTGAAACGCAATGTTTAATTTATTAAAGTTCGTTATGATAAACAAACCGTTCTCTTCCATGGGAGGCATCTGCAGGCTTGCCCTTAAATTGATGACTGTAATCATGGTGTCCCTGGGCATAAAAATTCCTTCCACGCAGGGATGCGCGTTAGGTATCGGCGTAATAGGCTGGAAAGACAGGATCTCCCGGATCTTCGCCACATTAATTCCGTAATGGCTGTCCCCTAATTTGAACTCCAGTACCTCCAGCTCATTTGTTCCATTCTCCAATAAAATATTTGTATCCATACAACGTTCTCCTCTCCCGTTTTGATTAGCTAATTACACACAAAGCATACGCTCTGCAAACCTTTCACTGCTTTAAACCCTTTATCCCAATGATATATGATAGACAACTCCTTCCACCTCCAAATCCATGGAAAGAGACTGTATCTCCTGCACCGCTTCCTCCGGAACTTCAAACAAAGCCACTGTACCCGTCTCTGAGGATGCATCCACCGTGCCCATAAAACTGGTAAAGTCCTCCGTGAGCACCGTCACAATGGTATCCGCCGTCAAAACATCATTGATATAAATACTGCCTGTCAGGTTCTTGGAATAGATATTACACTCCACCGCCTCCTGAGATGTATTCACCAATCCAATATGCAGTACCAGAAACGTCTTGCCGGTCCCTGCATTCAATGCAAAATAATCACCCACCACGTAATTCTTCTGCAAATCATACCCCCGGTATTCCACAGATACCGGATCAAGCTTTAAGGCCTCTGACAAGGTGGTTTCCAAAGCGGCAGGCTCCTTTTCTTCTCCATCCTGGGGCGCGTCCCCAGCCCCTGCTTTGGGTTCCTCAGAATCTTCTTCTGTCTTATCCTCTCCCGGCTCTGCTTCCGGCTCCTCCTTATCCTCAGCCTCCTCCGGCTTGGGATACGTCAGGCCCTGGGTCATATACTTATTGCCCTTGGCCACACTGCCTGCGGCATACGCTACAATTAAATTCTCCTCTTCCGGTGTCAGCTTCGCCATAGGGGTTCCGCATCCTGCCAAGAGTACACACAGCAGCACCACCGCCACAATCCGGCCCCTTCTTATGAATCCTTTCATCTCCTAAATCTCCTCTGTCCCAACTGCACTCTGTCTCAAGATGGTTTCAAACCTTTCGGCTTCCTTATCTTCTATCATATCATTATTTTTCAGCAGTGGCAACACAAATTTCAGACATTATATTGGTAGCATCCAATTCAAACCAAAACTCTACGCCATCCTCCCAATTTTTCACTCCGCACTGCCTGTGAAAAGAATCCATAATGGCCTTCACAATGGACAGTCCAATCCCGCTTCCGCCATATTCTCTGGTTCTGGCTTTATCCACTTTGTAAAATTTCGTCCAAATCTGCTCCAAATCCTCCTCCGGTATCCGGGGGCCTGTATTAAATACGCAAATCCGCACGGTGCGTCCCATTTCCTGGACTGAAATCACGATACGCTTTTCCCCGTCTGCATAATGGATGGCATTGCTCATAAAATTTGTCAGAACTTCTTCTGTCTTAAATTCGTCCGCCCACACATATATCGGTTCATGCTCCTCAAAAATTAATGTAATTCCTCCCTGCTCCCGCAGAATCTCCGTAGCGTGAACCACGCCCCAAATCAATTCCGTAATGTCAAACCGCTCCATAGCAACCGTCTCGTTTCCAAACTCCAACTGGTTCAAGGTAAGAAGCTGCTTTACCATACGGTTCATTTTCCCCGCCTCATCAATAATGACGTCGCAATAAAATTCCCTGCTCTCCGGATCGTCATTGATACAGTCCTGAAGTCCTTCCGCATATCCCTGAATCAATGCCAGTGGCGTTTTCAATTCATGGGAGACATTGGAAAGAAATTCCTTGCGCATCTCATCAATCTGGTTCTTTTTTTCTATATCAATCAATAACTCGTTATTCGCACTTTTCAATTCCGATATGGTCCGCTCCAGGGTCTCTGAAAGGATATTCATATGCTCCCCCAGATAATCAATCTCGTTCTTTCCCTTACTCTGAAACTTGGCGTCAAACTCCAGATTTGTCATTTTTCTGGAAAGTTCCGCCAGCCGAAGGATAGGATTGGTCAATTTCCTGGTTACCAAATAACTGATTATTGCGCTTAAGGCTACTCCAAGAAGCCCTACATAAGCTAAAAACCGATTGGATATGGTAACGCTCTCCCGAATGCTCTCTAAAGGTGTGCGCATTAAAATCAAATTACCGTCTTCTAAGCTGCCTACCAAAATCAAGTACTTTGTATGCAGTCGGCTATCCTTGTATTTTCCCACTTGATACCCTTCTCCCTGACCCAGCAATTCCGTTCCCACATCTCCTGCCGCAAATAAAATCTCCCAAAACTGTTTTCGATAAGACTCCTCGTCACTGCCAATAAAAAACATAATGCGGCTCTCAGAGTCAATGATCATCATGGTAATATTCCGTTCCTCACAAATACGCTCTAACTCTATCCCAGATTCCTCGCTGTACATCGTCCCTTTCTTTGTCTCCTGACGGATGATGCCCATGGTATTCTCCAGCCCGTCCTGCTTTGTCTTAATATAGTAGGTCTCCAGCAATGTAGTGTTTAACACCCAGCAAAGCAATACTGTAGCCGCCACCAGAATTAAAATGATGCATGTGATTTTTCTTGTTATGGAATGTTTCACGTTCCCACCTCAAATTTATACCCCATGCCCCAGATTGTTTTTATATATTCTCCCTTGGCCCCCAGCTTGCTCCGAAGCTTTTTCACATGGGTGTCAATCGTCCTGGCGTCTCCATAGTAATCAAAATCCCATACATGGTTCAAAATTTTCTCCCTGGAAAGAGCGATCCCTCTATTTTCCACAAAATACGTTAATAGCTCAAACTCTTTAAAGCTCAATTCTACCGGTTTACCATCCACGGTAACCATATGAGCCTGCTGATCAATGACAATGCCTCCTACCTCTATGACTTCGCTGCGGTCCAGTTTATTTGCCCTGCGCAGGATAGCCTCTACCCGGGCTACCAGAATCCGAGGGCTGAAGGGTTTGGAAATATATTCATCCACTCCCATCTCAAAGCCCTGAAGCTCGTCGTTCTCCTCTCCTTTTGCAGTCAGCATAATAATAGGAACCTCCGAAATCTCCCGGATCTCCCGGCAAACCTCCCATCCGTTCATTTTGGGCATCATCACATCCAGAATAATCAGCGCAATCCCTTTATTCTTATAAAAAATATCCAGGGCTTCCTCTCCGTCCCCAGCCTCTAAAACCTCATAATTCTGCCGCACGAAAAAATCCCGCACCAGCTTTCGCATCCTGCTCTCATCATCCACCACAAGAATCTTGATTTTATCCATTTGTCAACTGCCTCCGATTCAATCCTTCCAAGGTTTGCCTTACGGCTCAATTCCCAGTTCCCGTTCTTTTTGCTGCAGAGTACGCTCCCGCTGATCCAGCTCCTGTTCCCAGGACGCATACTCATCCAACAGCTTTTCCTTATAATCTAAAATCGTGGGATGGTGGCTGCTTAAGGTAATTACAAACATAGCCGCCACCATAAGCAATAAAACAATATTTCCTGCCAGACTGACCCATAATGTACCAGAGGGCTTCTTCCCCTCCGCCTCCCTGGATGGTACAAACTCCTTTCGGATAATCTTCTCCACCGGAATCGGCTGAATACGTTCCTTGGGAACCACCGGGCTAGTCGTCAAATAATCCTGCAGTTCCCGCAGATAACCTACCCCAACAGGGGTCTGGCAAAGATCCTGTTCTATAATATTATCATACACCTTCAGGACTAATTGGGGCTTCCCCATATTCGTCCTGCCCTTCATATAGCGGATTCCCTCCTTCTCCCGACGAGCCTTTTCGGCCAATTCCTTATCCAGAAACAGAAAACCGTCCACTTCAATCCCTCGTATCGTCTCCTTGCTCATACATTGCTTCTCCTTTGATATTAAAAGCGGGGGCAGGCCCGGCGAGCCTGCCCCCATGGAATGGAGCTGAGGGGAATCGAACCCCTGTCCAAAAAACCTTTCATTGTCCTTCTACTATCATAGTCTGTTATTTGTCATTCCCTCCGCCGGCCGGAAGCAGACATCCTGCCGGTTTTGGTAGCTTCATTCTACGCCCATATGCGCAAAGCTTAGCATATGTCGTTTCTCACATGGTCGAAGCCGGTGACTTAAACTGTGAGTGGTCTAAGGCCGACTGCTGCAACTAGGCAGCGATTGCTAAATTGTCTTCAGCGTTTATATTTA
>CAMNQH010000027.1 GCA_946549035.1 uncultured Lachnospiraceae bacterium | reverse complement strand
CGGCCCCTAGGATAGCCGTGGTTGGCAGGATGCAACAATTTGTTTAAAATGTTGCATACATTACAAATGAAGAAGGGAGAAAACTATGGGAACAACACAACCAATCAAGGAGGCAGAGCAGATTAACGAGCTGAAAGATTTTTACATTATGACAAAGCCTAATTACAGAAATTATGCCCTAATCTGCCTGGGCATTAATTCGGCGCTGCGGATCAGTGATCTGCTGTCGTTACGATGGGAACATGTATATGATTTTGGACGGCAATGTTATAAAAAACACATTATGATTACGGAAAAGAAAACCAAAAAGAAAACGATGATTGCGATAAACAACGGAGCCGCGGAAGGATTGGAAATATACCGAAAAAGCTTGGGAGATACATTAAAAGGAAAATCATTTATTTTCCCGGGAAGATGGGGGGACGAGGGGCCTTTAAGCCGCTCTCAGGCGTTTCGTATTATTAAAAAAGCGGCTAATGAACTTCATTTTGAAGAAGGGATCAGCTGCCACTCCTTACGAAAAACCTTTGGATATCACGCGTGGAAGCGCGGCGTACATCCGGCAATCTTGACAGAAATATATAATCATTCTTCCTATCAGGTAACACGGAGGTATTTGGGAATTAATCAGGATGATAAAGACGATATCTTTTTAAAGGTGAATTTGTAAAGAAAATGATAGATAAAGACGATAAATTTTGTGAAAAGGTATGGAAACTTAATTGAAATTGAGCTGTAATCGAGATATAATAAGAACATCTGTGATACGGCGCATACAGGATGCTTACCATGGAAGGTAAGAAAGAAACAGGAGGTTACCATGAAATCAGAGCAGTTGGGCTCTTTTTTGGCGTCGCCCCAGACTACAGTGGTAGAGGCTATGCAGAAAATAGATATCAATGGAAAAGGGATTTTATTTGTGGTGGAAAAAGGAACTTGTCTAACCGGAGTGATCACAGACGGAGATATTCGCAGATGGTTGATAAAGACGGGGAATTTCCAGGAACAGGTTTCCAGAATTATGAATCGTTCTCCCAAGCTTATCTATCGCAAGGATCTTGCGGCTGCCCAGGAAAACATGAGAAAATATTCAATTACAGCGCTTCCGGTGGTTACTGCGAGGGGTGATATTGTTGATATTATTTTTCAGGAGCAGGCCGAAGATTTCAAGACCGAGAGCAGGAACGCTCTGCAAAACGTTCCGGTTGTAATTATGGCAGGGGGAAAAGGAACGCGCCTATATCCATATACCAAAATATTGCCCAAACCCTTGATTCCGATTGGTGATATTCCGATTATGGAGCGGATCATGAACCGCTTTTGTGTGTTTGGGGCGTCTCATTTTTATGTAACCGTAAATTATAGGAAAAGCATGATCAAATCATATTTTTCGGAAGCTCAGGGAGAATATGAGCTTACATATGTGGAAGAGGACAAGCCATTGGGGACGGCAGGAAGCCTGAAGTTAATCAATGGCATTCAGGACGAGCCTTTTATTGTTACAAACTGCGATATTTTGATTGATGCTGATTATGGGGATATTTATCGATATCATAAAGAATCAGGCAACGAGCTGACGATGATCACAGCATTAAAAAATATTGTTGTGCCGTATGGAGTGATACACTCCAGCGAGAATGGGGCTGTCATATCTATGGATGAAAAACCTAAGCTTTCTTATTTTGTAAATACAGGAATGTATATTTTAAATGGAAACCTTCGGGAGGACATTCCGGAAGATGCTTTTTTTCATATGACGGATTTGGCGGAGCAGCTTCTGAAGGAAGGGAGAAAAGTAGGGATGTATCCGATCAGTGAAGAGTCCTTTTTGGATATGGGAGAATTTGAAGAGATGCGTCGAATGGAAACGAAGCTGAATCTGAAGGCAGAGTGATAATCATGAAAAAGAAGGTTATTTTGACAGGCGCCGGGGGATGCATGCGGGAGCTTTTGTGGCAGATCCAGGAACAGAACAAAAACGAAGAGCTATGGGATGTGCTGGGATATGTAGATATTTCCCCTGAATATGGAACTGTTCAGGTGGGGAAGACGGAATATCCATATCTGGGTAACGACGAGTATCTTTTGGCGCTGCAAAGTGAAATGAATGTTGTCATCAGCGCCGGGAGTTCCAGCCTTCGAAAACGGATTGCAATGAAGCTGCAGAAAAATCCCTGTCTGCAGTTTCCAAATCTTATCTTGCCGGGCGCTTGTATTTGCCCGGATGTTCAAATGGGAAAAGGGAATATTATATCTATGGATTGTCGCATATCTACCAATGTCTCATTGGGAGATTTTGTATTTTTAAATATAGGCGCGTCTGTCTGCCATGATGGAGTTCTTTCGGATTATGTGACGTTAAGCCCGGATGTACGGCTGGCCGGGAATGTAGTCGTGGGAGCCGGCAGTGAGATTGGTATAGGGGCAAGAGCGGTGCAGGGAATTCAAATTGGAGAGGAAACGGTAATTGGCGCTGGGAGTATGGTAATTAGAAACCTGCCGGATGCATGCACTGCAGTAGGCGTTCCGGCAAAAATCATAAAACGGCGGAAAGAACTATGAGGAACATATCATCATGGAACAAGAATTTTTAGAGTTGGTTCGGATTGTGAATGAAATGCAGCAGAAAGTCATTTCTCTGGAACGTACAAATCAAGTATTGGTTCGCTCCAATAGACAGCTGATGGAATGGATTGAGGAAAACCAGAGGGAGCTGGGAGACTATCAGAGAAATGCTTTTTTTGAAATAAATGCGGCTTCCCGGGAAAGAGAGGAGTACTGGTATCCGGATATTGCATCGGTAGAAGAAACTGTGGATCAGATCGTGGAAAAGGGGAAGTCTCTGGCACGATTCGGAGATGGGGAGTTTTCGGCCATTGCAGGGCGTATTCGTCATAGGTTTCAAAATCAGGAAGATGACAACTTAAGGGAGCGCCTGTTAGAGGTATTACAGTCTAAGGAGGAGCACCTTATGATCGGATTGGCGGATAATTATGGAAGCCTAGATTGTTATAATGAGCAGGCCAAGCGGGAGATTCGGCGCTATCTTAGTCCACAGGTGCGCAGGGAGCATTTAAAGCTTCTGGATTCTGACAAGCGTTATTACAATGCATATATTACGAGGCCGTATGTCATGTATGAGGATAACAAGACAGACGCTCCCCGAAAGCGGTTTGATGCATTGAAAAAAATATGGGAGAACCGGGACTGTATTTTTGTGGAAGGATGTTACACCGGATTGGGCGTAGGAAATGATTTGTTTGCTCATGCAAAAAGTATCGGGCGGATTCTCGGGCCAGCGGAAAATGCATTTTCCAATTATGGGCGTCTTTTAGAGGCTTGCATCAAGCAAGGAAAAGGAAGGCTGTTCCTTTTGGCTTTGGGGCCGGCGGCTACGGTACTCGCCTATGATTTAGCAAGGGCCGGATGCCAGGCTGTGGATGTGGGACATGTGGACTTGGAATATGAATGGTTTTTAAAGGGAGAGGGCCGCAGAACGGCGGTAAGGGGCAAATACAACAACGAGGCAGAGCAGGATCAGCAGCTATTTCCAATTCAGGATGAGGAATACCTGAGCCAGATCATTGCAGACTTATCGTAAAAGGAAATAATATGAATATTCTATTTTATCGTTATGACAGCATTTGCGAGCCGGATGTAATTGCTGTTTTTACCCGGCTGGGACATAAGGTGACCCAGATTACAGAGGAAATGACAAACAAGGAACTTGGGGCGAAAGAACAGTTGGAGCTGGTGAGTCGTGCTCTGAAAAAACAGACGTATCAGATGGTGTTCAGCATTAATTTTTTCCCTGTTGTTTCTGAAGTGTGTAATATTTTCCATATTCCTTATGTTTGCTGGGTGGTGGACAGTCCAGTGATGGAGCTGTATTCTAATTCGATTCAAAATTCCTGGAATCGTATTTTTCTGTTTGATTATGCACTGTATGAGGAATTTTATCCTGAGAATCCCCAGGGGATATGTTATCTTCCCCTTGGGGCGGAGTATGAGCGGTTGGACGCTTTAATAGAGACGATTACGGAAGCGGACAGAGCCCGGTTTTCAGCGGACGTTTCCTTTGTGGGGTCTTTGTATACAGAAAAATGCCCGTATAATCGGTTTCATGAGAAGAATTCTTACCTGAAAGGATATCTGGACGGCGTAGTGGAAGCACAGCTTAAGGTATATGGATACAATTTTTTGGAAGAGTGTATTTCCGATCAGGTCTTGTCAGATTTTAAAAAGGCAGTACCATTTTATCAGTTTCCAGAAAAATCAAATCAAAATGAGAAAGCGGCTATGGCCCATCTTTATCTTGGAAATAAAGTGACGGAACAAGAGCGCCTTCGCTTGCTAAAGCGTGTTTCAGAAGAATATTCTTTTGACTTGTATACCGGCAGCGATGCGTCCCTCCTTCCCAAGGCTCATAAGAAGGGAACGGCAAAGACGATGACGGAGATGCCGAAAATATTTCATTTATCCAAAATCAATCTGAATCTTACTTCAAAACCGATCCGCACCGGATTGCCTCTCCGCATCTGGGATATTTTGGGTGCGGGAGGATTTGTGCTTACCAATTATCAGAGTGAAATACCAGAGTATTTTCAGGTTGGAAAGGATTTGGAAACTTTTTCCGGAGAAGAAGAGCTGCTGGATAAGATAGAATATTACTTGGAACATGATAAGGAGCGGGAAGAGATTGCACAAAACGGTTATCGCAAGGCGAAGGAACATTATTCCTTGGAACGCCGGGTGAGGCAGATGCTGGAGATTGCATTAGGGACAGGAAAGGGAACGGAGGCACTATGAGTATTACAGTGATAGCAGAGGCCGGAGTGAATCATAACGGAAGCTTTTCGCTGGCGAAGCAAATGGTAGAAAAGGCAAAAGAGGCGGGAGCGGATTACATTAAGTTCCAGACATTTCAACCGGAGAAGCTGGTGTCTCGTTTTGCAAGGAAAGCGGCCTATCAGGAGGATGCCACCGGGAGTGGGGAGAGCCAGCTGGAGATGCTGCAAAAGCTGTCCTTGTCTCCGGAGGCGTTTGCAGCCTTGAGAGAATTTTGCAGAGAGAAGGAAATAGGGTTTCTTTCTACGCCTTTTGATTTGGAGAGCATTGCATTTCTGGATACATTGGACATGGATTTTTGGAAACTGCCTTCAGGTGAAGTGACAAATCTTCCTTATTTGATACAGATTGCAAGGACGAGAAAGCCGGTGGTCATGTCTACGGGAATGTGTACGATGGATGAGATTTCCCAGGCCTTATTCTGGCTGAAAAGAGAGGGAAGCGGGCCTGTGACCCTCCTGCACTGTAATACCCAATATCCAACCCCAATGGAGGACGTGAATCTGAAGGCCATGCTGACGTTAAAGGAGCAATTCGGCCTTCCTGTGGGATACTCGGATCACACTCAGGGGATTGAAATTCCTGTGGCCGCCGTTGCTTTGGGGGCAGAGGTTATTGAAAAGCATTTTACATTGGATAAAACCATGGAAGGGCCGGATCATAAGGCAAGTTTGAATCCGGAGGAGCTAAAAGAGATGGTGTATGAGATCCGGAATATAGAAAAAGCGTTGGGAAGCGGCGAGAAGCGTCCTTCTCCTTCAGAGCAGCAAAATATGACGGCTGCACGAAAGAGCATTGTGGCTGGGCGCCATATTTCCAAAGGGACGTTTTTTACAGAAGAAAATATTACCGTAAAACGTCCGGGCTGCGGAATCTCTCCCATGCACTGGTTTGAGGTATTGGGAAAAGAGGCGGAGCGGGACTTTGAAGCAGATGAATTGATAGAGATAAAAGGGTGGGAACATGGCTTCTGACAGTCAAAAAAAGAAGATTTGCATTGTGACGGCAACCAGGGCAGAATACGGGATTTTGTCGCCGTTCATCAAACGGCTGCAGACGATTCCGGAATGGGAAGTTCAGCTGGTGGTTACCGGGACTCATTTGGCGAAAGAATTCGGAAATACGTATCAGGAAATAGAGGAGGATGGCGTTTTGGTTTTTGCCAAAATTCCTATCCTGGAAAAAGGTGACGACGGGTATGCGGTTTCGTGTACTATGGCCAATGCTTTGCGGGGATTTGGGGCGTATTTCAAAGATGAAAATCCAGACTTATTGTTCCTTTTGGGGGATCGCACCGAGATGCTGGCAGTGGCGGCGGCAGCTATGAACGCACAGGTTCCCATTGGGCATCTTCACGGAGGGGAATTGACCCAAGGGGCGGTAGATGATTGTGTTCGTCACGCTATTACAAAAATGAGCTATTTGCATTTTGCGTCGGCAGAAGAATATAGAAGACGCATTATTCAAATGGGAGAAGAACCCTCCAGGGTTTTTAATGTGGGCGCGTTAGGCGTAGAAAATATTTTAAATGAGAAGCTGCTGACACGCCAGGAGTTGGATGGGGAGCTGCCGGAGCTGGCAGGAAAAGAGTTTGGGGTGGTAACCTTTCATCCTGTGACACTGGAGGCGTCTGAGGGAGAAATGCAGCTACAGGAACTGATGCAGGCCATGATACAGGAAGAGCGCCTGTTTTATTTGATTACAAAAGCAAATGCAGACGCCGGAGGAAGAAGCGTCAACCGTTTTCTGGAACAGGAGACGAAGAAATATCCGCATATGAAGCTGGTGGATTCTCTGGGAATGAAACGCTATTTAAGCGCCGTATCATATGCCAGGCTGGTTTTGGGAAATTCCTCCAGCGGTATCATAGAGGCTCCGGCTCTGGGGACGCCTACGGTGAATATTGGGGACAGGCAAAAAGGACGCCTGATGGGGGACAGTATTATTTGTTGCCCTCCAAAACGGGACGCTATAGCAGAGGCCATCCGAAAGGCTCTGAATATGGGGAAGATAACAGGGACAAGCCCGTATGGGGACGGGAGCACCTCAAAGCAGATGGTAGATATTATTAAGAGATATTTTGATGATACATGCAGTTCCCTAAAGAAGAATTTTTACGATATTTTAGAAGTGGAGAAAAAGTGATGGGACATCTTGCGATTATTCCGGCCCGGAGCGGCTCGAAAGGATTAAAGGATAAGAATATTAAGGATTTAAATGGTAAGCCGATGCTGGCATATACCATAGAGGCCGCCCTTGGCGCCGGCATTTTTGATGCCGTTTACGTCTCTACCGACAGTCCGGCGTACGCTGATATTGCAAAAGAATATGGGGCGGAAGTTCCCTTTTTAAGGACGGATGCTTTAGCCACTGACAAGGCGGGCACCTGGGACGTAGTAGCGTGGACGCTGGAAACTTATCGTCGGCAGGAGCGGGATTTTAGTCAGGTGACATTGCTGCAGCCCACGTCTCCATTGCGGACGGCAGGGGATATACAGGAGGCTCATAAGATTTTTTTTGGAAAAAATGCGGATGCGGTAGTTTCTGTGTGTGAAATGGAGCATTCTCCCCTATGGAGCAATACTCTGCCAGAGGATGGGAGCATGGATGGATTTTTAAAACATGTCCAGGGACAGCAGCGGCAGAGGCTGCCGATATACTATCGTATCAACGGGGCAATCTATATGCTTGACGCTTCTTTATTGCAAGAGGAGCCGATCCAGTTGTATGGGAAACATACCTATGCTTATATTATGCCTAAGGAACGTTCGGTAGATATTGATGATGAATATGATTTTGATGTAGCAAAAGTGATGATGACCAGGAGGAAATCTGTATGAAAAAAGTATTAGTGACCGGAGCAGACGGCTTTATCGGAAGCCACTTAACGGAGAGCTTGTTAGAAAAGGGCTATGAGGTAAAGGCTTTTGCTTATTATAATTCCTTTAATACCTGGGGATGGCTGGATACATTGCCTCCGGATAAATTAAAAGAGATTGAGGTTTTCACAGGAGATATTCGAGATCCCAACGGGGTGCGGGAAGCGATGAAGGGAGTTGACGGGGTGTTTCATTTGGCAGCTTTGATTGCGATTCCCTTTAGTTATCATTCTCCGGACTCTTATGTAGATACAAATATCAAGGGGACTTTAAACGTTTTACAAGCTGCCCGTCAATTGGAAACACAACGGGTGCTGGTGACGTCCACTTCTGAAGTTTATGGTACGGCCCAGTATGTTCCCATCGATGAAAAACATCCGTTTCAGGGACAATCCCCTTATTCTGCCACTAAAATCGGCGCAGACAGATTGGCGGAGAGTTTTCATAGGAGCTTCGGGCTTCCCCTTTCCATTGTACGTCCCTTTAATACCTTTGGGCCAAGGCAATCGGCCCGCGCGGTAATTCCCACGATTATTTCTCAGCTTTTGGCTGGGAAGAAAGAGATTCAGCTTGGCGCTTTAACGCCTACTCGGGATTTTAATTATGTAAAAGATACGGCAGCAGGCTTTATTGCCATTGCGGAATCGGATAAAACCATAGGAGAAGAGATCAATATTGCTACGCAGCAGGAGATTTCCATTGGGGAGCTGGCTCAGGAAATTATAAACCAAATTAATCCCAATGCAAAAATTGTTTGTGATGAACAGCGTCTTCGTCCGGAAAAAAGTGAAGTGAACCGTTTGCTTGGCAGTAATGAGAAGATAAAGGCGTTGACAGATTGGAAACAGCAATATACATTTGCCCAGGGAATTGAGGAGACGATTGCCTGGATGAAGTCCAATATGGATGGGTATAAGACGGAGATTTATAATGTTTAGCACCCGTAGAAAAGAGGAGCATTATGGAAGGACTAATACCACTATCCATTCCCAATTTTGAGGGAAAGGAAAAAGAATATGCGTTGGATGCAGTGGCCCAAGGCTGGGTATCTACTGGTGGAGCTTATATCAATCAATTAGAAGAACAACTGGCAGCTTTTTTACATATTCCGTCAGCAGCGGCCTGTCAAAGCGGTACGGCGGCATTGCATCTGGCGCTGCGGGAATGCGGCGTAGGGCCGAATGACATGGTGATTGTTCCCACGCTTACATTTATTGCTGCGGTGAATCCTGTGAGATATCAGTTTGCAGATCCCATTTTTATGGACTGCGATGACAGCTTGTGTATGGATCCTATGAAGCTGAAGGAATTCTGCGAGAAAGAATGCAGGATGCAGAAGGATACCTTAATTTATTCAAAAACCGGACAGCATATTAAGGCTATTGTCGTGGTTCATGTATTTGGAAATCTTGCAGATATGGAGTCTATTCTTGCAGTCGCCAGACGCTATCATTTAGCGGTTATAGAGGACGCCACAGAGGCGCTTGGTTCCCAATACCTAAAAGGAGAATTTGCAGGGAAAATGGCCGGAACCATTGGGGACTTTGGAGCGTTTTCCTTTAATGGAAATAAAATTATAACGACCGGAGGCGGCGGAGCCCTGGTTGCAAGGGAACCCGAAGCTTTGAAGCATATGAAGTATCTTTCTACCCAGGCCAAAGATGATGAATTGTTTTATGAACATTATGAAGTGGGATTTAATTATCGCATGACCAATCTTCAAGGGGCGATTGGAGTGGCTCAAATGGAGATGCTTCCGGAATTCATTCGTCGCAAGGAAAAGAATTACAACATTTATTGTGAGAATTTAAAGGATGTTCCTTGGGGGTATATGCTGCCGTTTTGCCCGGATACATCCCCCAATTACTGGTTTTATTCCCTGGTGTTGCATGAACGGGCAGATCTTCGAAAGATTATTTCGGAATTGAAGGAGGCAGGGATACAGACTCGTCCGGTATGGGGCCTGATTCATAAGCAAAAGCCATATAGAGACTTCGTGGCCTATGGCATTGAGAAAGCAGAATACTATAGTCAGCGGATTTTAAATCTTCCCTGTAGTACCCAGTTGACAGAAGAGGAGATTGACAAGGTGATAGGTGTGCTTAAGGCGTTGTTTGGCACGAATAGATAAGTAAAATGAAATGGGGGATGGAATGGCAAAAATCAGAAAATCAGAATATCGTTCCTATGCCTGGATTAAGGCGGAGCTGCAAAAAGCAGGTTGGAATACAAAGAATCCTGCATTGGATGTGGGCGGAGAAGTTTATTATCAGCAGGAATGCTTGAATCATCCTGAAATTAGAAAGGTATTAGGCAGGCAGCGCCCGGAGTTTGTGGTAAAACTGAATGAGACGGAGTATTGGATTATAGAGGCAAAGGGAGAAGTTTCAGAAATTGGAAAAGCTTTTGAGGAAGCGGTTGCATATGGTGAGGATATGAACTGTTCTTCTAATATTTGTGCCAAAATTGTAAGTGGCATTGCCGGAGCAGATTCCAGAGAGATGGTAGTTCAAACCGCTTTTTGGGAAGGGGAGAACTACCGGGAAGTTACATATAATGGAGAGAAGATTACCAGTATTTTGACCAGAGAAAAAGCGGAGCAGCTCTTGGAAGGGCAGTCTGCAGCTCTAAAAGATTTAATTCCTAACGAACGGTTGTTAATGTCTGTAGCAGAAGATATTAATGAGGTATTGCACAACGGTTCTATCAATAAGGAGGCTCGCTCGAAAGTGATTTCTGCTCTGATATTGGCGATGATAGAGCAAGGGGAAATAGACATCAGGTCAGATAGCCAGGTATTTATAGACAGTATTAATTCCAGGGCTCATCAGGTTTTGCGAAGATATCAGAAAGAGAGTTTTTTTGATAGTATCCGTCTTTATTTACCAGAACGAGAAAGTGCAAAGAAGAAATATAAGGAAGCTTTGGTTCAGACATTTCATTTATTGAAGAAAATAGATATACAGGCGGCTATGTATTCCGGGACAGATGTGTTGGGTAAGTTTTATGAGGTGTTTTTAAAATATGGAAATGGAGCAAAGGACATTGGCATTGTGCTGACGCCCCGGCATATTACACGGTTTGCCTGTGAAGCTATGGATATTCGGTATACAGATATTGTATATGATCCTACCTGCGGAACAGGCGGGTTTTTAGTGGCGTCGTTTGATTATGTGAGAGAGCATGCTTCGGCAGAACAGACGCAGATTTTTAAAGAACATCGAATTTTTGGAATTGAGCAGGATCCTACTGTGGCAACGATGGCTATTATTAATATGATTTTCAGAGGTGATGGGAAAAGCAATATTATTAATGATGACTGTTTTCCGGAACATTTAAAGAGCAAGACGGAAAATGGGATAGAGACGGGAGAATATGTGCTTTTCCAAGAGGATATGGAGGACATAGGGCCGGTTACAAAAGTATTGATGAATCCTCCTTTTTCCAAAAATAATGAGAATGAGCGGGAGTACATGTTTATACAACATGCCCTGAGGCAGATGCAGCCGGGAGGGATTTTATTTTCTATCATACCTACGTCTGTTCTGATTAAAGGCGGGAAACCAAAGAACTGGAGGAAGCAATTACTGGCGGAAAATACGCTGATATCAGTAATTGATTTTCCGGAAGATCTTTTTTACCCGGTGGGAATACGTACAGTGGGAATTTTTATTAAAAAGGGAATCCCTCATGATGCAAAAAAGGATCGTGTTCTCTGGGCAAAGGTATGGCAGGATGGATTTGTAAAAAGCAAAGGGAAACGCCTGGCGGACCATAGAATCCCGGATGAATTGAGGGACTTACGGAGATATTTAAAGATACATTTACATGATACATCTATTTTACGAAAAAATATTCCGGAGAAGGTGCGGATATGTTTGTGGAATGACAAGGATGAGAATATAGAATTGATGCCGGAAGTGTATTTAGAGGAAGAGGAAGAAACAAAGCAGCAGTTAATGGAACAGGTAGAAGCATATGTTCGTGAGTACTTAGCATTTTTAATCAAATGTGGAGTAAAAATGAATATCAAAGTAAAACAGGAAGAGACGCGTAAAGTGTCGGGAAAAATACAATATGGGGAATTTATGTTGTCAGATTTTTTACGTGAGTCTTGTTTTTCCGGCAGTGTTCATTCTGTATCAGAAGTAGATGAGGGAGAAATTCCGTTGATTTCCTGCAAAACAGAAGATAATGGGATTGTAGGATACTGTGACGTTGATTTAAAGGAGTGCACCCATCATTGCCTGACTATTGCTGGGGACGGATCGTTTCCTTTAACTTCATATTATCACTTTGATCCGGTGGCGTCATATGATAACGTTACGGTTGCCCCGCTTTTAGAAGATCTCTCGTTAGAAATCATTTTCTTTTTGGCTTCCAGGCTGAACCGCTCCAGATGGCGTTATTCTTATGGAAGAAAATGCTATGCTAAAAAAGCAAGGGAGTTGAAAGTGCGTCTTCCGGTGAATGAAAGAGGAGAGCCGGATGAGGCAATGATTAAAAGTATGTTTTCTCAAATGTACGGATGGCAGGAGATTATTTCCTATATTGATGCAGAAAGAAAACGTAAGAGATTTTAGAAAAAAGAAGCTGCTGTATGAAAACTCACACAACAGCTTCTTTATCATCTTAACAAAGGTGATCCATCATCATCCCGGAATACAAGGAAGTCATATATGGTGCGGAAAAGTTCCTTCCGGGATTCTTATAGGTAACAATGACTTTATTTACAAATTCTAGTGGATTTAATACGGCTAATGACGCCCGGGCGTCTAACGTTTGCTTGAAGTCGTTTAATACGGCCAGCCGTTCGGAAGGATTTTCTGATTCAATCACTTCTGTCAGTGCGGAAGCGTCTACGGAAAACAAGCCGTTCTCTTCCTTGTGTAGGCCAATGGCAGCCAGTTCTTCCCGGTATGCATCTGCGGCGCTGCCGATCTGATACTGGAGCCTGCGGTTTTGTCCATAACGTTCCGAATAGAGATTGGATGTCTCAATCACGGAATTAAAGGCAGTTGTCAGATTCTGGATATTCTCCAGAACTGCTTGGGCATCGGGTTTGAAACCGATAGTGGCAGGCTGCCCTTCCGGACTAATCCCTCGCAGCGTTAATTCAAATGCATTGTTAATAGAAAATGTATTCGAATAAGAAGTATGAGGAGTTCCGTTTAAAAGAAATGAGGAGTTCTGAGCTTCTTGGCTGATCTGGTCAATCCCAAGAATGTTCAAGGCAACGGCTGAGGTTGCACCGCCGCCTACGCTGATATTAAAAAGATATTTCTCATCCTCGCTAAGTCCTGTTTGAAGAGACTCGATTCGAAGCGCACTTTGTCCGTTGGGATCTTCCATGACAGAAGCGTTTAGTCCAATTCCGGCGCTGGTGATAAGTTTGGCCAATTTTTTTTGGATGCTGTAGTTCGTATCGGTCTGGCTTACGTTAAACTGAAATTCATAACTGGAAGAGCTGTTGGTAATGTCAAAGGAATATGCATCCGGCGCCAAATCCCGTCGGATACTCTTTAAAAAGTTTCCGATGTTCGTCTGGGGCTTTGCCAGCTGACGAACTTCAATATCGAAGTCCTTCATTTGCTCTTCGTCTTTTCCGATATAGCGGGCTGATACGATATCTTCCTGGGAGGATACAGCAGACTTTTTTTGAAGCGCTTTCATAATATCATCCGAGCCGGAGATAGAGGCTACAACATTGCGGATATGTTGTGCACCTTCTTTGATATCAATGGCATATTTTGTAATGGTGCCGCTGTTTTTGAATTTATATAAAGGCGCTTCTTTATTTAATTTTACAATTTGATTATAGACTTTGCGCAGTTCGCTTTTCTTATGTGAGTCATATCTGGTACCGATACGGTTTCCATAGGTACTTAGATAATAGGTATAGGCATTATCTATGATTGCCATTGCTGCCCCTCCTTTCATCCTTGAAATCCATACGCATAATGGCAGGGCATAAAATCCTTTTTATACACATATTATATCGGAAGGTTTTTCTTTTGTCATTAGCATTTTGAACAAAAAAGGTTGACATAGATGTAGAATCATGTTATAGTAGACGAGCGATGGAAGTAGGTCTTTTTTTTATGCCTAAAATTATGAAAGTTAAGTGGAGGTGGAAGTTGTGCGCACAAAAATCACATTAGCATGTACCGAATGTAAGCAACGGAATTACAACATGACCAAAGACAAAAAAGCCCATCCTGACAGAATGGAGACGAAGAAGTACTGCAGATTCTGCAGGACACACACATTGCACAAAGAAACGAAATAATCGGACGAAGCAAAGGAAGTGAGAAGATATGGGAGACAATAATTCGCAGAAAGCCCCCAAAGCCAGTTGGTTCGCCGGCTTAAAGGCCGAGTTCGACAAGATAATCTGGCCGGACAAGAAATCACTTACCAGACAGACGGCAGCCGTTGTTGCCGTTTCGGTTATCTTAGGTCTGATTATTGCCGTATTGGATGTGATCATTAAGTATGGCGTTGATATCCTGGTGAATTTATAACGGAGGCAAAAGTAATGGCAGAGGCAAGCTGGTATGTGGTTCATACTTATTCAGGTTATGAAAATAAGGTAAAAGCGAACATTGAGAAAACAATTGAAAACCGTCATTTGGAGGAACAGATCCTGGAAGTACGTGTTCCTATGCAAGATGTGGTTGAAATGAAAAATGGCGCGAAAAAGCAGGTTCAGAAAAAAATGTTTCCGGGCTATGTTCTTATCAATATGATTATGAATGATGATACATGGTATGTAGTCAGAAATACCAGAGGGGTAACCGGGTTCGTAGGACCGGGATCCAAGCCGGTACCGCTTACGGAAGCTGAAATGAAGCCATTGGGTATCAATGAAGCAGACTTGATCGTTGACTTTGCAGAAGGTGATTCGGTAGTAGTAACCGGAGGGGTCTGGAAGGACACCATCGGTATTATACAGGCTATGAATACCGGAAAGCAGATGGTCACCATCAATGTGGATTTGTTTGGTCGTGAAACACCAGTAGAAATAAGTTTCACAGATGTAAAAAAGATGTAAGATGCGAAAAGGAGGCAATCTCAAATGGCAAAGAAAGTAGAAGGATATATCAAACTGCAGATTCCTGCTGGCAAGGCTACACCTGCACCGCCAGTCGGACCTGCACTTGGACAGCACGGCGTGAATATTGTCGAGTTCACGAAGCAGTTTAATGCAAGAACAGCCGATCAGGGCGATTTGGTTATTCCGGTAGTAATTACCGTATATTCTGACAGGAGCTTTAGTTTTATTACCAAGACTCCTCCTGCTCCCGTCCTGATTAAAAAGGCATGCAATATCAAATCCGGTTCTGCAACACCGAATAAGACAAAGGTAGCGACTATTTCCAAAGCAAAGGTTCAGGAAATTGCAGAACTTAAAATGCCGGATCTGAATGCGGCTTCTTTAGAGGCAGCAATGAGCATGATCGCCGGAACTGCAAGAAGCATGGGCGTAACGGTAGAAGAATAAAGATATTGTAGATTGTGGGAGGGTCCTCTCCCGATATTACCACTAGGAGGTTATTTAGAATGAAAAGAGGAAAGAGATATATAGAAGCAGCAAAACAGATCGACAAAACTGCTCAGTACGATACAGCGGATGCTATCGGATTAGTAAAGAAAACAGCCGCTGCAAAATTTGACGAGACAATCGAAGTTCATATCAGAACCGGCTGTGACGGACGTCACGCAGAACAGCAGATCCGCGGCGCGGTAGTACTGCCTCATGGAACAGGTAAGTCTGTGAAAGTACTGGTATTTGCAAAAGGGGACAAGATTGATGAAGCGCAGGCAGCAGGCGCTGACCATGTAGGAGGAGAAGAGCTTATTCCCAAGATCCAGAACGACGGATGGCTGGATTTTGACGTTGTAGTTGCTACTCCTGACATGATGGGCGTTGTAGGACGTTTGGGACGTATCTTAGGACCCAAGGGCTTAATGCCGAACCCCAAAGCAGGAACCGTTACCATGGACGTGACCAGAGCTGTGAACGAAATCAAAGCCGGTAAGATTGAGTATCGTTTGGACAGAACCAATATTATCCATGTGCCAATTGGGAAAGCATCTTTTACCGAAGAACAGTTAGCGGACAACTTCCAGACCTTAATGGATGCAATTATGAAAGCAAGACCCAGCGCAGTAAAAGGCCAGTTTATCAAGAGCGTGGTATTGTCTCCCACTATGGGACCTGGCGTGAAGCTTAACGTTGCGAAGCTTGCGTAACAGTGAAGCCAAGGGCTGAACTGCTACAAACTTGCTTAATAATAGTTGACATCTAATATAGACAATGCTATAATAGCGGAGCATGTTACGGTCAAGCCGTTTCATGCAGGATAGGTTTTCTATCATACGATATGCCGAAGACAGCAGGTGCCTAAGGGCGTAACAGCAATGGCCTGCCGAGGAGACAACAGTATTTTTATATTGTTGATGAGAAAAGCAATTTTCAGGCCTCTTTGTCTCGGACAAAGGGGCTTTTTCATTTTGTAGGATTTGTCCTGCGAAATAAAAAGGCTCCGGGAATCCGGCAACAGTCCGGTATTCCGAACAAAATTTATAAAGGAGGTGCACGATTCGTGGCAAAAGTAGAATTAAAACAACCAATCGTACAGAAGATTTCTGAGCAGATCAAAGATGCACAGTGTGTAGTATTGGTAGATTACCGCGGTCTTACTGTGGAAGAAGATACTCAGTTGCGGAAGCAGTTAAGAGAAGCTGGTGTTACTTACAAAGTATACAAGAATACGCTGATGAATTTCGCATTTAAGGGAACCGAGTTCGAGAGCATGTCTTCTCTGCTGGAAGGCCCCAATGCGATTGCAATTTCCAAGGATGATGCAACAGCGCCGGCAAGAACTTTGGCTAAATTTGCAAAGACAGCTCCGGCTTTGGAAATGAAAGCCGGTGTTGTAGAAGGAACCTTCTATGATGAGGCAGGCATCAAAGAGATTGCAAATGTTCCGTCCAGAGACGAGCTGCTGTCCAAGCTGCTTGGAAGCCTGCAGTCCCCGATTACCAATCTGGCACGTGTATTGAACCAGATTGCGGAACAGGGCGGTCCCGCAGATGCAGCCGTAGAAGCGGCTCCCGCTGCAGAGGAAGCTCCGGCGGCAGAATAATGATATGGTTCGCAAAGATCAGAAAAGAATAAGAAAAAACGGAGGTAAATTATAATGGCAAAGTTGACCACAGCAGAATTTATTGAAGCGATTAAAGAGTTAAGCGTATTAGAGCTGAACGAGTTAGTAAAAGCATGTGAAGAGGAATTTGGCGTATCCGCAGCAGCAGGCGTTGTAGTTGCAGCAGCAGGCGGCGAGGCATCAGCTGAGGAAGAGAAGACTGACTTCAACGTAGAGTTGACAGAAGTTGGCCCCAACAAGGTTAAGGTTATCAAGGTTGTTCGTGAAGTTACCGGCCTTGGCTTGAAGGAAGCAAAAGAAGTAGTTGACGGCGCTCCCAAGATTGTTAAGGAAGGCGCAGAGAAGGCAGAAGCTGAAGATATCAAGGCTAAGCTGGAAGCAGAGGGCGCAAAGGTTACTCTGAAATAATTTGGGCGATTAAGATTCTGACAGAGCGAAAGCGTCTGATAAGAAGAATAAGAGAAAAAATGCCGGAGGGATTGATAAGTCTCTCCGGCATTTTTTTAAAATCCTCCGAATTGTTTTCTGGCTTCATAAAGGGCCAGAATGTTTTCAATGGGAACATCGCCTTCAAAGTCCTGGCTTCCGCAAAGAATGTAGCCGCCTTTGCCGTTGTCGTACAGAGCTTGGATTACACGGGTGGTTTCTTCATATACTTCCTCCGGCGTTCCGAAGGGAAGTGTATTTTGGGTATCTATACCGCCTTGAAAGCATAATTGATGGCCAAAGTCTTTTTTTAGTCCGTCAACCTCTAGTCCCTGGACCTTCTGGAGCGGCTCGATAGCGTCTACGCCGCACTGAATCAGGCTGGGAATCATAGGCCGAATGGCTCCGCAGGAATGCTGCATGTAAAAGCAGTTGTGACGGTGTGCCTGTTCCACAAAGCGTTTGGTATTTTCTGCAAAAAATTCGTTCCACATTCCAGGACTGAATAAAGTACTTCGCTGCGTTCCGTAGTCGTCACACAGATGAATAAAGTCAATTTGTCCATTTCCAGCTTCATACATGCGTTCGTATATTTCGTAGCAGGAATCACAGTAGCGGTTCAGCATAGCTTTCATAAGTTCTGGTTCTTCAATCATATTGATATAGAATTCCTCTGTATCATAGAGTAATGTGAAGACCTGATAAGGCCCGGGCCATCCGATACGGATTGCCTTGTCTGAATGCTTTTTTACAAAAGCTGTCACAGCATTGTAGTCATAATGATCTGGATTGATCCATCCGTCAAAGTCTTCAAAATCTTCCCATGTTTTCATAACGGAATAAGGCTTGGTAATAATGTGGCTGTTGTACTCCACCCCATTCCATTTATGAATGTATTCGCATCCCATACTGTTTGTGTAGACCATGTCTCCGCTTTCATTTTTGTATGGTTCTACCTTTGGGCCGGTGTACGGGGGCATATCCAGGATGCGGGTATCGATTTCCAATATGTCCTGGACTTCATCATTGGAAGTAACGTGAAAGTGTTCTCTTAATTTTTCCCAGATAATATCTACGCACTGCATAGTAGAGGGAACGCGGTCGGTGGGCTTTCGCTGTAACGCGGCGCGAATACGTTCTTTACTGGTCATGGGTATAGCTCCTTTCAAAAGGCGTTGCCGGTTTTTGCTGCATTTGGATAGCCCTATTGTAAGCAAAGCAGTATGATAAAACAAGATACAGAAAAATCTTAAAATAGTATCAGAATCTTTTGCTTTGGGAATTGTGGGGTTGTAGGGGAGGCTTCCTCAAGCTATAATGCCAGGTATAAGGTTGGCCATAAAAGCAGCGACGTATGCCCACAAGCGCTGTCGTTTGGGAGGAAACTATGAAATTTGATGATAGAATAAATGATACTGAAATTTTTTTGTGCAGTCAGGACACAGAATTTCATGATTATTATTGTGATGCATTTGAGAGAAAGCCGGAAGACAGCCTGTTTTATTGTATCAAACGAACTGGCATTGTCGCGAAGATTCCAAAAGTGTTCTATGTGGAGCGAAATCATATGACGGCTTATTGTGAAATTTTCTGTATTTTTTCTGGGAAAGGGACGCTGACATTTCGAGAAAAGGTATATCCCTTACAAAAAGGGCAGATTGTTGTACTTCCGGCTTATGAAGGGCACAATTACTCCAGTGATACGGCGGCGCCTTTGGGAAAGTCCTGGATTGAATTTTATGGAGGAGACAGCCAGAGAATTGTGAAACACATTGTGGACAGCCAGGGGCCGGTAATCGAAGGGGCGGTTTTTTATGATGTGATTTCGGAATTAAGTGTACTGCAGCAACGGCTGATGGCAGGGGAGACAAAGAGCATGTCCTTGAATATATATCAAATATTGCTTGCGCTGCTGGAATATGGGGAAAGGTATGAGAATATGAGACTTGAGCCTGATATTCGGGAAAATTTCATTCGTGCGGAAGCTTATATAGAAGCGCATTTGCAGGAGACGCTTCGGAATGAACAGCTGGCAAAAATTTGCGGCCTCAGCCTTTCTTACTTTTTGAAACAGTTTAAGCAGATTTACGGGAGAACTCCCCAACAGTATATTATGGAACGGAGATTTCGCCGGGGACGTGAGCTGCTTGTACAGACACAAAAGACAGTCAATGAAATTGCAGAAGAACTCTCCTTTTGCAATGCAAGCCATTTTATCCGGCAGTTCCGCAGCCGGGAAGGAATATCCCCGGCGCAGTACCGGAAAAAATACGGAATAGGAAGCAATCATTGATATAACTGCAGCACCTCTTTTTGCCCAAGATTTAATGCGTCTTGTATCGGCATACCATGACGGTAAATATTTTGAAAAATATTGCATAATACGGCTTCGATACAGTGAGGGGGAACGGAGCCGGATTTTCCTTCATAAGGGTATAGGCGAGTATGGGACAAGGCGATACCTGCTTCTGTCTCCCCCAACCATGGATAGAGCTTTAGCAGTTCGTGGTTGTGGTAGGGATAATCCATAACAGATTGGCCGTCTAAAATTGTCATATAGTAGCTGATGTTTTTTTGGCATACCCACCGGAAATATTCCAGTATCAATTTATCGTCTGTTGCAGAGGGGCTAATACCCAGGTTCCATCCAACATTTGCGGGGACTTTACTGGGCATGGGCGCATAGCCGATTTTACTGATGGTATCCATGGATACCGCTGATTTCAATGGACTGGCGTATTCCGTGAAAGACAAAAACATGGCGATATCTCCATTTGCAAATTGCTCGAAGACCTGGTCGGTTTTTTGCAGAAGAGGATTTTGAGGAATGAAGTTGCAAGTATCCAAAATACTTTGAAATCCCTTGAAGTTTGCAGGAGAATTTAAAATCAGGCGGTTGTTTTGATCGTAAAGTCCCCCGCCATGTCCCCAGAGACGGACAAGGATCTCCAGAAACATTTCCGAGGGAAAATATCCGGAAATAGAGGTTCCGTATTTGGTGGGGGACTCGGGATTTAGGGATCTTGTAAAAAATTCCGCGATTCCGTTATATTCCGCCCATGTTCTGGGCGGGCGTAAAGGAATGTGGTGGTGCTCTTGAAAAAGCTGCTGCAGACGAATATTTTCAAAAAAGTCTTTTCGGTAAAACATCAGATGCGTACCGCCGATAATAGGAAGGCCATAGTAGCGCCCTTTATAATTACAGTTTTTCAGATTTTTTTCTATGATATGGGAAGAGTCAAATTGCCGGGAAGTGATGAAAGCGCTTAAGTCCTGTAAGCATTGCTCCCTCGCCAGATAATTTAACCAGGCGATATCAAACATATAAATATCATAAGAACTTTGCTTTTTATGGGAATCCTCATAAATTCCCTTGAAAAGTTCCGAAATAGGCAAATAGTCGAACTGAATATTGATTCCTGCATTGGCGCAAAAGTCTCGGGATACCAGCTTTAATGCGTGAATAGTGGGAAGCTCTGCGGCTAAAATACGCAGTGTTTTTTTATAAGTTGGTATCTGGTATTTGGGAGGCGGTTCCGGAAGCTTATAAGACTCCCTGGTATAGTTATCCTGGTGCATTTTGTATTTTGTCTCAAAAAAAGCGGGCTGCAGAATATTCTGGATCAGGAGACTGGCAGACTCTCTCCCCAGGGTATAGGCCCGCCTGGAAGTGCGTAGCGTTCCCGGGTGATAATTAGAGGAGTGCCAGGATTCAATTCCCAGAGTAATAATAACAACATCCTGGGGAATTTGAATATGGCAGAGGGAGAGGGCCTCCGTAATGCCAATGGTGATAGTTTCCGCAGAGGAAATAATTACTTGTGGAACTTCCGTCAGCAGAGATTCCATTTGCACATGAAATGCATCTTCCTTGGTCATATTGCAGGAATGAATCCAGGAAGGCTGATAAGGGTGCTCTAGCGCTTCATGGGCGTCAACAAACGCGCTGATACATTCTTTTTCATTAAACTGTCCAGCTCCTCCTGTAAATAGCGACAGCCGCTCATAACCGGATTCAATGAGGTGCTCCGTAAGGGAGTAGACGGTTGAGTAGTTGTCAAAGGCGATGAAATTTACATCCAATCCCTGAGGAAGACGGTCGATAAATACCGATGGAATCTGGTAGCGGAGAAGATTGTTTTTGAAAAAGTCTGTATTGTCCGGCTGGCAGGTGACAATAATAATGCCGCTGACGTTTCTTCCAATAAAATCCTGGACGATTTTAAGCTCTTTGGAGGGCTGGCTATAGGAAAAGGCAATATTTATGGAATATCCCTCCAAGTCTGCCTGCTGGATGATGCCCTGCAGGATCTCGGAAAAATAGGGGTCGTCGATTTGTGGGAATACAACTCCAATCTCCTTTGAGTCTACTTCACGCATTTTTCTAGCGGAGGTATTTGGAATATAATTCAGCTCTTCGATGGCAGCCATGACTTTAAAACGGGTCTTAGGGGTTACCTTCTTTGAACCGTTAATTACATAGGAAACAGTGGCAATGGATACATTTGCCAGTTCCGCCACGTCTTTAAGTGTTGTCATTATGTATAAAACCTCCCAAATAAAGAATAGATTATTTACTTTTTTATCATAGAAAAATTCAAAAGTCAATTTAAATGTTAAATTTGCGAGTGAAACGTTTAAAAACAAAAATAAAAAACTGTTGAAAATGTACAAAATCAAGGTACAATAAAAGAAAAGGAGTAACATTGGTAAATATAGTGTATCCTGAAGGAGGTTATTAAAAATGGCAGAGTCAAGATTAATCGGTGGTTATCCAGTAATTGGTATCCGGCCCACAATTGATGGAAGAAGAGGGCCTTTGAAGGTTCGGGAAGGGCTGGAAGAGCAGACAATGGGCATGGCTAAGGCTGCAGCTCAGTTGTTTGAGGAGAATATAAAGTACTCCAACGGAGAACCGGTGAAGGTTGTAATTGCAGATACAACCATCGGGCGCGTTGCAGAGGCGGCGGCATGCGAAGAGAAATTCCGCAGGGAAGGGGTTGCGGTTACCCTTACGGTTACCCCCTGCTGGTGCTATGGTTCTGAGACCATGGATATGGATCCTCAAACCATCAAGGGAGTATGGGGCTTAAACGCTACGGAGCGTCCAGGCGCCGTATATCTTGCGTCCGTACTTGCCACACATGCCCAGAAGGGGCTTCCGGCATTCGGGATCTATGGTCATGATGTAGTGGATGCGGATGACGCTTCCATCGGAGCTGATATTCAGGAAAAATTATTAAGATTTGGCCGTGCGGCTGTTGCGGCTGCATCTATGAGAGGCAAATCTTATCTGCAGATCGGTTCTATCTGTATGGGGATCGGCGGATCTATTATTGATTCCGATTTCATGGAGTCTTATCTGGGAATGCGGGTAGAATCCGTAGATGAGGTAGAGATTATCCGCAGAATGACAGAAGGCATTTATGATGAAGCAGAATTCCAGAAAGCGCTTGCATGGGCGAAGGAAAAATGTGCGATCGGCTTCGACAAGAATCCTGATTTTGTAAAGAAGAGCGACGAAGAGAAAGAAAAACAATTTGAATTTGTAGTAAAGATGGCAGTTATCATCAAAGATCTGATGAATGGCAATCCCAATCTTCCCCAAGGCCGGGAAGAAGAGATGGTGGGCCATAACGCCATCGCAGCAGGCTTCCAGGGGCAGAGACAATGGACAGACTTCTATCCCAACGGGGACTTTGCAGAGGCAGTTTTGAATACCTCCTTTGACTGGAACGGGGCGAGAGAACCCTACATACTGGCAACAGAGAATGATGTTTTGAACGGACTTGGAATGCTGTTTATGAAGCTGCTTACCAATCGGGCGCAGATGTTTGCAGATGTGCGTACTTATTGGAGCGGAGACGCTGTAAAACGTGTCACAGATTATGATATTGAAGGAAAAGCCAAGGATGCAGACGGCTTTATCCATTTGATTAATTCCGGCGCTTGCTGTCTGGATGCCTGCGGTAAGGCCAAAGATGCAGACGGCAACGGCGTAATGAAACCTTGGTATGAGGTAACGAAGGAAGATCAGGATGCTATTTTGGCAGCGACTACCTGGAATGCTGCGGATAACGGATATTTCCGGGGAGGCGGGTTCTCATCCAGATTCCTGACCGAGGCTGAGATGCCCTGTACCATGATTCGTCTGAACCTGGTGAAAGGCTTAGGGCCTGTTCTTCAGATTGCAGAAGGCTGGACGGTAAATCTTCCGGCGGAGGTTTCTGATGCTTTGTGGAAGAGAACGGACTATACATGGCCTTGCACTTGGTTTGCTCCCAGATGTGACGGCAAGGAAGGTTCTCCGTTCAAGACTGCTTATGATGTGATGAATAACTGGGGCGCCAACCATGGGGCAATTTCTTATGGACATATTGGGGCAGATTTGATTACCATGTGCTCTATGCTGAGAATTCCAGTTTGTATGCACAACGTACCGGATGAAAAAATCTTCCGTCCGGCAGCCTGGAATGCATTCGGAATGGACAAAGAAGGGGCTGACTACAGAGCTTGCGCAACTTACGGACCTTTCTACAAATAATTTAGGGGTGTCCGATTGCAATAAAATATTATAAAGAATAAAAGAGTACCGGGCAGCTTTCCGAAATCTATATTTCCCGAAGGCTGCCCGGTAATTGGAGGAAGAGATATGTTAAAAGGAATTCCCAAAATCTTATCGCCAGAATTACTAAAGGTTTTATGTGAAATGGGACATAGCGATCGTCTGGTGATTTCCGATGGTAATTTTCCGGCAGAGTCTATGGGAAAGAATGCGGTTGTGATTCGCTGCGACGGCCATGGGGTACCGGAATTGTTGGACGCAATCCTTCAGGTTTTTCCCCTGGATACCTATGTGGATACACCGGTAAATCTCATGGAGGTAATGCCGGGGGATACAGTGGAGACGCCGATTTGGGATACATATAAAGAAATTATTGCCAAGCATGACAGCAGGGGGGCCAAGGCAGTTGGGAATATAGAGCGTTTTCAATTTTATGAGGAAGCAAAATGCGCTTATGCAATTCTTGCTACCGGGGAATCCGCACTGTACGCGAATATCATGCTGCAAAAAGGAGTTGTAACAGAATAAAAAGCCTTGGAGGGAGAAGCGTGGAGAAATATTTTTTAGCGATTGATATTGGCGCCTCCAGCGGACGCCATATTCTGGGATATAAAAAGGACGGAAAGCTTTATCTGGAAGAAGTTCACCGTTTTTGGAATGGAATGGATGAAGAAGACGGGACTCTTTATTGGAATGTAGAACGGCTTTTTTCAGATATCCTGGAAGGAATGAAGAAATGCAAGGAATTGGGGAAAATTCCCCAAAGCGTAGGGATTGATACCTGGGGTGTGGACTATGTTCTGCTGGATCAGGAGGATAAGCTGGTGGGGAAAGCAGTGGGATACCGGGATCACAGAACCGACGGTATAGATCAGGAAGTATATAAAGCCGTTCCGGAAGAGGAGCTGTATCAAAGAACTGGTATCCAAAAGGCAATCTACAACACGATTTACCAATTGGCGGCCTTGAAGAAGCAAGATCCCAAGCAGTTGGATGAAGCAAAGACGCTTTTGATGATTCCCGATTATTTTCATTTTAAATTGAGCGGAAAAAAAGTGCAGGAATATTCGGAGGCAACTACCAGCCAGCTGTTAAATCCTGTAACAAAGGATTGGGATTATGAGTTAATAGACAGGCTGGGGATTCCGAAATCCCTGTTTCAGCCCATTACCATGCCAGGAACCATGATTGGGCGTTTGACCAAAGAGGTTCAGGAGCAGGTGGGTTTTGACTGTGCCGTTGTACTGCCGCCTACGCATGATACGGCGTCAGCCGTTATGGCCGTGCCTTCCAATGAGGAGGATGTATGTTATATAAGCTCTGGGACATGGTCTTTGATGGGAATCGAAAAAGATGAGCCGGATTGTTCTGCTAAAAGTAAAGAAGCGAATTTTACCAATGAAGGCGGATATGGCGGGAAAATTACTTACTTGGCTAATATTATGGGCCTTTGGATGATTCAGTCTGTTCGGAATCAACTTGCTCCCGATATGTCCTACGGGGACTTATGTGAGCAAGCATCCAAAGAGACAATTTCTACTATGGTAGATTGTCAGGACGCAAGCTTTCTTTCCCCGGAGGATATGGTGGAAGCAGTCAAAGATTATTGTAGAAAAACAAACCAGCAGGTGCCGGAAACATTGCCGGAGCTGTCTTGCGTCATTTACAACAGTCTTGCAAAGTGCTATGCACAGAAGCTGGAAGAGATTGAGAAGCTTTCCGGCGTTCACTATGATAAGATTCATATTATCGGCGGTGGTTCCAATGCGGAATATTTGAATCAACTGACCGCGAAGTATACGGGAATCCCCGTACATGCGGGGCCGGGAGAGGCTACGGCGATTGGTAATATTTTGACCCAGATGATTACCGACGGTGTTTTTGGTGATCTGAAGGAAGCCCGCCGGTGCGTGGCAGAGTCATTTGAAATTAATATTTATGAATGAGAAAAGGGGGAGCGCCTGTGGGGGCGCCCCTTTTTTTATTTCAGGGGAAGTTTTGCTTGACTTTCCCTATTGCTTTGTGCTATCATATACGGTGCACTATTGTGGTGACATAGACCTTTTTCCCAAAGAAACAGTGGAAATTCAAGGCTTTGGCGCGTTTTTCGACTAGCGCAATGACAGACACTAGATATTGTGAGTAAGTGTCCTGTTATTACTGCATATTGCTTATCCGATAGATCATTTAGAAAACGAGAGGTGAATCGTCAATGGAGAAAAACAGAATACGTCCGATTCAAGCAGGAAAAAGTGTCCGTATGAGTTATTCCCGGCAGAAAGAAGTATTGGAAATGCCCAACCTGATTGAAGTCCAGAAGGATTCTTACAAATGGTTCCTGGACGAAGGGTTAAAAGAAGTATTTGCCGATATTTCCCCAATTGCGGATTACAGCGGGCATCTTAGTTTGGAGTTCGTTGACTTTGCATTGTGCGAAGACGATGTAAAGTATTCCATCGCGGAATGTAAGGAAAGAGATGCAACTTACGCGGCTCCCCTGAAAGTGAGAGTAAGACTGTACAATAAAGAGATCGATGAGATCAACGAGCATGAAATCTTCATGGGCGATCTGCCACTCATGACAGAGACGGGAACTTTCGTTATTAATGGTGCAGAACGTGTTATCGTAAGTCAGCTGGTGCGTTCTCCAGGCATTTATTATGCCGTTGCCCATGATAAGGTAGGAAAGAAGCTGTATTCGGCCACGGTCATTCCGAATCGAGGAGCTTGGCTGGAATATGAGACAGATTCCAATGACGTTTTCTATGTACGTGTAGATAGAACCAGAAAGGTTCCTATTACGGTCTTGATTCGTGCCCTTGGTATTGGGACCAATCAGGAGATTGTTGATCTGTTTGGGGAAGAGCCGAAGATTCTTGCCAGCTTTGGGAAGGACGTTGCTACAAATTACCAGGAGGGTCTTTTGGAATTATACAAAAAGATCCGGCCGGGCGAGCCGCTGACTGTGGAGAGCGCGGAGAGCTTGATTACGGCTATGTTCTTTGACCCCAGAAGGTATGACCTGGCAAAAGTAGGACGGTATAAATTTAACAAAAAGCTTTCTTTTAAGAATAGAATAAACGGACATGTTCTGGCAGAAGATGTGGTGGATACAACTACCGGCGAGGTTCTGGCAGAGAAAGGAATGACCGTAAGCCGCGAGCAGGCGGACGCCATTCAAAACGCAGCCGTTCCTTATGTCTGGATTCAGACGGAAGAGAGAAATGTCAAGGTTCTTTCCAATATGATGGTAGATTTGACCAATTTCGTAGATGTAGTACCCAAAGAATTAGGGATTACGGAACTGGTCTATTATCCATGTTTGAAAAAGATTTTAGAAGAGAATGAGAGCCTGGAAGATAGAAAGGAAGCTATCCGCAAGAGCGTATCTGAGTTGATACCAAAGCATATTACAAAGGAAGATATTCTGGCGTCTATCAATTATAATATGCATTTGGAATATGGAATTGGAAATGACGACGATATTGACCATTTGGGGAACCGCCGGATTCGTGCTGTAGGAGAATTGCTGCAGAATCAGTACCGTATCGGTCTTTCCAGAATGGAACGTGTGGTGCGGGAGCGTATGACAACTCAGGATCTGGAGGGAATTTCTCCCCAGAGCTTAATTAATATTAAACCTGTGACAGCGGCAGTGAAGGAATTTTTCGGTTCCTCTCAGTTGTCCCAGTTTATGGATCAGAATAACCCGCTGGGCGAGCTGACTCACAAGCGGCGTTTGTCTGCACTTGGTCCCGGAGGTCTGTCCCGTGACAGGGCCGGATTTGAGGTACGTGACGTACATTATTCCCATTATGGAAGAATGTGCCCCATAGAGACGCCGGAAGGTCCTAACATTGGTCTGATCAACTCCCTTGCGACTTATGCAAGGATTAATGAATATGGATTTGTAGAAGCTCCTTATCGGAAAATTGATAAATCGGATCCCAAGAATCCACGGGTTACAGACGAAGTCGTTTATATGACTGCAGATGAAGAAGATAATTACCATGTGGCCCAGGCAAATGAGGCATTGGATGAGGAAGGACACTTTGTGAGAAATTCTGTATCCGGCCGTTACCGGGAGGAGACGCAGGAATACGAAAAAGCTATGTTTGACTACATGGATGTGTCTCCTAAGATGGTATTTTCAGTGGCTACCGCTCTGATTCCTTTCTTGGAAAATGACGATGCCAACCGTGCGCTGATGGGATCTAACATGCAGCGTCAGGCAGTGCCGCTTTTAACCACAGAGGCGCCTGTAGTAGGAACCGGAATGGAGACAAAGACGGCTGTTGACTCTGGCGTTTGTATGATTGCCAAGAAGGCCGGAGTAGTGGAGCGTTCTGTTTCCAATGAAATTACCATAAAGAATGAAGACGGAACCAGAGACGTTTATAAGCTGACCAAGTTTTCACGAAGCAATCAGTCTAACTGCTATAACCAGAAACCCATTGTATTTAAGGGAGAGAAGGTAGAAGCCGGACAGGTAATTGCAGACGGTCCCTCTACCTCCAACGGCGAGATTGCTTTGGGAAAAAATCCTTTGATTGGCTTCATGACATGGGAAGGCTATAATTACGAAGACGCCGTACTGTTAAGCGAGCGTTTGGTACAGGAAGATGTGTATACTTCCGTGCATATTGAGGAATATGAGGCGGAAGCCCGTGATACCAAGCTGGGACCGGAAGAGATTACCCGTGACGTGCCGGGAGTAGGCGACGATGCATTGAAGGATTTGGATGAAAGAGGGATTATCCGCATCGGGGCCGAGGTTCGCGCCGGAGACATTCTGGTTGGTAAAGTAACGCCCAAGGGAGAGACAGAGCTGACTGCGGAGGAACGTCTGCTGCGGGCGATTTTTGGTGAAAAAGCAAGAGAAGTTCGGGATACTTCCTTGAAGGTTCCCCACGGCGAATACGGAATTGTGGTGGACGCCAAGGTATTTACCAGAGAAAACGGAGACGAATTATCTCCCGGAGTAAATCAGGCAGTTCGCATTTATATTGCTCAGAAGAGAAAGATTTCCGTAGGTGATAAGATGGCGGGCCGTCATGGAAACAAGGGTGTGGTTTCTCGCGTACTTCCTGTGGAGGATATGCCGTTTTTGCCAAATGGACGGCCGTTGGATATTGTGCTGAATCCTCTGGGCGTACCTTCCCGTATGAATATCGGGCAGGTATTGGAGATTCATTTAAGCCTTGCCGCTAAGGCCTTGGGCTTTAACATAGCGACGCCGGTATTTGATGGCGCCAACGAAGACGGTATTATGGATACCCTGGATTTGGCGAATGATTATGTGAACTTATCCTGGGAAGAATTTGAAGCAAAACATAAAGAAGCGCTTTTGCCGGAGGTTATGCAGTATTTGTATGACCATAGAGATCACCGGGAAGTGTGGAAGGGAGTTCCCCTGTCCAGAGACGGAAAGGTAAGGCTGCGGGACGGCCGAACCGGGGAATATTTTGACAGCGCGGTTACCATCGGTCATATGCACTATTTGAAGCTGCATCATTTGGTAGACGATAAGATTCATGCCCGTTCTACCGGACCTTACTCTCTGGTAACACAGCAGCCTTTGGGAGGAAAAGCCCAGTTCGGCGGACAGCGGTTCGGAGAAATGGAAGTTTGGGCGTTAGAGGCATATGGAGCGTCTTATACACTGCAAGAGATTTTGACGGTAAAATCAGACGATGTGGTTGGCCGTGTGAAGACGTATGAGGCTATTATCAAGGGTGATAATATACCAGAAGCAGGTATACCGGAATCCTTCAAGGTGCTTTTGAAAGAGCTGCAGTCTCTGGGACTGGATGTAAAAGTCTTAAGGGACGACCAGACAGAAGTGGAGATTATGGAGACCAGCGAGTATGGGGACACGGATTTGAACGCCATTATTGCGGGAGATCGTAATTTTGCGTTTGATGATGAGGAACCTCTTGGAGCTATGGGCTTCAGTAAACAGGAATTTGACGACGAGAACGAAGAACTGGTATCCGTGGACGACGAGGATGAAGAAGAGGAAGGAATGTTTGACGATTTCGAAGCAATTCTTGATGAAGAATAAGGAAGGGAGTGACCGAAATGCCGGAGACAACAAATAAAGAAAATTATCAGCCAATTACCTTTGACGCTATCAAGATTGGTTTGGCATCGCCGGAGAAGATCAGAGAATGGTCCCGTGGTGAAGTAAAAAAACCGGAGACTATTAATTACAGAACTTTGAAGCCGGAAAAAGACGGCCTCTTCTGCGAGAAAATCTTTGGCCCCAGTAAAGACTGGGAATGCCATTGCGGAAAATACAAAAAGATTCGCTACAAAGGCGTAGTCTGCGACCGATGCGGCGTGGAGATTACAAAGGCAAACGTCCGCAGGGAGCGGATGGGGCATATTGAGCTTGCGGCTCCGGTGTCCCATATCTGGTATTTTAAGGGAATTCCAAGCAGAATGGGATTGATTCTTGATTTATCCCCCAGGACGCTGGAAAAGGTCTTATACTTTGCTTCTTACATCGTATTGGATAAGGGCAACAGTGATTTGCAGTATAAGCAGGTGCTGTCCGAGAGTGAATATCAGGAAGCCCGGGAGAAATATGGAAGCAGTTTTCGGGTAGGTATGGGTGCGGAAGCCATTAAAGAGCTTTTGTGCGCCATTGACCTGGAAAAGGACGGAGAAGAATTAAAGCGAGGACTGCGGGATGCTACCGGGCAAAAGCGGGCCCGGATTATCAAGCGTCTGGAAGTAGTAGAAGCGTTTCGGGCCTCCGGGAATATGCCGGAATGGATGATTATGGATGTTATCCCGGTGATTCCTCCGGATTTGCGCCCTATGGTTCAGCTGGATGGCGGCCGGTTTGCAACTTCTGATTTGAATGATTTGTACCGCAGGATTATCAATCGAAATAATCGTTTGCGGAGACTCTTGGAGCTGGGAGCGCCGGATATTATTGTGCGAAATGAGAAGCGGATGCTCCAGGAGGCAGTGGATGCTTTGATTGATAACGGCAGACGGGGAAGGCCGGTAACCGGACCCGGCAACCGTCCATTGAAATCCTTGTCTGACATGCTGAAAGGAAAATCAGGGCGTTTCCGTCAGAACCTTTTGGGAAAACGTGTAGACTATTCGGGACGTTCCGTTATCGTAGTAGGGCCGGAACTGAAAATCTATCAATGCGGCCTTCCCAAGGAGATGGCGATTGAGCTGTTTAAGCCTTTTGTAATGAAAGAGCTGGTGGCAAATGGAACTGCTCATAATATTAAAAGCGCAAAGAAGATGGTAGAACGTCTCCAGCCCGAGGTATGGGATGTACTGGAAGAGGTTATCAAGGAGCATCCGGTTATGCTGAACCGTGCGCCTACCCTCCACAGACTGGGAATTCAGGCATTTGAGCCTATTCTGGTAGAGGGTAAAGCAATTAAGCTCCATCCCTTGGTATGTACTGCGTTTAACGCGGACTTTGACGGAGATCAGATGGCGGTTCATCTTCCCCTTTCCGTAGAAGCCCAGGCAGAGTGCCGGTTTTTGCTGCTATCCCCCAACAATTTGTTGAAACCTTCAGACGGCGGCCCGGTTGCCGTACCGTCTCAGGATATGGTGCTGGGAATTTATTATCTGACTCAGGAACGTCCGGGGGCTACTGGGGAAGGAAAATGCTTTAAAAATGTAAATGAAGCGATTTTAGCCTATGAGAATGGTGCTTTAACGCTGCATTCCAGAATAAAAGTCCGTGTTGTACGGATCGATGCAGAAGGAAATAAAGTAACCGGTTGGATGGAATCTACATTAGGACGATTTATTTTTAACGAGATTCTTCCTCAGGATCTGGGATTTGTAGACAGAAACGATCCCAAGAGCCTGTTTATGCTGGAAGTGGACTTCCATGTAGGGAAAAAGGGCTTAAAACAGATTTTGGAGAAGGTAATTAACATCCATGGCGCAACCAAGACGGCAGAGGTATTGGATGATATCAAGGCGATGGGATATAAGTATTCCACAAGAGCCGCCATGACGGTTTCCATTTCAGATATGACCGTACCGGCGAAGAAGCCGGAGCTGATTAAGAATGCTCAGGATACGGTAGACCGGATTACCAGGAACTATAAGCGCGGCCTGATTACAGAGGAAGAGCGCTATAAGGAAGTGGTAGAAACCTGGAAAGACACAGACGATGTGCTGACCAAGGAGCTTTTGGACGGGTTGGATAAATACAATAATATCTTTATGATGGCGGATTCCGGCGCCCGTGGTTCCGACAAGCAGATCAAGCAGTTGGCCGGTATGCGTGGATTGATGGCGGACACAACAGGAAGAACCATCGAGTTGCCCATTAAGTCTAATTTCCGTGAGGGCTTAGATGTATTGGAATATTTCATGTCTGCTCACGGCGCCCGGAAAGGTCTGTCCGATACGGCCCTGCGGACCGCAGACTCCGGATATTTGACCAGACGTCTGGTGGACGTTTCTCAGGAGCTGATTGTCCGGGAGATTGACTGCTGTGAAGGCAAAGAGATTCCCGGTATGTATGTGAAAGCTTTTACAGATGGAAAAGAGGAAATTGAAGGTCTGCAGGATCGAATTACCGGACGCTTTGCATGTCAGGATATTTGTGATAAGGACGGTAATGTGCTGGTAAAGGCAAACCATATGATTACTCCAAAACGAGCTGCTCTTGTTATGAGCCAAGGTGTGGATGAAAAGGGAGAACCCCTGGAGCGTGTAAAAATCCGTACCATTTTGACTTGCCGTTCACATACGGGTATCTGTGCGAAATGTTATGGAGCGAATATGGCTACTGGACAATCCGTACAAGTGGGAGAGGCAGTTGGAATTATCGCTGCACAGTCTATTGGAGAGCCTGGTACACAGTTGACCATGCGTACGTTCCATACCGGCGGGGTTGCCGGGGATGATATTACCCAAGGTCTTCCCCGTGTAGAGGAGTTGTTTGAAGCCAGAAAGCCGAAAGGTCTTGCTATTATTACAGAGTTTGCCGGAGTAGCTACTATAAAGGATACAAAGAAGAAACGAGAGATTATCGTTACCAATAGTGAAACAGGGGAGACAAAGGCATACTTGATTCCTTATGGCTCCAGAATCAAAATTGCAGACGGCGCAGTTTTGGAAGCCGGTGATGAATTGACAGAAGGTAGCGTGAATCCTCATGATATTCTGAAAATCAAAGGGCTTCGTTCGGTACAGGATTATATGATACAGGAAGTACAGCGTGTATACCGCCTGCAGGGTGTGGATATCAACGATAAGCATATCGAGGTAATTGTTCGCCAGATGTTGAAAAAGATCCGGATTGAAAATAATGGAGATTCTGATTTCCTTCCGGGGACATTGGTGGATATTCTGGAATATGAGGACGCCAATGAACGGTTGCTGGAAGAGGGCTTAGAACCTGCAGAAGGCAAGCAGGTAATGTTGGGAATTACCAAGGCGGCGTTGGCTACGAATTCCTTCCTGTCAGCGGCTTCCTTCCAAGAGACAACCAAGGTTTTGACAGAGGCTGCTATTAAAGGGAAAGTAGATCCGCTGATTGGTTTGAAGGAAAACGTTCTGATCGGTAAGCTGATTCCTGCCGGAACGGGTATGAAGCGTTATCGCAGCATCCGCTTAAGTTCGGATGTAAACGAGTTGGATGAAATTGATTTTGATGATGATTTTGATTTCGGACAGGACGATTTTTACGGAGAACTTTTGGATGAAGAGTTAAAAGGGGAAACCCATGATGACTTTGAAGACCCAGAAGAGGATGAAGGCGACGATTTGTTGGAAGAATCCGATGATTGGGATGAATTGATTGCCGATTTAACAAAAGATTAAAAGAGAAAAAAGAACTGCTGCTTTGGCGTAAGACTCCAAGGCGGCAGTTCTTTTTTTTGAGAGAAGAGATGTAGAAAAGAAATGGCCGGGAATTTTCACATAGTTTCCACAATGCTGCCATATGGCTACCACATAGTTTTGGTATAGTTTTACCAGAATAAAAGAAAGGTTAAGAGGGAGGAGCAGATTATGGTTGTAAGCATGATTGGTATTATCATTGGAATTGTTTTTCTAATCTACTTTGTGATGAAGGGATGGCCGTTAATGATAGTAGGAGCGTTGGCGGCAATGATTGTAGCAGTGTTCGGCGGAATAAATGTAGTAGAGGGATATTTGAGCACCTATATGGGAGGTGTGGGCGGATTTTTGATTGGACAGATTCCGATTTTTTTGTGGGGAGCTATTTTTGGCGAGTGCTATGGGATTACAGGCGGTGCCAAATCCTTAGCTAGATTTATTGCAAAAGTTTTCAAAGGCGGTAGTGAGAATTTGAGTCCTCTGATAACGATAATCATTGTGTTTTTGGCAGGAATACTGTTGTCCTACGGCGGGGTTAGCGCGATTGTATTAATGTTTGTAATGGCTCCTTTGACCTTAGAGCTATGCAGAGAGTCCAGAATTCCTCAGTACATGGCTCCTGGAATGATTTTAGGGTGTATTGCTACGGCGGCTTTGGCTATGCCGGGTTCTCCTCAGGTGCAAAACGTTATGGCTACTTCTACAGTGGGAGTATCCTCTATGGCAGCGGCAGTACCAGGGTTTATTGCAGGTATTATTATCTTGATCCTAAACGTAATTTATCTAAATTTTGCAGCAAAAAAGGAACTGAAAAAAGGGAACTTCTACGATGAAAACGCTGCAACGGCATTTGAGGAGAGCAGTGAAGAGCAGCTTCCCAATCCGCTTATTGCTTTGATTCCTATGATTTTGGTATTTGTTTTGTATAATGCAGTTGGGATTGATGTGAATTTTGCCTTGATGGCTGGAATTATTATAGCGGTTATTTTAATGCACAAAGGATTTCAAGATATGAACAGCTTCCTGAAATGCATGGGAAATGCATGCACCAATGCGGCTATCGTTTCCTGCGGTGCTGCAGCAGTAGCCGGTTTTGGATCCGTGGTAGCAGTGACACCGGCATTTGCGGGATTAACAGAGGTACTTGCCGGCTTCCAGGGAAATCCTTTAGTGGTGGCTATGATTGCCATGATGGTTATGACGCTGATCGGCGGTTCCGGGCCTGCGGGCCTTGGCGTAGGTCTTCCGGTGTTTACGCCCCTGGCGCAATCCATGGGAGTGAATATGAATGCTTTTGCACGTGTATCCGCATTCTGCGCAACAACATTTGATACGCTACCTACAAATGCAGGATTTATTGCGGCAAATGAAATTTGTAAGGTACAGGCAAAGAAATCATACAAATACGTGGGAATTTGCACGGTGTTGAATACGACAGTTGGAACTATTATTCTTTGCATAATTTGTATGTTGATGAAAAATGTTTAGAATACATATTGGCGCGACAAAGAGAGCGAAGCATTGCTTTTGCTCTTTTTGTCGTGTTGTGGTATGCTGTCAGGAAGAAAGCAGATATGGGAGAAGAACATGGGAAAAGAAAAAATATTAATTGTAGACGATGAGGAAGCGATTCGATTGGGTATACGGGAATTTGCAGAATTTGAAGGCTACCAGGTGGCGGAAGCCAGAGACGGTATTGAGGCTGTCCGTATCTGTGGGCAGGAAGACTTTGATTTGATTATCATGGACATTATGATGCCAAAGATAGATGGTTTTACTGCTTACAAGGAGATAAAAAAGAAAAAAGACATTCCGGTACTGATGCTTTCTGCAAGAGGCGAGGAGTATGACAAGCTTTATGGATTTGAGTTAGGAATAGACGATTATGTGGTAAAGCCTTTTTCACTGAAAGAATTGATGGCTCGGGTAAAAGCGGTTATTCGCAGACGTTCCGGGGCATCTCCCAGGCGGGAACGAACCATTTTGGAGTATGAAGGATTGTGGATGGACATTACCGGGCGCAAAGTCTATATAGACGAAGAACGGATTACTATGACCCCTAAAGAATATGATTTACTGTTCTTTTTAGCAGAGCATGAGGATATTGTGTTTTCCAGGGAGGAATTATTAGAAAAAATATGGGGATTTGATTTTTGCGGCGATGGCAGAACAGTGGATTCTCATATAAAAATGCTTCGCCGTTCTTTGGGAGAATATCGAAAATTTATTGTAACACACAGAGGGGTGGGGTATAAGTTTGAAGCCGAATAAGCTGATACATCGTATGGGTTTTGGGATGTGGGTGAGCTTTACGCTTTTAGCTGCGGGGATTGCACTGCTATTTTGGATTGTGCTGGGAACGTCTTTAAAAGTCGGTTATCAGAATGAAACAGTACGAGAACTGGATCGAGTGGCCTGGACGGCGGCGGCAACTTATGGGGAGCCGGATTTTAAAACAAATCTAAAATTTATTTCCGGAGGCGAAAACTATTTTGTGCAGATTGTTTCGGAACAGGGAATGGAACTTTTGCTGTCCCTGGATAATCAGGGAGAGGATGCCAGGGTGCAGGCGGAAGGCATTATCCCAAGAGAGCTCTTTTCGCTTCTGGATAAAAATGGAGGATGTTATCGCTATCGTGTGGAGGACGCGGTCCGAAATGTGGAATGGGCGGTTATAGCCATAGTAATTGCAAACTGGGAAGGCAGCAGGGAGGTTTTGATTTTTAGCAAATCCCTGGCGAATGTGGATTATCTGATACATCTTTTAAGTACTAGGGTTATCTTTGCGCTGGTTGTCGTTCTTGCTATTGCATCGGTACTGTCTTTGATTATTACGAAGAGATTTTCCGGACCTATGGATCGTCTGACAGAAAAAGCAAGGCTGTTGGCAAGAGGCAATTATCAGGTAGATTTTCCTAAAAAAGGATGTTATGAAGTGCAGCAGTTATCCGAAACTTTGGAAATAGCAGCTTCGGAATTTCAGGCCACGGAGGAGCTGCGAAGGGAATTTATCGCGAATGTATCTCATGACATGAAGACGCCCTTGACGGTTATTAAAATGTATGCTGAGATGATCCAGACCGTTTCTGGAGAGAATCCCGTCAAACGTGAGGAACATTTGCAGCGTATTTTGTCAGAAACAGAAAAGCTGACGGGATTTATTAACGATACGATGGAGCTGGCCAGGCTCCAATCCAAGACATGGGAGGTAAAAAAAGAGTATTTTAATTTGACTCAACTGATACGGGCAGTGGTGGATTCCTTGGGAGTGCATCAGGAGCTGGATGGATTTGTGATAGAATTTGAGGTAGAAGAGGAATTGATGGTATACGCCGATCGGAAGATGATTGGCCGGGTGTTGGAAAATTTTATAAGTAATGCAATAAAATTTTCCATTGATACTAAGCGTATCCATATTAAAAGCCGACAGGAAGGAAGCTATGTGAGAACGTCTGTCAGGGATTACGGAACTGGTATTTGCGCTGATCAGCTTCCATTTATTTGGAAACGCTATTATAAGGTGGATCCCTATGGAACAAATAAGACTGGAACAGGAATCGGCTTGCATATTGTAAAAGAAATTATGGAGATGCATGGAGGCAGATACGGTGTAGACAGCCGATTGAATCAGGGAAGCAGTTTTTGGTTTTATCTGTGTGAAAGGGAAGAGAGGGGGAACGGCAGTGCGAATTGGCAAGCATAAAATAGATGAAAGGGGGAGAGTTCGGAGGACATGGGAAAGTATTGCGATGCTGTTCTTTCTTTTTCTGTGCTTTGCCTTTGCCCAGAAGCAGCAAGTAGCTGAGAACAGGCGAGCCGCAGAAGAAGGGGAGAAGGAACTCTGCTATGAACTGATGGTATTAAGTCCTGTTACTGGAGAGTTGTCTTACATCGGAGAGCCGGTGAAATGGGCGGTAGAGTATGCCCAGAAGGTTATAAATGAAGGCGGAGGTATTTTGGGGCTCCCTTTGAAGGTTACAGTTTTGGACACGGAGTTCAAAACGGAGCATGTATTGGAGATAGAAAAAAGGTTGGTTGACACTCAGCGTATTTTTCTAGGGCCGATGGATGCGCCTGGGACGGCGGCCGGGGCAAAGCTGGTGCTGGATGCTGAAGTTCCAAATATCGCTACCTATTCTTATGAAACGATTCGGAAACAGACGGCGCCTTATGGTATTTCTTATATGAGCGATTCTACGGAAGGAGAAATAGAAGCGGTGAGGCTGTGGAAACAGTTAAATCCTGATATTCAAAAGGTGGTTATGTTTGCCAATCCTTCAGACAGCTCTCAAGTAGAAACAGCGGCGCTTTTAGATGAGGTCTTGACAGAACTAGAGTTGGAATTGATACAGGTGGTGCACATAGATTTACAGCAGGAAGATGGATTGAAAGGGGTGGTGCAAGCGCTGAACGCGAAAGCAGACGGGTACATTTCCCTGGTACGCGCAGAGGAATATGGTTTTTTAGTAACGGAGCTCAGGCGGCGAGGCGTAACGGAGGGACGGAGAATTACAGCGTCATTTTCCAGCTTTGAACGCAATATGATAGAAGAAAACCAGTCTGCATTGTTAAATACGTATATATGGAATAAATTTGACGGATCGTATGAGGGAGAGGATTGGAGACAGCTGGTGCAGGCATATAGAAAAGATCATAATGGGAATGCTCCTGACAGTAGCGTTGTATCGGATCTTTACAATGCGGTGATGGCGGTGAAACAGTGTATAGAAGAACTGGAATTGAAACCGGTTCCGCAAAATCTAAAGCAGGAGAGAGAGCGTATTGCTGCATGGTTGTATAATTCTCCAATGTTGGAAGGAATCCAAGGGGAGTATCAATGGATTCAAGGGAAGAAAATATCTTCCATTCACTACTTTCAATTTGGGGAAACAGGGCTATACAGCATTTCTAATCCATAAATTCAAAAAAATGGAATAATATTCCCAATAGCGGAAAAGATGATAGATAGAAGAGATGTTAAATATGGAACCAAAAGAGTGGTGTACACTCTATTGGCTCCAGCTTCAACTTAGTGGTTTTGATGTTATCTTCTGCGTAATCTTCCGGCAGAAGCGACTGCTCCCAGAACGAGTGCAATGCCCAAATCCTTGAGAAAAGCTGTCATGACGTCAGGTTCTGATAAGAAATCCGGCGTCATCTGGACCGCTTCGAAAAATGTAATGGAGAGATCGGTTTTGTATACATCATAAATCACATAGGACAGGCTCAGGTATTCTGCCAGTACAATAGATAAAATAGACATGATGATAGCAATGACAGTGCCCTTCAGAGAGCTTTTATTTCCAGAGAAAAGCCCATATCCGAACATAGACAGCACTACGATAATCAGTCCGCAGATTCCGGCAATATATCCGAATTGGTAGACAATGAAGTAAAGGATACCGCCGATGAGGGCAAAAAGAAATGCGCCTACAGCCCCTGCAATTACATTTTCATGAACCTGTTCTGGCTGCAGGGCAGAAGCATACTGTGATGATTGCCCCTGCGTACTGGATGGGTCTGGCATTTCGTAATAGGTTGGTGTTTCGTTTCGGTCATTTTCATGATTTTCCATAATAAGTTATCCTCCGTTTCTTTTTTGTATTTGATGATAGGAGCCAAAGGGAAAGCGCATTAGCGATTGACGACACAAAAGAGAAGTCTTCTCAGAAGCTGCGTTGTAGGTTCCAATACGTTTTATTATAGAAAAAACAGAAGAAGAAATCAATACATATCCTGTGTTCTTGGATGAAAAAGATGTAATGTATGAGGGAAGCGTCAAAATAAGCGCTGAATTAATAAAAAAGAACTTGACATCTTCATCCAGCGCTTATATAATAATTTAGCGTGTATGCAAATGCACATTCACGAATACTACAGGAGGTGAAAAGAATGCCAACATTTAACCAGTTAGTAAGAAAAGGAAGACAGACATCTGTTAAGAAGTCAACGGCACCGGCTTTGCAGAAGGGATATAATTCTTTGAGAAAGCGTCCTACCGATACTTCTTCTCCTCAGAAGAGAGGTGTTTGTACAGCAGTTAAGACTGCTACTCCGAAAAAGCCTAACTCTGCTCTTCGTAAAATCGCCAGAGTACGTCTTTCTAACGGAATTGAAGTAACAAGCTACATTCCGGGTGAAGGCCACAATCTGCAGGAGCATAGCGTTGTATTAATCCGCGGCGGCAGGGTAAAAGACTTACCAGGTACCAGATATCACATTATCCGTGGTACGTTGGATACGGCAGGCGTTGCAAACAGACGCCAGGCCCGTTCCAAATATGGCGCTAAGCGGCCGAAAGACGCTAAGAAATAACAGCGGACAGTGTATCACAAACAGATCTATGGTTAGTGTTGGAAAAGCGCTGCGGCGTACATTCTTTTAAATGATAAATGAGTTTCCGCACGAACACATTAGAGGCAAACATGTGAGTACCGTTGAATTAATCGAGAAGATCTAAGCGGCCCGGCAAAACAGTTGTTTCGTCCGGTGACCGGAATGAAGTCCGATGGAGATCAATATTCCATTGGCGAAAACATGATTAAGGAGGGAAGTAACGTGCCACGTAAAGGACATACCCAGAAGAGAGACGTATTAGCAGATCCGCTGTACAATAATAAGGTAGTGACAAAGCTTATCAATAACATTATGTTGGACGGTAAGAAGAGTACGGCACAGAAGATTGTATACGGAGCATTTGAGCGTATCGCAGAGAAGACAGAAAGACCTGCCATTGAGGTATTTGAGGATGCGATGAACAACGTTATGCCGGTTCTTGAGGTAAAGGCAAGACGTATCGGTGGAGCAACTTACCAGGTACCTATCGAAGTAAGAGCGGACAGGCGTCAGGCTTTAGCACTTCGCTGGCTCACCATGTTCTCCCGTAAAAGGGGCGAGAAGACGATGAAAGAAAGACTCGCGAATGAAATTATGGATGCAGCTAACAATACGGGAGCTTCTGTGAAGAGAAAAGAAGATATGCACAAGATGGCAGAAGCCAACAAGGCTTTTGCACATTACAGATTCTAAGGAATCTTATAGTACACGAATGCCCAAAGAGCTTTCGGGCTTTTCCGGCCATGCACCCGGCATGGATTGCGGATTGGCATTCCGTGTGCTGTTTTTCAGAAGAAATATAGGAGGAAAAAACCTTGGCTGGAAGAGAATATCCATTAGAGAGAACCAGAAACATCGGTATTATGGCTCACATCGATGCTGGTAAGACCACATTGACCGAGCGTATTCTGTATTATACCGGTGTTAATTATAAGATTGGCGATACTCATGAAGGAACTGCTACCATGGACTGGATGGAACAGGAGCAGGAAAGAGGAATTACCATTACTTCAGCCGCTACAACCTGTCACTGGACACAGCAGGAAAACTGCAAGCCCAAGCCGGGTGCATTGGAGCATCGTATCAATATTATTGATACTCCGGGACACGTTGACTTTACGGTTGAAGTAGAACGTTCCCTTCGCGTATTGGACGGCGCTGTAGGCGTTTTCTGTGCAAAGGGCGGAGTGGAGCCGCAGTCTGAGAATGTATGGCGTCAGGCTGACACGTATAATGTACCGAGAATGGCATTTATTAACAAGATGGACATTATGGGAGCTGATTTCTACAATGCAGTGGATCAGATCCGGGAGCGTCTTGGCAAAAATGCGATTATTTTGCAGCTGCCTATTGGCAAGGAAGATGAATTCCAGGGAATTATCGACTTATTCGAAATGAAGGCATATATTTATAATGACGATAAGGGCGATGATATTTCCATCACGGATATTCCGGATAATATGAAGGATGATGCAGAGCTTTATCGTTCTGAATTAGTAGAAAAGATCTGTGAGCTGGATGATGATTTAATGCTGGAATATTTGGAAGGAGAAGAACCTTCTGAAGAAGCAATGAAAGCGGCGCTGAGAAAAGGAACCTGTGAATGTACGGCAGTTCCGGTTTGCTGCGGTTCTGCGTATCGGAATAAGGGCGTTCAGAAGCTTTTGGATGCAATTTTGCAGTATATGCCGGCGCCTACAGATATTCCGTCAATTAAAGGCGTAGATTTGGAAGGCAATGAGATTGAACGTCATTCATCTGACGACGAGCCTTTCTCTGCATTGGCATTTAAGATTATGACTGACCCGTTTGTTGGAAAACTGGCATTTTTCCGTGTATATTCCGGTACAATGAAGTCAGGTTCTTATGTTTTGAATGCTACAAAAGATAAAAAAGAGCGTGTTGGCCGTATACTTCAGATGCATGCTAATAAGCGGGAAGAGCTGGATAAAGTATACTCCGGTGACATCGCAGCAGCAGTAGGCTTTAAGCTTACAACGACTGGCGATACAATCTGTGATGAGCAGCATCCGGTTATTCTGGAATCCATGGAGTTTCCGGAACCGGTTATTGAGCTGGCAATCGAGCCTAAGACCAAAGCAGGTCAAGGAAAGATGGGCGAAGCTCTTGCAAAACTGGCAGAAGAAGATCCTACCTTCCGGGCTCATACCAATCAGGAAACGGGTCAGACGATTATTGCAGGTATGGGCGAACTTCATCTGGAGATTATCGTTGACCGTCTCCTTCGGGAGTTTAAGGTGGAAGCAAATGTAGGCGCTCCACAGGTTGCTTATAAAGAGACCATTACAAAGGCGGTTGATGTAGACAGCAAGTATGCAAAACAGTCCGGTGGACGTGGTCAGTATGGTCATTGTAAGGTGAAATTCGAGCCTATGGATGCCAACGGGGAAGAGCTGTTCAAGTTCGAATCTACCGTTGTGGGCGGTGCAATTCCCAAGGAATATATTCCGGCAGTAGGGGAAGGTATCGAAGAGGCAACCAAGGCCGGTATTCTGGCAGGCTTCCCGGTAGTGGGTATCCACGCCAATGTATATGACGGTTCTTACCATGAGGTTGACTCCAGCGAAATGGCGTTCCATATCGCAGGTTCTCTGGCATTTAAGGATGCTATGTCCAAGGCAGATCCGATTCTGTTAGAGCCGATTATGAAAGTAGAAGTAACCATGCCGGAAGAATATATGGGCGATGTAATTGGCGATATCAATTCCCGTCGTGGACGTATTGAAGGTATGGATGATTTGGGCGGAGGAAAAATCGTTCGTGGATTTGTTCCTTTGGCAGAAATGTTTGGCTATTCCACAGATCTGCGGTCCAGAACACAAGGACGTGGTAATTATTCTATGTTCTTTGAAAAATATGAGCCGGTTCCCAAATCCGTTCAGGAAAAAGTTATTTCTGCAAAAGGTAAGTAAAAATACTTGAAAAATCAACGATTATTTAATATAATCAGTAATAGCGAAGCAATAAAAACGCCGGTCGCGGCGTGATATTAAGGAGGACGTTATAAAATGGCTAAAGCTAAATTTGAAAGATCCAAACCACATTGTAATATCGGCACCATTGGCCACGTTGACCATGGTAAAACTACCCTGACAGCAGCAATCACAAAGGTACTTTCTGAGAGAGTTGCCGGTAACGTTGCTACAGATTTTGATAACATTGATAAGGCTCCGGAAGAGAGAGAAAGAGGTATTACAATTTCTACCGCTCACGTTGAGTATGAGACTGACAAGAGACATTATGCACACGTTGACTGC